>JBBQNA010000063.1:0-14838 GCA_038329515.1 Candidatus Limnocylindrales bacterium | reverse complement strand
CCCTCACCAGACTGGGACGCATGTTTGCGACACTGGTGACTGCGGTGGTCAATGGGCTCCGGGGTGAGCTGGTACGGGTGGAGGTGGACGTCGCCCCAGGGCTACCCGTATGCCACATCGTCGGCCTGCCGGATGCTGCCCTCTCGGAAGCGCGCGAACGAGTGCGCGGCGCCCTGCGCAACTCGGGCTTCGAGTATCCGCTCTCGCGCATCACGGTCAACCTTGCGCCAGCCGACCTGCGTAAGCGGGGAGCCGCGTACGACGTGGCCATCGCCATCGGCATCCTCGTGGCGTCCGGCCAGATCAGGGCGTCGGGTGGCCCCTGGGCGGTGCTGGGGGAGCTATCGCTGGGTGGCCAGGTGCTGCCCGTGCCAGGGATGCTGCCGATGGTCTCTACGCTTGCGGCCCAGGGTCATCGGCGCGTGGCGGTGCCGGCCGGCAATGCCCCGGAGGCGAACATGGTCGCTGGCGTGGAAGTCGTGGGCGTGGAGGGCCTGGATGACGTGGCCCGTCTCGTCGCCGGACCCCGCGGCCGCACGGCGGAAGCCGCACGTCGTCGACCGGCGCACCAGGTCTCGGGTGGCACGATGGGTGCCGACGATGCGGCCCGGGGCCGAGCATCAGGCACGCTGTGGGGACCTGGTCTCGCCGCGGCGGACATGGCCGATGTGCGCGGGCAGCCCATGGCCCGCTGGGCCCTGGAGGTGGCGCTTGCGGGCGGCCATGACCTGCTGCTGGTGGGCTCACCGGGGGCCGGCAAGACCCTGCTGGCCCGCACCGTGCCCGGCCTGCTGCCGCCCCTCGACGACGACGAGGCGCAGGAGGTGGCCGTCATCCGAAGCGTGGCTGGGCTCCGGCCCGATCCCGCGGAACGTCGGGTGCGGCCCTTCCGTGCGCCACACCACACCACCTCGTATGCAGCGATGGTGGGTGGCGGGCCGTTGCTCCAGCCGGGACTGGTGACGCTGGCCCATCGCGGTGTGCTGTTCCTCGATGAGCTGGCCGAGTTCGACCGGAACGTGCTGGATGCCCTTCGCCAGCCGCTGGAAGATGGCTCGGTCGAGATCGCCCGCGCCCACGGCCACGTGCGCTACCCGGCGCGGCTGCAGCTCATCGCCGCCATGAACCCCTGCCGGTGCGGCTGGTACGGGGAGCAGGGCGTTCGCTGCCGCTGCCGGCTCGACGAGGCCGCGCGGTATCAGCTGCGGGTGAGCGGTCCACTACTGGACCGCATCGACCTGCGCGTGGTCATGGCCCGCGTGCCGCCGGAGGTCCTCATCGAGGGACCGGTGGGGGAGTCGTCGAGCATCGTTGCCGAGCGCATCGCCAGTGCGCGGGCCGTCGCGGTGGCCCGCAATGGGATGCCCAATGCGCGACTGACAGCGGGAGGCGTCATGGCCGCGTGCCAGCTGGACGGGGCGGCCGGTCGGCTGCTCGCCGACCTGGCCGCATCGACCGCCATGAGCGCGAGAGGCATCCACCGCACGTTGCGTGTCGCCAGGACGATCGCCGACCTGACGGGAGCCGATCGTGTCGGCGCCGATGCCGTCTCGGCGGCCATGGCCTTGCGCGACGACGGCATGGAACGCCTGGCGGCTGCGTGACCCACTCGACGGCGGACGCGGCGGCGGAACGAGCCGCGTGGATCACCCTCGCATCGGTCGATGGATTGGGCGAGCACCTGGTGCCGCGCCTGGCGGCCGCATTCGGTGGTGCAACGCAGGTGCTGTCGGCTGCTGCGCGACCAGATCGGGGACGCGTCGACGGACGTATCCGAGCCGCCGCGGAGTGTGGGCTGCGACCTGCGACGCTCGAGGGTATCCATGCCGCTGCCCGGGACCCCGAGGCAGTCCACCGGCGGCTGCGGGAGCTTGGTGCGTGGGCCCTGACACCGTGGGATGCAGCCTATCCCCGGGCACTCCGGCTCGTCGACCCGCCACCGCCGGTGCTGTTCGGCGTCGGCGATCAGGTGGCGCTGGCTACCGAACCGCTGGTGGCCGTGGTCGGGACACGCCGCCCGACACCCGCTGGGCGGGCACTCGCAGCGCGGGTCACGGCAGCACTGGCGGTCCGAGGCGTCACGATCGTGAGCGGCCTCGCGATGGGCATCGATGGTGTCGCGCACGCGACGAGCCTGGATCTCGGGGGTCGGACAGTGGCCGTCATCGGTGGCGGACTGGCCCATGGATGGCCACGAGCGCACGCCTCACTCGCCCGGGCGATCCGGGATGGCTCCGGTGCCATCATCAGCGAGCACCCACCGGATGTCATGCCCACGAAGGGCACCTTCCCTCGCCGCAACCGGATCATCAGCGGCCTGAGCCGCGCCACGGTCGTCATCGAGGCGCCGGTCGGCAGTGGGGCGCTCATCACGGCACGGCATGCCCTGGAACAGGGCAGACAGGTGTTCGCCTCGACCGGCAGGCCGTCGGACCCAGCTACGGCGGGCTGTCTCGCCCTGTTGCGTGAATCGCCCGCCCGGCCGCTGGTGGGCGTGGAGGAACTCATCATCGACCTCGGCCTCGCGGGCGGATCGCCCGGCATCGTGCCTGACGGTGCCATGGGGGGTGGCCGACCAGCGCGGGCCATGCACGCCGGGGACGCGCTCGCAGTCCTGGGCGACGTCGAGAGGAGCGTCGCGGCGCTGTTGCTCCACGGTCCGGTATCCAGTGATGCGCTCATCAGCGCGACCGGCCAGCCGCCGGTGGTCGTGGCAGGCGCCTTGACGCTGCTCCAGCTGCGGGGCTGGGTCATCCCCATGGGGCCACTCCAGGTGGCGGCGGGGCCACTGCTGCTGCCGCCGCCCGGGGATCCAGGTGGACGCCCGACCCACTTGGACCCTCCATGAGTGCACCGCACCCTGACCTCCGTACCGATCCGAAGGCCGGCTTGTGCTGCCTATCCTGTGGCGGTGATCCGAGATGCCGTCATCCACATGAACAACGAGCAACCACTGGTATGCGACCTGCGGGGCATGCCAGAGGCATCGGACGTCAGCCTGGTGTGCACCAATCTGCGCCTGGTCGACGGCAAGAAGCCGACCTTCATCGACCGTGTCGACTCCTGGTTCGCGATCCCGTTGCACATCATCCGGTTCATCGAGATCCCACTCTCGGCCGTGGAGGCCAGCTCCATCCTCGCGCTGCCGTCCGGGCCGTTGCCGGATCCGGGCGCCCCGAGCGTCGAGGACCAGGAGGAGCACGAGGCCGCGGAAGAACTGCTCCAGCGCATCCGGGACGTCTGACCGCCCTCTGGGGACGCGCCCCGACGACTTCGCGTCCCCATCGGGGACGCGAGCCGGAATCAGCGTGACCCGGTGCTACACTCCGGCCAAATGACCAAGAATCTAGTGATCGTCGAGTCTCCTGCGAAGGCAAAGACGATCGAGCGTTACCTGGGCCCCGATTACACGGTGCTCGCATCCAAGGGCCACGTACGTGACCTCCCCGAGAACCCCGGCAAGGGCAAGCTGGGCGTGGACGTGGAGCACGACTTCGCGCCCGACTACGTCATCAGCGACGACCGCCGCAAGGAAGTCGCCAGTATCAGCAAGGCCGCTGGGCGCGCCGAGACCGTCTATCTCGCCACGGACCTGGACCGCGAAGGCGAGGCTATCGCGTGGCACGTCGCGGAAGCCGCCGGGATCCCCGTGGGCAAGCAGCGGCGGGTGACCTTCTCCGAGATCACGGAGCCTGCCATCCGGGAGGCGTTCGCCAGTCCCCGGGACATCGACATGCATCTCGTGGATGCGCAGCAGGCGCGGCGCGTCGTCGACCGTTTGGTCGGCTACACCCTCAGCCCATTGCTCGCCCGCAAGGTCCGCAGCGGCCTGTCCGCGGGCCGCGTCCAATCGGTCGCGGTGCGGCTGGTGGTGGAGCGCGAGCGTGAGGTCACCGCGTTCACGGCACGCGAGTACTGGACCCTCCAGGCGCAGCTACAGACCGCCGCGGGCGATCCCTTCACGGCGGACCTGGTGCGCATCGACGGTGAGGCCCTAGCCGTCTCGGATGGCGAGACCGCCGAGGCCCACGCCGAGGCACTCCGGGGCGCCACGCCTCAGGTGTCCAAGGTCGCCGTTCGGACCCAGAAGCGGTCACCGGCGGCGCCCTTCACGACCAGCACCCTGCAGCAGGAGGCGAGCCGCAAACTCGGCTTCAGTCCTCGCCGCACCATGTCCGTGGCCCAGCGGCTGTATGAGGGCATCGAGATCGACGGCGAGAGCATCGGTCTGACCACCTACATGCGCACGGACTCGATGTCCATGGCGGGTGTCGCCATGGGTGAGGCACGCGAGGTCATCGGATCGCGCTACGGGCCCGAGTACACGATGCCCAAGGGCCGGGTCCACAAGACCAAGGCCAAGGGCGCCCAGGAAGCGCACGAGGCGATCCGCCCAACGAGCTTCCAACGGGACCCCGATTCGATCGCCAGGTGGCTCTCGTCCGAGGAGCTGCGGCTGTATCGGCTGATCTGGCAGCGCGCCCTTGCCTCCCAGATGACCGAGAAGCGGCTCGAGACGACGTCCGTGGAACTCACCGCTGGGCGCTACGAGCTTCGTGCCTCGGCAACGCGCACCCTGTTCGATGGCTTCTCCCGGGTGTATACCGAGGGCCGCGACGATGACGCCGAGGAGGACGAGGCGCAGACCCGCCTGCCGGAGCTCGCCGAGGGACAGAGCACCCAGGTCACGTCGGTGGCCACCACCCAGCACTTCACCGAGCCACCGCCCCGCTACACCGAGGCGACCCTCATCAAGGCGCTGGAGGAGCACGGCATCGGGCGTCCATCGACGTACGCAGCCACGATCTCGACCATCGTCGATCGCGGCTACGTGGTCATCAAGGAGAAGCGACTGCATCCTGAGCTGGTCGCGGGCATCGTCACTGACCTGCTCGTGGAGCACTTCGGGGAGTTCGTGGACCTCGACTTCACCGCTCGCATGGAGCAGCGCCTGGACGAGGTCGCCCGGGGCGAACGCGAGTGGGTGCCCCTCATGCGCGAGTTCTACGGGCCCTTCAAGGAGCTCGTCGACCTCAAGCGCAAGGAGCTCAAGCGAGCAGACATCACGACGGAGCCGAGCGACGAGATCTGCTCCGAGGGGCACCCGATGCTCATCCGCCTGGGTCGCAACGGCCGGTTCCTGAGCTGCTCCCTGTACCCGGAGCACAAGGAGTCGCGCCCCATCCCGGGCGAGGAGCCGGAGACGGTCGCGATGGCTGGCGAAGGCGAGGCCTGTCCGGACTGCGGCGAAGGCACCCTGGTCCAGAAGCGTGGCCGATTCGGGGCCTTCGTGGGCTGCTCCCGATATCCCGACTGCAAGTACATCCGCAAGGACGGCCCGCCGCCGCCGGATCAACTGCCGTTCGAGGTCGCCTGCCCGCTGTGTACCGAGGGACACCTCGTGGCCCGACGCGCACGCCGCACCGGCAGCGTCTTCTGGGGCTGCTCGCGCTACCCCAAGTGCACCTGCACCACATCCCGGGAACCGGTCGGCGCCGTCCACGACACGGACGCGGGCGCGGTCGCCCGCAACACGGACGGCACGGGCATCTGTCTCAAGTGCGGCGCGGCGATCGCGTTGCCGGAGGTGGTCGGCGTGGGTGAGATCCTGAGCGGTGGTCCTGCCGACCCGGCGGCCATCGCGCCGTCCGCTCGACGGGGCGCCCGGCCGGCCACGGCCACCAAGTCCCGGGCCACTGCCAGCAAGGCCAAGGCCAAGACGACCAAGGCCGCGGCCACGCCCGCAGTGGCCATCAAGCTGCCGGCGAAACGTCCCGCCGCCTGATGGTCGGGGTCGACGAGCCCGGCGCCCCGTGACGGGGACCGAGGCACTCGACGCGTTCCTGCTCGCGCTGCGGGCGCGGGATACGTCGCCGCACACCCAGCGCGCCTACGCGTCAGCGGTGCGTTCGTTCCTGGCATGGCTGGATGGACAGCCCGGGTCCGACTGGCGCTCGCCGTCGCGACGCGAGCTGCGGGCGTGGCTTGCCTCGCTTTCCGCGGACGGCCTCAGCAGGGCGTCCATCGCGGCGCGACTGGCGGCGATGCGATCGTTCCATCGGCACGCGCGTCGCGCTGGCTGGGTGACGAGCGACCCGTGGGCGGCGATCGTGACGCCGCGCCGGTCGAAGCGTCTCCCCAGGGTGCTCGACACATCCGAGGTGGAGTCGCTGCTCGACGTCGTTGCCGGATCGACACGCGTGAGCGTCCCGCGGCCGGAGCCGACAGCCGAGGCGCCTGCCCTCGAGCTTCGGGATCGGGCGATCGTGGAGACCATGTATGGCGCCGGGTTGCGCATCTCGGAGCTGTCGGGCGCCGATGTCGCGGACCTGGACCTGCGTCGGGGCGAGATCCGGGTGCTGGGCAAGCGTCGCAAGCAGCGTATCGGGCTGGTCGGCGGTCCGGCCCTCGATGCCCTTCAGGAGTGGCTCGAGGTCGGTCGTCCCCGGCTCCGCGGCGCATCCGTGGCTGCCGATGACGGGGCACTCTTCCTGAACGCGGCCGGCACTCGCCTGGGCGTTCGGGGGATCCGGCTGCGCATCGACGGCCTGGCGCGCCGGGCCGGGCTGCCGGACGGCGTGTCGCCGCACACCCTGCGCCACTCGTTCGCAAGCCACCTGCTCGACGGCGGCGCCGACCTGCGGGTGGTCCAGGAGTTGCTGGGCCACGCCAGCCTGGCCACGACCCAGGTCTATACCCACGTCACGCCGGCGCGGCTGCGCGCCAGCTACCGCGCCGCGCATCCACGGGCGACCACGTCGGAGCCAACGACACCACCGCGCACGTGACGAGCGCCGCCAGCAGGGGACTCGCGCGCGCAGGTCTCATCGTCACGTTCGCGTTCCTGGCATCCCGACTCCTTGGCTGGCTGCGATTCGTGGTCATGTCTGCGCAGTTCCCGGCGGACGGGCAGCTGGACCCGTACTTCGCTGCGTTCCGGATCCCGGACCTCATCTATCAGCTGGTCGCGGCTGGAGCGGTCGGCTCGGCACTCATCCCGGTGCTCACGACGCTCATCACCGATGGCGCGCCGCGGCGCGCCTGGCGGGTGGCCTCCACGGTCATCAACCTGATGCTGGTCGGGCTCGCCGTGTTCGGTGTCGTGGTGTTCATCTGGGCACCGGAGATCGTGCCCCTGATCACTCCCGGCTTCGATGCGGCCACCACCGAGACCACCATCGAACTGACCCGGATCATGCTCCTGTCGCCCATCTTCCTGGCGCTGGGGGCGATCGTGTCGGCCATCCTCAACAGCCAGCAGCGCTTTGGTGTGGCAGCCTTTGCGCCCGTTGTCTACAACCTGGCCATCATCATCGGCTGCGTCACGCTGGGCGCCACGATGGGCCTCGTGGGCTTGTCCCTGAGCGTGGTCATCGGTTCGTTCCTGATGCTCGTGATCCAGCTGCCGCTGCTGCGCCGACGGTTCCACTACGACTTCACGATCGACCTGCGCGATCCGCCGGCCCGCAAGGCGCTCGCCCTGATGGTGCCGCGGGCGATCGGCATGGGCGTCACCCAGATCACGTTCGTGGTCAACACGACGCTCGCCACGACCTTGCTGGTCGGGTCGGTGACGGCCTACAACTTCGCCTTCACGATCCTGCAGATCCCCTTGGGCGTCATCGGATTCCCCATGGGCGTGGTCCTCCTGCCAGCCCTGTCGCGGGCGATCGCACTCGGGGACATGGTCGACTTCCGGCGCCTGGTGGATCGATCGATGCGCCTGTTGCTGTGGGTGACCCTGTACATCTCGATGGTGGGCATCGTGCTGCGCGTGCCGACCACGACGTTGCTGTTCGGCAGTTCGCCCGCGACCGTGGACCTCACTGCCAGCGCATACGCCTGGTTCCTGCTGGGGCTGCCGGCACATACCCTGAACGTGGTCTTGACACGCGCGTTCTACAGCGCCCAGGACACCCGGACCCCGGTCTCGGTCGCCATCTGCTCCGTGGGCGTCAACGTGGTCGTGTCGATCGCTCTCGTCGGCAGCATGGGACTCGGGGGGCTGGCCCTGGGTGTCGCACTCGGGGGCTGGTTCGAGACCATCGTGCTTTCGGTGCTGCTCTGGCGCCGGACGCATGCGGTGCCCCTCCGGGCCATCACTTTGGCCTCGCTCGGGTTCCTCGTGGGTGCGCTCGTCGCGGCGGCCGTCGCGGTCCTGGTACTCGGCGGTGTGGATGCCTGGCGCGGCACCGGGCAGGGACGCGTGGACGCCCTCATCCAGCTAGCCATCGTGGGCCCTGTCTCCCTGGCCACGTACCTGCTGTACAGTCGGCTGATGCGGATCCCCGAGCTGTCGCAGTCCGTCCGGCTGTTCCGTTCGGCGCTCCATCGAGGGTGACGGCGTGACCACCGACGGGGTGGCCGCGGCCGACCGATCCGTTCCCGGAGCTGGTCTCGATGCCGCGATCCTGCGCGCCGACCCGGACGCCTGGGACCAGTTCGTGGCCACGGCGCCGATGGGTTCGTATCCCCAGCTGACCGCGTGGGCGGACTCGAACGCAGCCAAGGGCTGGGCCGCGCGACGCATCGTCGTGGACACCCCGTCCGGTCCGGTCGGTGCCCAACTGTTGCTCCACCGGATGCGTCCCGGGCCGTTCCATCGGGGCTACGCGACGCGCGGCCCGGTGGCCATGCAGCTCGACCGGTCGAGCCTCGCGGCGTTCACCGAAGGCCTCCAGCGTGTGGCCGCCGGACTGCGCCTGTCACATGTGGTCATCGACCCGGAACTCGAGCCCGGTCCCGTGCAGGACTGGCTGCACGAGCTCGGCTGGCGATCCACGCCGGCCATCCAGATCGACCGGACGCGGCTGGTCGACCTCACCCGGGACGAGGCGGCGCTGTGGTCGGACCTGCGCTCCAGCGCTCGCTGGTCGGTGAACAAGGCGCGTCGCACGGGACACACCGTGGACAACGCGGGCGCGGCCGGCCTGGACGCGTTCGGTGAGCTGTACCTGGAGACCGCGAGGCGGGTCGGCTTCGAGGCGAACGCGGCGTTCCGGGAGACCTTCGACGCCTTCGACCGACATGGGCTGGCGCGCCTGCTGCTCGCCCGGAACGCGGACGGACAGGCTGTGGCGACGCTGATGCTGCTCGACTGTGGCGACCGGGTCATCGAGCGTTACGGCGCCTCCAGCACAGAGGGTGCGGCGGCTCGCGCCAACTACCTCGTCAAGTGGGAATCGATCCGGCAGTCCCGCGAACGGGGCATGGCCCGCTACGACATGTGGGGCACGGACCACGAGGGCGTGGCCACGTTCAAGGCCTCCTTCGGGGGCGATGAGCGGCAGTACATCGGCGCCTGGGAGCTGGTCACGAACCGCGTGATCCACCGCGGGTTCAGCGGCCTCAGCCGCCTTCGCGACCGGGGACGCGCCAAGGCGGATGCGGCCTCTGGGATGGAAGCCGACCTGCGCGTGGTGGACATCACGTCCGAGGCGCCCGCCGATTGGGATGCGCGCGTGGTCGCAGCGCCGGGCGGCCACGTGATGCAGGGCACTGCCTGGGCGGACCATCGCCGCTCCCAGGGTGCCGACCCGCGATTCATCACCTTCAGTGACGGCCATGGCGTGTTGGCAGTGTTGCGCCACCAGCCGCTCTCCCCGGGCAGCATCGCCACGGTCCGACGAGGCCCGGCGCACGCCGGCGGCTCGGGTGCCGATCTCGCGGCGCACGTCGGGGTCCTCGGTGCGGCGCTGGCAGGCGTCGGCGCGCGGGAGCTGTTCGTGGACCCGGAGCTGGACGCCGACCCGGGATACGAGGCAGCCATGGACGCCCTTGGCGCGGTGGTGACCGAGGAATACCAGCCGTCCATCCACGTCATGCGCCTGCCACTGCCTGCCGGCACCAGCGCGGAGTCGGCGTGGGAGGGCGTGGCCAAGACCACCAGGCAACGTGTCCGGGGCGCCGAGAAGGTGGGTACTGTCGTTCGGCGGGACGAGACCGGCGAGCTGATGGACGCCTTCGGCGAGCTGCTGGTCGAGCGCGCGGACGCCCTGGGCATCGCGATGCGACCGGAGCTCGGCTACCTCGCCGCATGGCGGCGCTTGCTGGCAGTGGGGCAGGCGCGTCTGCTGGTGGCGGAACACGACGGTCAGCTGGCAGGCGGCCTGCTGCTGTTCCTCCAGGGGGGCATGCACGCCACGGCCTACTCCGCGGACCGTGCGGCCCTGCGGCGCGCACTGCCGGGCACGATGCACCTCGTCCGATGGACAGCCATCCGGGATGCCATCGCAGAAGGCGCGACGGCCATCGAGCTGGGGGGTGTGGACCTGCCGGGCCACCGGGAGCCGCCTGGGCCCGACGATCCCAACCACGGCCTGTATATGCACAAGTCCTCATTCGGGGCGCACTGGATCGTGCGCACCCCAGCGCGGCGACTGGTGCTGCGCCCGAATGCGGTCCGCGTCGCGAATGCACGGGATGAGGCCATCAGCCTCGGCCGGCGCATGGTGCGCGCCTTTCCCATCAGCGGCCGATGAGTACGGGCGGCTCGTCGACGACCCGGGGCGGCAGCCTCGGTGACCTGGTGTCGCGGCTGGAGTCGCGCGACATCCTGCGATCGGTCCTGGCAGGATCATCGGCGCTCGCCGGCATCGAGGTCCTTGGCGTCACCCATGACTCGCGCCAGGTCCGGCCGGGTTGGGTGTTCGTGGCCATCCCGGGCGAGCATCACGATGGGCATGATCATGCACCCGCGGCCGTGGCTGCCGGTGCCGCGGCACTCATCATGGAGCGTGCCCAGCCCATCCCGGGCGTGCCCCAGGTCCTGGTCGGCGCGCCACGCCGGGCCCTTGCCGCCGCCGCGGCCTGGTTCGAGCATGACCCGAGCCACGCCCTGGGCATCGTGGGCATCACCGGCACCGACGGCAAGACCACGACCGCGTACCTGGTTCGGTCGATGCTGGAAGCGGCGGGCCTGCGGACAGGGCTGCTGGGCACGATCGATGTCATCGCGGGTGGCCGCAGCCTGGGCAATCCGGGTCGCGCCACGACACCCGAGGCGCCGGAGCTCCAGGCCCACCTGCGCCAGATGCGTGATGCCGGTGATCGCTGGGCGGTCGTTGAGTCGACGTCGCATGGCCTTGCCCAGGAGCGTGTCGGCGAGGTCGCCTATGACGTCGCGGTGCACACCAACGTGACCCACGAGCACCTTGAGTTCCACAAGACGCCGGCGGCCTACCGGGCGGCCAAGCGGCGCCTGTTCGAACGGCTGGCCCTCGGCCCCGCCAACCCTGACAAGGGCCACGGCAAGCATGCGGTCATCAACCTCGACGACCCCTTCTCGGACGTGTTCCTGACCGCCGCCCAGGACGCCGGGGCGACCATCCACGGCTATGGCGCGGATCCAGCAGGCGTCGCCACCATCCGGGCGCTCACGGTGCGGGAGCGCCAGGGCATCGAGATGGACGTGCGGACGCCGCGTTGGGAGGAGCGGGTCCACATCCAGCTCGCGGGACGCTTCAATGTCCACAATGCGCTCGCGGCCATCGGTGTCGGCGAGGCTCTGGGCCTTGACCCTGGGGCCATGCGCGCGGGCCTTGCAGGACTGGAACGCGTCCCGGGACGCATGGAGTCGGTCGATCTGGGCCAGCCGTTCCAGGTCATCGTGGACTATGCCCACACGCCCGAAGCACTGGCCAAGGCCCTCGATGCCCTCGCACCATTGGCGCTCGTGGGTGGCGGACGGCTCATCTGCGTCTTTGGTTCGGCAGGCGACCGTGACGTCGCCAAGCGCCCGATGATGGGCAGGGTGGCAGGGGAGCGCTGCCGGGTGGTGGTGGTCACGGACGAGGACCCGCGCTCAGAGGGTTCGGAGGCCATCCTGGATGCCATCGCGGTCGGCGCGGAGCGGACCGGTCGGGTGCGTGGCCGGGACCTGCTGCTCATCCCTGATCGAGCGACGGCCATCGCCACAGCCATCGGTGAGGCCCGCCCGGGTGACGTGGTCGTGCTCGCCGGCAAGGGCCACGAGCGGAGCATCGAGATGGCGACCGGTCCAATGCCCTGGGACGAGGCGGCCGCGGCACGCGCCGCGCTCCTGGACCTGGGCTACGGCGCCGGCCGGTAGACTGCCCGTGATGGAGCACGTCGTGGACCTGACCCACGAACCAGCTGGCGTCTGGGACGAGCTGGCGTGCCGGTCGCCGCATGGCGAGGCGCTCCAGTCGGTAGCCTGGGGCGAGGTCAAGCAGCAGGCCGGCTGGTTCGCCCGACGCTACCGCATCGACGACGAGACGGGTCCGGCCGCGGTGGTATCGCTCCAGGAACGCGACCTGGCAGGGTCGGTGATCCGGCACACCCCGTCGGCCATCCGCGGCTCCGTCGCGGGTGTGGCCGGATCCCTGGGCCGCTTCCTGTACGCACCACTGGGGCCTGTCCTGTTGCGCGAGGATGCGTCGGCCGTGGCAGCCGCCCTCCGGGGACTGCGCGTCATCGCCCGCAAGCGCCACGCTGCGCTGCTGGTGATCGATCCCTGCTGGGCGATCGACTCTACCCAGGCGACCGCGCTGCGCACGGCGGGATTCGTGCCCGCACGACGCCCGGTCCAGGTATCCACGACGGGCATGTTCGTGCCGCTCCATGCAGCGGAGGATGCCCAGTGGAAGCAGCTCAACCAGAACGCGCGACGCAATGTCGACAAGTGCCGCAAGGCAGGCGTCGAGGTCGTGCGATATGACCATCTGACGGACCCAGCGACGCTGACGCGAGCACTTGACGCGTCGTACGCGATGCTGCTGGAGACTGGCATACGACGGGGCTTTGGCGACGTGCTGCGGCCGGCGGCGTATCACAACCCCGCCCAGCAGCACCTCATCGAGGCGGGGCATGCCTCGCTATGGGTGGCCAGCCACGAGGGTCGCGAGTTGGCCCACACGCTCGTCCATCACTCGGGCGACCGGGCGATCCTGTTCGAGGCCGGGGAAGCCGACGTCGACGAGGTGACCGTCGTCGATGCCGAGGTGCCCGCAGCGCCTCGTTTCGCGGCCAACTTCCTGCTGCAGTGGACCATCATCCGCTGGGCGGTGGAGGCCGGCTTCGCCACGTATGACATGAGCGGCGTCGACAATCACGAGGCGCCCGGCCTGCCAGCGGACGACTCGCACCCGCTGTGGAGCCTGTTCCGGTTCAAGTCACAGTGGGGCGCGCAGGGTGTCCAGTTCGTGGGTGCCTGGGAATACGCGCCGTGGCCGATCCTGGGCTCGGGCCTGCGTGCCGCGTGGAGCGCCTCTGACCTGATCCGGGAGCGGCGCGCGCGCCCCTGATCCTGGCGCCCGCCACAGAGGGAGCCAACGGGCCCTTCGGCATACCTGACGGCCGTGCCGTCAGCGGGTGTTCTTCGTTCGGGGGTACTCCGGCTCGGGTACCTCGATGTGCTTCCAGAGCGTCCGGGCCAGCTCCCGGATGGTCCGGTCGGGGCTATACAGGCCCCGATTCGAGAGCAGCACGATGATCGCTCCCTCCCGCGGGAAGTACCAGATGCCGTCCTCATAGCCTCGCAGGCTGCCGCCATGGCCCACGGCCCGGCGGCCATTGAAGATGCGTGTGCGGGTCCCCAGGCCGTACTCGTCCTGCTTGCGGAAGTCGAGCATCTGGGCGAGCAGGTCGGGCGGCACGACCCGATCCGTGGCATAGAGCGCCATCGCCCAGCGGGCCAGGTCGGCAGGGGAGGAGACCATGGCGCCCGCCGCCCACCCGACCGTCGCCGCCGACATATTGGGCAGCACCCGGCTGCCGCGTGTCTGGTCCAGGAATGTGGTGCCGCCGGCCCAGAGGTGGCCGTGGGCCGCATCCCGGGGGGTCTCGTCCGTCGGCTGGAACCGGGTGTCGTCCAGGCCCAGGGGCACCACCAGCCGATCCCCGATCTCCTGGGCGATGTTTCGGCCGGTGACCTGCTGTATGACCTTGCCCAGGAGCACGAAGTTGGTGTTGGAGTAATGGAAGCACGTGCCCGGCTTGCAATACGGCTTGCCCACGAGGGCGAGGATGTCCCGTACCTTCCAGCGTCGGGTCGGATCGGAGAACACCGCCCGGTTGTAGTCCGGCGACTCGAAGTAGTTGGCGACGCCGCTGGTATGCGCCAGCAGCTGCCGGATGGTGATCTGCTTCGCGCGGGGGTATTCCGGCAGGTATCTGGACAGTGGGTCATCGAGACCCAGTGAGCCCTCTGATACCAGCTGCATCACGACCGCTGTCACGAACGTCTTGGTGATGCTCGCGATGCTGAACACGGTGTCCTCGTCCACCGGGCGTGCGGGCGCGAGTCGGCGGTCGCCGCTGACGCCCAGCCACGTCCTGCCATCAGCCAGGCGGATGGCGACGGAGATGCCGGGCGTGGGGATGCGTGCTCGCGCCGTGTCCAGGACCTCCTGGAGCGCTGCCCCGGTGGCGTCATCGAACGGTATCGTGAGCGCGAGCGGATCGACCGAGGCGCTCGGGGCGACGCTGGGGGCAGGGAGTGCCCCACTCGGCAACGGGCCCGGTGGAGGAGTCGCCAGGGGGCTCGTCGCGCTTGCCAGGGGGCTCGCCGACGAGGCGGGCGACGGGCTGTCATCCGATCCCACGACAACGGAGCCCGCAGTGCAGGCGCCCAGCAGGAGCGCGGCCAGCGACAGCGCGAGGAGGTCAGGCCATCGTCGCAGCCGGGAGCGGATCGGGGGGTCGTTCAGGGAAGCCACGAGGGTGACGTTACACTGCGTCGACATGTCCATCCACGTGCGGGCTCCCCGGCCGGACCGAGGGAGCCGGGAGACTTCCGTGCCACGGGTCGCGGCACCCCTCGCGTCGCTGCGCCAGCTGGACGCGGCAGCGCAGCGCATCGAGGCGGACCTGCGTGAG
>JBBQNA010000062.1:0-15016 GCA_038329515.1 Candidatus Limnocylindrales bacterium | reverse complement strand
GGGCAAGCGCCTCAAGGTCCTGGCCACGCGCGATCGCGGCAGCCGCGGCGTGTGGGTCAAGGTCCAGCTGAAGAACGGCGACAAGGGTTGGGCCCGCAAGACCCTGACCAGGGCCATCTGACACTCCTGGTGTGACCGGGGCGGCCGTGGCCGCCCCGACGTCGCGGGTGTCGGTAGACTGGCCGGGATGTCCCGACCACAGGCCCCCAGGGGCACCCGTGACCTGCTGCCCACCGAACGAACGAGCTTCCTGAGGCTGGAGGCGATCGCCCGCGGCCTGACCGATCGCTACGGCTATCAGCCCATCGAGACGCCCCTGTTCGAGCAGGCGGAGGTCTTCGAACGGGGCGTGGGAGCCGTCACGGACGTCGTCGAGAAGGAACTCTTTCGCGTCAGTGCCGGTCGGGGGGACACGGAGCGGGAACGCTGGGCATTGCGTCCGGAACCCACCGCGGGCATGGTCCGGGCCTACATCCAGCACGGCATGCAGACCCTGCCGCAGCCCGTGAAGCTCACCCTCATCGGGCCCATGTTCCGATACGACCGGCCCCAGGCGGGCCGGTATCGGCAATTTTGGCAGTTCGATGTGGAGGCCTTCGGCGACACCGGGCCAGCCATCGACGCCGAGATCATCGACCTGGCGCTGCGTTTCTATGCGGAGGCGGGCCTACCTGGTGTCGAGCTGCGCCTCAACTCCATCGGCGATCGGGTCTGCCGGCCGGGCTACATCAGCGAGCTGAGTGACTATTTCGCAGCCCACGCCGATGCGCTGCCGGAACTGGAGCGGGCGCGTCTGACCACCAGCCCACTGCGACTGCTCGATTCCAAGGACGCGGCGATGCAGCCGCTGATTGCGGCGGCGCCGTCCATCACCGATCACCTGTGTACCGAGTGCGCCCAGCACTTCGCGGCTCTGCGGGCACACCTGGATGCCATGGGTGTGACATATCGCCTGGACCCGCGCCTGGTCCGAGGTCTTGACTACTACACCCGGACCACGTTCGAGTTCTTCCCCCAGGGCCGCGAGGGCCAGCAGGACGCGCTCGGCGGCGGCGGCAGGTACGACGGTCTCATCGAGCTCCTGGGGGGCCGCCCGACGCCCGGCATCGGGTTCGGCCTGGGCCTCGACAGGGTGATCCTGGCGCTTGCGGCCGCGGGGGTCACGCCGCCGGAGCTGGGCATCGTGGCGACGGTGGTGGTCGGCGCCGACCCCGCGGACACCGTGACCCGGTTGCGCATCGCGACGCAGCTGCGCGCGGCGGGCCTGTCGGCACGCGCCGAGCTGAGCCAGCGCAAGCTGGGCAAGCAGCTCGAGAGCGCCAGCCGGGACGGTGCGCACCTGGCTGTCATCTGCGGCGACGAGATGGCCGCAGGGCAGGTCCTGGTGCGTGACCTCCAGGCGGGCACCCAGCGGCCGGTGGCGCTCGGTGAGCTGGTCCGGGAGATCCAGCGGAGCCAGGCACAGCATCGGCACGGGGACGGCAGCAGGTGACTCTCGACGGCGAGCGCGCGACGCTGGCCGCCGACCTGGAGCTGGACCCGAATGCGTGGGATGCTTTCGTGGCGGCCTCGGCCCAGCCCACCCACCTGCAGGCGTCTGCGTGGGCAGCCATCAAGCGCGGCAACGGCTGGAGCGCGATGCGCGTGGCCGCCGATGCCGCCAGTGGTCCAGTAGGTGGACAGCTGCTCGTCACGAGGCCCCGCGGCCTGCCCTGGGGCATGGGCTACCTGCCTCGCGGCCCCGTGAGCGCGTCGCCGATCGACGCCCGGTCGCTGGACGCCTTCACCGGGCGGGTCCGGGCAGCGGCGCGGGGCGCCCGTCTCGGCTGGGTGCGCATGGAGCCCGATGCGCCCGACTCCGACGCCCTGCGCGCCGCGCTGACGGCCTTGGGCTGGGTGCCTGCGCCGCACGTCCAGCCGGAGCGCTCGCTCATCATCGACCTGGCCCAGGACGAGGCGTCGATCCTGGCGGCGATGCACCGCAAGTGCCGCCAGTCGATCAATAAGTCGGAGCGCCTGGGCGTCCGGGTCGTGGACGCGGGCGAGGAGCGGCTGACGGAGTTCTACGCCATCCATACGGACGCGATGCGTCGCGCGGGCATCGCCACGCGCACGGAAGGCACCTACCGCGGCATGTGGGCGGAGCTGGCGCCGCGGGGCATGGCGCGTCTCCTGTTCGCTGAGGACGGCTCCACCGGCAGCGCGCTGGCGACCCTGTTCCTGGTCTCGTGCGGATCGCGGGTCGTGGACCTGTACGGTGGCACCACCGCGGACGGCGGCCGCCTGCGCGCGAACTACCTGTTGAAATGGGAGGCCATCCGGCGGGCACGTGCCGCGGGCATGCGGGAATACGACCTGTGGGGCCTGCCGCGTGCCGGCATCGCGCAGTTCAAGTCAGGCTTTGGCGGCGCCGAGGTCGACTACATCGGTGCGTGGGACCTCATCACGGACCGGGTCGGGCACCGCGTGCTCCGCGCGGGCGAGATGGGTCGCGCGCGCTTCCGACGCTGGCGATACCGCGATGTCCACCGCCCCGACGCTCCGGATGCGGGCGAGGAGTAGTTCGCAGCCCGACCAGCCCGACCAGCCCGACCAGCCCGTTCCTGGTCGCGGTTGCTCCAGCGGCGCCCCTGCTGGAACAGCAGCACGTTCAGTCCGGCGAACAGCAGGCCGGCGATCGACGCGACAACGGTCCCGATCTTGAGCCAGCGGAAGAACCGCCGCTCCTGATGGGCCAGCCGGATGCGGGCTTCCCCGATCCAGTCCTCGATGCCCCCGACCAACTCGCTCACGATGCAGGGTCTCCTCGGCGGTCGCGGCCCGCAGCGCGGCCTGTGCTGCAACTCCGGGCTCCGACAGGCCGACCACACCGAGCTGCGAGAGATGGCTGACCAAGTAATCGATCTGGATCATCCGCTCGCCGATGGCCGGGAGCCGCTCGGCGGCGGCCGACGGCACCGCGATGATGGGTGTCGTCTTGCCCAGGCGCGGTCCACCACGACGGACGGTCGACGCTCCCGTACCATGGCGCACCCATGCACACCACCTATCGCGACCTGACCTGCGCCGACCCCCGACCCGCGGACCATGGCCGCGTGGTCACACTTGCCGGGTGGGTCAATCGACGGCGCGACCTGGGCCAGCTGATCTTCCTGGACCTGCGCGACCGCTATGGCATCACGCAGGTAGTCGTCGATGCGCAGGAATCGGCCGCAGCTCACGGGGTCGCCTCGTCGGTCCGCTCCGAGTTCGTGCTCTCGGTCAGGGGCACCATCGCCGCCCGGCTGGCAGGTACCGAGAACAGCAAGCTGGCCACGGGTGCCGTAGAGCTGCGCGCGAGCGGCATCACCATCCTGGCCTCCGCCAAGACACCCCCGTTCGTGATCAACGACCCGGACGCCGAGATCGAGGAGTCGGTGCGCCTCACGTATCGCTATCTCGACCTGCGCCGGGAGCCGCTTCAGCGACGCATCCTGACGCGCGGCCGCCTGGTCCAGCAGATCCGCGAGACCCACCATGCGGCGGGCTTCGTGGAGGTCGAGACACCCCTGCTCATCAAGTCCACCCCGGAAGGCGCCCGGGACTTCATCGTGCCCTCGCGGCTCCAGCCGGGCAGCATCTATGCGCTGCCCCAGAGTCCCCAGCAGATGAAGCAGCTGCTGATGGTCGCGGGCATGGACCGCTACTTCCAGATCGCGCGCTGCTTCCGTGATGAGGACCTGCGCGGTGACCGCCAGCCGGAATTCACCCAGCTGGACCTGGAGATGAGCTTCGTGACCGAACCGGACGTCATGGCCTGGGTGGAACAGATGGCCATCGAGGTCAGCGGCGCCGTGACGCCCGACAAGCCGCTGCTCCAGACGCCGTTCCCGGTGCTCACGTACCGTGAGGCCATCGACCGCTTCGGTAGCGACAAGCCCGACATCCGCTACGCCATGGAGCTCACCGACCTGGGCGCCGCCGTGGCCGACATGGGTTTCCGGGTGTTCGATACGGTGCTGGAGGCCAGCGGACGTGTGGTGAGCCTCACTGCGCCGGGCATGGGCGGCATGACACGGGGCCAGATCGACGAGCTGACCGAGCTCGCCAAGCGCTGGGGTGCCGGTGGCCTGGTCTGGCTGGCGCCGGCTGACGACACCATCCGCGGCTCCATCGTCAAGGCCGTGGGCGAGGAGCAGGCGCTGCGCATCGCGCGCGCCGCGGGTGCCGCGGACGGCGATCTGGTGCTCATCGTGGCGGACCGCGACATCCACGCTCAGGAAGTGCTCGGCAGGATGCGCGTCGAGCTGGCGGGTCGCCTCGGCCTGGCCGATCCGAACGTGCTCGCCTACGTCTGGATCCACCAGTTCCCGATGTACCAGTGGGATGCAGACGCCCGGCGCTGGGACGCGACCCACAACCCGTTCAGTGGCGTCATGGTGGAAGACGAGCCACTCCTCACGACACTCTCGGGCGATCCATATCAGGCGGACCCTGCGGACCCCGCGGGCCGCGCTCGGGCGCTCCAGTACGACCTGGCGTTGAACGGCTGGGAGCTGGGTGGCGGTTCGATCAGGTTCCACGTCCGGGAGAAGCTTGCCAACTCCTTCGCACTCCAGGGACACACGTCCGAGGGCATGGTCGACAAGTTCGGGGGCATCCTCGAAGCCTTCGAGTACGGAGCCCCGCCGCACGGCGGTATCGCGCTGGGTGTCGACCGTTGGGCGGCGCTGCTGACCGACCAGTCCAACATCCGGGAAGTCATGGCCTTCCCCAAGACCTCGTCCGGTACTGACCTGATGCTCGACGCGCCATCGGCGGTCGAACCTGGGCAGCTGGCGGACCTGGGCCTCGCGCTGGCGCCCCGCCGCACGGACTGACCGACGGGCCTCCTTCGAGGCGCTCCGGGGCCCCTTGGGGTGAGCAGGCGCGGCCCGCCACGGCCTGGGCGAGACCGCCCCGGAGGCGTCGCCCTGCGCTCAGTGGAGGATCTGGGCCAGGAAGCGCTTGGTTCGCTCCTGCTCCGGCGCCTCGAAGATCTGTGACGGCGTGCCCTGCTCCACGATGAGTCCCTCGTCCATGAACACCAACCGGTCGGCGACGGCGCGTGCGAAACCCATCTCGTGGGTCACGACCAGCATCGTCATGCCCGATGTGGCGAGCTCCTGCATCACGTCCAGGACCTCGCTGATCATCTCCGGGTCCAGGGCCGACGTCGGTTCGTCGAACAGCATCACCCGGGGCTGCATGGCCAGCGCCCGGGCGATCGCGACCCGTTGCTGCTGCCCCCCGGACAGTTGGAGGGGGAACTTTGCAGCCTGCTCCGGGATGCCGACGCGCTCCAACAGCTCCCGCGCTGCCGCTTCCGCCCGATCGCGGGTCCATCCCCGAACACGGATGGGGCCGAGCGTGACGTTCTCCAGCACGGTCAGGTGCGGGAACAGGTTGAACTGCTGGAACACCATGCCGATCTCGCTCCGGATGGCCGAGATATTGCGGACATCGGAGCTGAGTTCGATGCCGTCCACCACGATGCGCCCGCGTTGATGCTCCTCCAGCCGGTTGAGTGTCCGGATGAACGTGGACTTGCCGGACCCCGAGGGGCCGAAGATGACCAGCACCTCGCCGTGGGCGACGGTCAGGTCGATGCCTCGCAGGACATGCAGCTCGCCGAACCACTTGTGCACGTCCTGGCACACGATGATCGGGGCTCCGGGTGCTGGGTCGAGTTCGTCGCTCATACGGCCTCCATCATCTGCGACCCACGCCGAGTGCGGCCTCCAGCCGATATGACGCGTGAGACATGGTGTAGCTGAGCCCGAAGAACACGACCGCCACGAACGCATACACCTCGAATGACGTCCCCAGCCACTCCGGCTGCGCGAGGACGGCGCGGCCGATGCCCAGGACATCCAGCAGGCCCACGATCACGACCAGGGTCGTGTCCTTGAGCAGGCTGATGAACAGTCCCACGTTGGCTGGTATGACCGCACGCAGCGCCTGGGGCAGCACGATGAACCGGTCGACCTGCATGCCGCTGAGCCCGATCGCCTGGGCGGCTTCGATCTGACCCCGGGGAATCGCCTGCAGGCCGCCCCGGACGTTCTCGGCGAGGTACGCTGCCGTGAACAGCGTGAAGGCCCCGATGGCGCGCACGACACGATCGAGGTCCACGCCGTCG
Organism: Candidatus Limnocylindrales bacterium; assembly: GCA_038329515.1. GTDB lineage: Bacteria > Chloroflexota > Limnocylindria > Limnocylindrales > CSP1-4 > JAFMJV01. Next base: position 8,856 of record JBBQNA010000062.1, on the reverse strand, counting down.
GGCAGGAACAACGGCAGCATGATGTCCGCGAGGAAGATGAGGGTGACCAATGGGACACCCCGGACGACCTCGATGAACGTCGTGCACAGCAGGCGGATGGCCGGCAGGCGGCTGCGCCGCCCGAGGGCGAGCAGGACGCCGACCGGGAACGAGAGCACCATCGAGATGGACGCCAGCAGGAACGTCAGCAGCAGGCCGCCCCACAGGTCGGGATCGACGACCGGCATGCCCACGGCCGCGATGCCGTGCAGCAGGAGCATCGTCAGGGGCACGGACGCCAGCCACGCTGTCGTCAGCCACCGGCTACGCACCGGGTGCCGACGGGTCGCCATCTGGGCCACCAGCACCAGGATGGAGTTGGCCACCAGGGCGAGGATGGCCACCACGCCCATGGGCGAGAACACGGCCAGCACGGCGACCGTGAGCTGGCCTGCCATGAGCCAGATGGCGATGGTCCGGGCATACCCGCCGCGACTGCCGGCGGTCGCACCGGCCAGGAGTGACAGGCTGGTCAGGCACAGCCAGATGCGCCACGCTTCCTGTGCCGGATAGAGACCGATGAGGAACAGCCGAAGGTTGTCGGTGATGACGCCCCACCGCGCCGACGTGAAGGTCCACAGGGTCAACTGGTACAGCAGCCAACCCAGGACGACCCCCAGGACCAGCGTCAGCAGGGTGTCCTTCCAGGTGCGGAACAGGTGCTGGCGCAGCCACCCGACGGCGCCTCGCTGCGTGACCGGAGGTGGCAGGCGCGGTACGTCCGCGCCGAAGCCCGGCACTTCCGCCGTCATCACGCAGCCGCCACGGCGCTAGCGCTCACGGATCTGGACCTTGCGGTTGTACAGGTTCATGACCAGGGAGGTGACCAGGCTGACGACGAGGTAGACCCCCATCACGAGCGTGATGACCGCCACCGGCTGTCCCGTCTGGTTGGCCACGGTGGTGCTCACGTTGAACAGGTCGGGGTAGCCGATGGCGATAGCGAGCGTGGAGTTCTTGGCCAGGTTGAGGTACTGGCTGGTGAGCGGCGGGATGATGACCCGCAGGGCCTGTGGCAGGACCACCAACCGAAGCACCTGGCCGTTGCGCAGCCCGATGGCCCGGGCGGCCTCGACCTGCCCATGCGATACGGCCTGGATGCCGCCACGCACCACCTCCGCGATGAATGCCGCCGTGTACAGGACCAGTCCGATGAGCAGTGCGCTGAACTCGGGCGAGAAACCGAGGCCGCCGCTGAGATTGAATCGGCCGGCGATGGGTGGGTCGAGCACCAACGGTGCTGAGGGAGCCGTGATCCAGGCGAGGGCGGGGATGACCAGCAACGCGCCCAGACACAGCCAGCTGACCCGGCGGATGGGACGGCCCCCGGCTGCGCGCCGAACCCCGAACCGCCACAGGACGATGGCCATCAGCAGGCCGACGGCGAGGCCGACGGCGAATGGCGCGAACGAGCCTGTTGGCTCCGGTCGGGGCAGGAAGATGCCCCGCTGGTTGAGATAGACCGGCCCTGGCAGGGACATCGTCTGGGCTACGGGCGGCAGCTGCAGGAAGACGGCGAAGTAGATGATGAACAGCTGCACCAGCAGCGGCGTGTTCCGGAAGATCTCCACGTACCCGTACGCGATGCGGTTGACCAGCCAGTTGCCAGACAACCTGGCCACCCCGACGACCAGCCCCAGGATGGTCGCGAACAGGATGCCGAGCACCGTGACCAGGAGGGTGTTCAGGAACCCCACCAGCAGCGCCTGGCCGTAGCTGTCGGTGGCCGAGTAGGAGATGACCGCCTCGCCGATCGCAAAGCCGGCGGTGTTGTCAAGGTAGTCCAGCTCGAAGGTCAGCCGGCGCTCCGCCATGGAGCCCACGAGGTTGGTGGCCAGGATCGCGACCGCGATGGCCACCGCGAGGACCACCGCAGCCTGGATGGCGAGCCCGCGGATGCGGGCATCACGCCACGGCGGTACCCGGACAGGTTTGGGCGGCAACGACATCGGCCCAGCGCTCACCAGGTGACCTCCGCGGACAGCGGCAGGGTCCGACGCCGGACGGACACGCTGCCCGCCCGGCGTCGGTCAGATCAGCGGTAGGGAGGCGCGTACAACAGGCCGCCCTGCGTCCACAGGCTATTCAGGCCACGGGCGATACCGAACGGAGTTGCGGGACCGAGGTTGCGGTCGTAGATCTCGCCGTAGTTGCCAACGGCCGAGATGACATCCACGATCCAACCATCATCGAGCGCAAGGTAGGCAGCGAGGCCACCCTCGGCACCCACCAGTCGGGCCACAACGGGGTTGGTGATGTCCGCAGTGGCGATGCTGGCCTGGGTCAGACCCAGTTCCTCAGCCTCGATGGTCGCGAACACCGTCCACTTGACGACGTTGAACCACTGGTCGTCACCCAAGGGCGCGACCGGGCCCAGGGGCTCCTTGGACAGCACCGCGTCCAGCAACACGTGGGCTGCAGGATCGGCCATGGTCGTTCGGCGAGAGGCGAGCTGGGAGAGGTCACTGGTGACGGCGTCACAGCGACCTTCCTCATACGCGCCATACGTCGCATCGATATCGGCAAAGACGAGGGGTGTGAACTCGATGCTCCTTGCCCGCATCTGGTCGGTCAGGTTGAGTTCGGTCGTCGTGCCCGACTGGACACAGACGGTGGCCGTGGCCAACTCTTCCAGCGTGGTCACGCCGAGGTCGCTCCGGACCATGATCCCCTGGCCGTCGTAGAACGTGGTCGGCGCGAACAGGCCCCATGAGGTGTCGCGAGTCACGGTCCAGGTGGTGTTGCGGATGAGCACGTCGATCTCGCCCGTCTGTAGGGCGGGCCCACGCTGGGCGGCGGTGAGCGCCCGGAACTCCACCTTTGTGGGGTCTCCGAGGACTGCGGCCGCGACGGCGCGACAATAGTCGGCATCGAAGCCGCTGTACTGACCGGTCGCCTCGTCCAGCACGCTGAACCCCGGCAGGGCCCCGTTGACGCCACAGACCAGGCTGCCCCGGTCCTGGACCCGCTTCAGGATGCCGGTCGCCTCCGGGGGCGGCGTCGGTTCCGGGGTCGGTGTCGGCGCTGGGGCGGGTGCCATGCTGGGCGCCGCCGATGGGGAGGCGTCCTGCGCGAAGACAGCGCCGCCTGACAGCATCACGGCCATCAGCGCGGCGGTGGCGGGAACAAGGGCTCTCTTCATACCGATTCCTCCTCTAAAGGCGTGCGGCAGGCCGAGAACCGAGTCGTCTTGTGCAGGATCGGCTGAGGCCCGTGGTCCGCGCGCCGGTGCTCCGTTGGATGCCACAGCCTACACGCAGCGGCAACCGTCGAACGGTGACAACCTGGATTGCTTCGATCGGGTCGCTGTCAGGGGCACTCGGTTCCTTCCGGTGGGTCCTTGCAGCGACCGGTCGCATGCAGCTGTCTAGCAGCCGGGTAGGCGGACCGTGGCTCCTGGAGACGCCGTGGGCGGCAGTCGGGAATCGATGGTGGCAAGCATCTCGATGGTCGCCTGCTGGACCTGTGCCTGCTGCTCATCGCGCGTGATGGTCGCCGGCGGGTCGTTGGGCTGCCCGGTGTAGTCGCCCATCTGCTCGTGGTTACCGCCGTCGATGATCATGTAGCGGGTGTCCGGAGGGAGGGTCGCCTTCGTGGCCGTGGACCCGAAACGCTCCGCGCCGCCGTCCAGCGAACCCCAGATGGACAGGGCCTCGATGTCATCCCGGCCGGAGACGTCGCCGTTGGGGAACGCGGCCCACAGCGCCAAGCCCTCGATTGCGGGCTGACACTTCGCGTACTGGCCGGCCATGGCCCCGCCGAGTGAATGTCCACCGATGGCCCAGTGCTGGATCTCCGGGTACGCGGCGACGACGGCGTCTGCCTGGTTGGCGCCGAGGACCGCCAGGTTCAGGGGCATCGGCACGATCACCACGAGGTAGCCGGCCTCGGCGATCACCTGGGCCGAGCGGGCGTACGCAGCAGGCTCGACCTTGCCGCCGGGGTAGAAGATGAACCCGGTGGTGGGTTCGCCGGCAATCGGGCGGAACTCGATCCAGCCGCGGTCCTGCGATACCACCACTTGGGGCGTCGAGGCCATCGCCGCCGACGCCTCGGGCAGGTTGGGTTGCGGCTGGACGAACCAGGCGCCGGCGACCGCCGCGACCAGCAGCACCACGCCGACGATCGCGGCGACCCAGCGCAACCATCGACGCTTGCGTGGTCGTACAGCGACCGTGGCGGTGGCAGTGCCCGTGGCGGTCATGCCGGTGATGTCCCTCCGGCAACAGGTTCGTCGCCGTCATCATCGCCAGCCGCGACCACGGGGAAGGGGAGCGTCTCGTCCTCATCGGGGTCCACGTCCGCGGTAGCGGGCCGGGACGCGGCCAAGCGCATCGCCGCCACGGACAGTGGTTCGTCACTCGTGAGGATGCGATGGACCATCGTGGGTGCGTCCATGTCAACGTCCGGGACGGGTTGGGAGCTGACTTCGGCAGCCGCGGGCGCGTCCCCGACTGGTCGCGAGTGACGGTCATCGGCCGCATCCACGGCAGGTGCCGCGGTGGCCCTGCTGGGCAGCTTGACACTCGGCAGCTTGACGCTCGGCAACCGCACGGCTGGCATCGCCAAGCGGCTCACCGAGATGTTGGCCAACCGTTGGTCGACCACCTTCTGGACCGGTGGCGAGAAGCGGGCGGGCGAGGACCGGGTATCCGGCACGCCGCGTCGAGGCTGCGACGCGCCGCCCTTCCAATGGGCCCGTCTCGGACCGGGCAGGAAGGCCCCCGCCACGATGCCGTAGACCGCGCAGCTGAGGGCCAGCAGGCCCACCAACGGGTCGATGCTTGGCGCGGCTGCGTCCTGGAGCGAGAGTAGCCAGAGCGCGCCGGTCAGCAGCGCGACCGCGAAGTCGGCCGCGGCCAGTGGCCAACCGGAGCCACCCACGAGCCACCAGATCCAGGTGCCACCGACCACGAGGCCGAGCACGCCGAGCACGCCCGGGACAGGCAGGCCGACCGCGCGGGCGTCACCGCCCAGCTCGTTGGCGAGCGACAGTAACAACCCTGCGAGCAGGGCCTGGGTCACGCAAACGAGCAGCTCCAGCCCGACGATATCCAGCGGTCGGTCGGTCGGCGGACGGCTCCTGGCCGGGTCGCGGGACAGCACGGTCGTCATGTCCTCCGCTACGGTTGGCTCCCCGCAGGGTACCTTGCGCTCGTCCGGAGCGCGCGTATGCGAACATACGGCTTGCCCACCATCGAGACAGCCCGCGACGCTATGCCCGGATCGAGCCACATGACCCTGACCGCTCCCAAGACCGCCATCCGCAACGACCTGCGTGCCCTTGCCATCGTGGCCCACGTCGACCACGGCAAGACGACCCTCGTCGATGCCATCCTCAAGCAGACGGGTGCTTTCCAGGCCCACCAGATCATCGCCGAACGAGTCATGGACTCGGGCGACCTGGAGCGCGAGAAGGGCATCACCATCCTGGCCAAGCAGACCGGCATCCAGTACGGCGATGTCCGCCTCAACATCGTGGACACCCCGGGCCACGCCGACTTCGGGGGCGAGGTCGAGCGATCGCTGCTCATGGTGGATGCCGTGCTGCTCCTGGTGGACGCCGCGGAAGGGCCACTGCCCCAGACCCGCTACGTGCTCCAGAAGGCCATGGCCCTCCGGTTGCCGGTCGTGGTCGCCATCAACAAGATCGACCGCTCGGACGCCCGGCCGGCAGAGGTCGTGGATGCGGTCTACGAGCTGTTCATGGACCTCGGCGCGGACGAGGGTCAGATCGATTTCCCGATCGTCTACACCAACGCCCGCGTCGGCACCGCGACCCTGTCCCTGGATGAGCCGGGCACGGACCTGCGACCGCTCCTGGACCTGCTCGTGGAGCACACGCCGGCACCTACGTACGAACCCGATCACCCGCTCCAGCTGCTGGTCACGAACCTTGCTGCGAACGACTACGTCGGGCGCATGGCGGTGGGACGTATCCGGAACGGCGTCCTGCGCATGGGCACGCGCGTCAGCGTCGTGCGCACCGAGGAGGAGAAGCCTGACGGCAGCATCGAGCCGGGTCGGACCGTCACCATGACCGGCACGGTGACCTCGCTCACCGTCGCCCAGGGTATCGAGCGGCTGGACATCAAGGAAGCTGGCCCGGGCGAGATCGTGTGGCTGGCGGGCATCCCGGAGGTGACCATCGGGGACACCGTCACGGATGTCGCGGACCCGCGCCCCCTGCCGCGCCTCCATGTCGACGAGCCGACCCTGCGCATGACGTTCGGCGTCAATACCTCGCCGCTCTCCGGTCGTGAGGGCAAGTTCCTGACCTCACGCCAGATCAAGGCGCGCCTGGACCGCGAGGTCCTGGGCAACGTGTCCATCGAGGTGTCACCGACCGCATCCCCGGAGACCTTCGAGGTCCGCGGCCGCGGCGAACTCCAGCTGGCGGTGCTCATCGAGCAGATGCGCCGCGAGGGGTACGAGCTCCAGGTGTCACGCCCGGAAGTGCTCCTGCGCGAGATCGACGGCAAGATCCAGGAGCCATACGAACGCATCACCATCGACATCCCGCCGGAGTTCATGGGCACCGTGACCGCGTCCCTGGCGGCCCGCAAGGCGCGCACGGAGCAGATGACCAGCGACTCCGACGGGCGCCTCCGGGTGGAGGCGGTCATCCCGACCCGGGGTCTCGTGGGCTATCGCGGCCAGTTCCTGACGGAGACCCGGGGCACCGGCCTGCTGCACCAGATCAGCGAGGGCTACGGCCCCTGGGCGGGCGACGTCACCCATCGCACCAACGGCGTCCTCGTCAGTGACCGGACCGGCGTCTCGAACGCCTACGGCCTGTTCAATCTCCAGGAGCGCGCGACGCTGTACATCGTGGGCGGCGTGGATGTCTACGAAGGCATGATCGTGGGTGAGAACTCCCGGTCGGGTGACATGGATGTCAACGCGACCAAGGAGAAGAAGCTGACCAACATCCGGACGCACAGCCACGATGAATCGCTGCGGCTGACGCCGCCGCCACCCATCACGCTCGAGTCGGCCATCGAGATGATCGCCGCCGACGAGCTCGTGGAAGTGACGCCCAAGTCGATCAGACTCCGCAAGCGTGCCCTGTCGCTCCATGACCGCCGACGCGAGAAGGGTCGCGAGGCGGACCTCCGGCGCGAGTAACGCGGGTCCCACCGACGCCACCGCAGTGCGTGCGCAAGCGGCCGCCAGGGAGTCCCGGTCGATACCGTCGGCCGGGCCAGCCAGGGCACCCGGTGTAGGATCGGGCACGATGACCATCTACCTCGATCACGCCGCCACCACACCGCTCCGCGGTGAGGTGCTGGAGCGGATGATCCCCTACCTGACCGATATGCAGGGGAACCCCTCATCGCCCCACAGCGCAGGTCGTGCCGCCCGTCAGGCGCTTGATGAGTCACACGAGGCCATCGCCGCCGTGCTCCATGTGGACCCCCGCGAGATCGTGTTCACGAGTGGCGGCACGGAGTCCATCAACCTCGCCATCAAGGGCGCCGCGTGGGCGGGCAAGGCGACCGGCAACCGCATCGTGACCACGACGGTCGAGCATCGGGCCGTCCTCGACACGTGCGCCAGTCTCGAGAAGTTCGGCTTCGAGGTGGTCCGGGTACCCGTCGACGACTACGGCCGGGTGGATCACGACGCCCTGGATGCCGCGCTGACCGAGCGCACCTGTCTGGTGTCGCTGCAGCTGGGCAACAACGAGGTGGGCACCATCGACGACCTGGCACCCCTGGTGGCGCGCGTGCGCGCTGCTGGGCACGCGCTCGTGCACGTGGATGCTGTCCAGGGAGCCACGTCCCTGGACATCGATCCGCGGGCGCTGGACGTGGACCTGGTGTCGGCCGCCAGCCACAAGCTGGAAGGCCCCAAGGGGGTCGGCGTCATGTGGCTCCGGCGGGGCACCGCCATCCTGCCCCAGGTCCACGGGGGTAGTCAGGAGCGGCATCGCCGCGCCGGCACCGAGAATGTTGCCGCCGCCGTAGGCATGGCCGCCGCGTGGCAGCTGGCGGCGCACGAGCGCGACGTCACCGTGGCAGCGACCCGGGGGCGGCGCGATCGGTTGGCGGCTGGGCTGCTAGCCGTCGAGGGTGTGCGGCTGACCGGCCATCCCCGCGACCGCCTGCCGGGCAGCCTGTCGGTGGTCGTGGCTGGCCTCGACGGTGCATCCCTGGTCCACGCACTGGACCTTGGCGGCATCTGTTGTTCGACCGGCTCCGCGTGCACCACCGGCTCCACCGAGCCCTCCCACGTGCTGACGGCCATGGGCGTGACCCAGGATGCGGCGCGCGGGGCACTCCGGCTGAGCCTGGGGCGGACCACCAACGACGCGGACATCGACGCGGCGCTGACCATCATCCCGGACATCATCGCTCGTCAGCGAGCTGGGGTTGCGGACGTGGCGCGGCAGCAGCTGGCCACGTCGGGGGTCGGCTGGACGTGAGTGAGCGGATCCTGGTCGCGATGTCGGGAGGCGTGGATTCATCCGTCGCGGCGGCACTCGTGGCGCGCTCGGGCGCGGCCGCGGTCGGCGTCTGGATGCGCCTCCACGATGGCGCGGACTCGTTCTCGGACGTCAAACGCTCCTGCTGCTCGGCCGATGCGGCCGACGACGCGCGTCGGGTGGCGGGCCAACTGGGCATCCCGTTCTACGTCCTGGACCTGGAGCGCGAGTTCGAAGCCGGCGTGATGCGTCCGTTCCTCGACGGCTATCTCGCCGGGCAAACACCCAGCCCGTGCATCGACTGCAACAGCACGGTCAAGTTCGGGGCGCTGTTGGGCCGCGCTCGATCGCTGTACGACTGCCAGGCGGTCGCGACCGGTCACTACGCC
>JBBQNA010000061.1:0-15017 GCA_038329515.1 Candidatus Limnocylindrales bacterium | reverse complement strand
CTACGGGATGACCGAGACCGCAGGCGTCATCGCCAGCGAGCCCGTCGACCCTGCCCGTCAGCGTGCGGGGGCGGTCGGCATCGTCGTGGGACCGCAGGCGACGATCCGCGATGCTGAAGGTCGAGAGCTGGGCACGGGGATAGAAGGGGAGGTCGTCCTTCGCGGAGCCGCAGTCACACCGGGCTATCTCGCTGGCGACCCCATCGACGCGGCGGCATTCCAGCCGTTCGGTCTTCGCAGCGGCGACCTGGGTCGGCTGGACGCGGACGGCCGCCTCTGGCTCACCGGGCGCATCAAGGATGTCGTGAACCGCGGCGGCGAGATGATCAGCCCCTCGGAGGTGGACGCCGCCCTCATGTCGCTGCCGTGGGTCGGGGATGCCGCCGCCTTCGCCCTACCGCATCCCGTCCTGGGCGAGGAGCTCGGCGCGGCCATCGTCGCTGCCGAACCCGGCGACCCGGACGCGTTGATCCGTCGGACCCGCGAGGCGCTGTTGGGCCTGCTGGGTCATGCGAAGCGGCCGGCCGGCATGGTCATCGTGGATGCCATCCCGCGGACAGCCGGCGGCAAGCTGCAGCGCCACCTGTTGACTGAACGGTTCGCGACCGAGGCAAAGGCGACCCCGCGCCATGGAGCCGGTGTGACCGGCTGGCCAGCGGCACCGGTGGCGCGATGGATCGCGCGCACCTGGGCGAACGTCCTGGGGCTGTCCATCGTGGGTCCGGAGGATGACTTCATGGGTCTGGGCGGCACATCGCTCCAGGCTGCCCACGCGGTGAGCATCCTCCAGCAGTTAGCCGCCCAGGACATCGTGTACGTCTCGTCGGTGTACGAGGCGCCGACTCCTGTCCGGTACGAGGAATTCCTCCGGTACCATCATCCGAATCTGGTCGCGTACATCCTGGGTCAGGCGTTGCTGCCCGATCGGACCGGCCCGGATCCCGTGACGCCAACGATGTCCAGCGCGTTTCGGCGTGCGATCGCTCAACCTCTTGACCCGTCACAGGTGCCCAGTCCCGCGCCGCTGCTTCGCCCCGCGATCTTCATCCTCAGCTCTCCCCGATCGGGTTCGACGCTGCTCCGGGCCATGCTCGCGGGACACCCTGCCTTGTTTGCCCCACCAGAGTTGTACCTGTTGTCACACGCCGACCTGACGGACCGCCGGCGATGGTATGGCACGGCCCATGCGTCGCAACTGGAAGGACTACCGCGTGCGGTGATGGGGGCGCTGGGCTGCTCGGCAGGCGAAGCGAGTCGCCGGCTGGCGGCGCTGGAGAGCCAGGGCCTATCGTCGATCAGCGTCTACGGTGTGCTCCAGGACTGGATCGGCGATCGGACACTGGTCGACAAGACGCCGTTCTACAGCGTTCACGCCTCCGTGTTGGCGGCGGCGGAGTCGGCGTTCGAGCAGCCTCGATACATCCATCTCCACCGCCACCCGTACGGCATGATCCGCTCGTTCGAGCGGTCCAACATGGCGCAACTCTGGTGGCCGCGACTGACGGGACCGACAGGTCTGGGTACCCGTTGCGATCTCCACCCACGCCAACTGGCGGAACTGCTGTGGTGTCACATCCACGCCACCATCGGTCTGGCCCTGGCGAGCGTCCCCTCGGAGCGCCGACTGTCGGTGCGCTACGAGGATCTGGTCCGTGACCCGGAGGCGGAAGGCGGCAGGATCTGCGAGTTCCTGGGTATTCCGTTCGACCGGGCGCTGCTCTCTCCTCTCGACGATCCACCGGGGCGGATGACGGACGGCCTGCACGCGGAGTCGCGCATGATGGGTGACCCTTTGTTCCACTCTCATCGCGCGATCGAGTCCGGGGCGGCGGATCGCTGGAGGTCAGAGGAGATGTCGGACTTCCTTGCGGAGGACACGTGGCGTATCGCTGCCGACCTGGGTCACCACGAGCGCTTGCTGCGCGACCGTGACCGAGTCGAGCTCACGCTCTGATGGACCACGTCCGGGCGGAAACACGGCAGTTCATCGACGAGCTTGCAGGCCGTGGGTTCCGAGTCTGGGTCGACGGAGACTCGCTGCGGTGCAGCGGGCCCGCCGGCGCTCTCGACGAGGGACTGCGCCGCCGGCTCACGAGCGACCGCGACGCGCTGGTCGCCGCTCTCCGAGTGCTCCAGCCCGGAGGACCGAACCCTCCCACCAGCCATCGCACAGGCCCGGGCCCAGCGCCGGACGCTGCCCGATCCATGGGCCCCGGGGGGCGGTACACCTTGTCCCAGCTGGACCTCCTGCCATTGGCGCGGGCGCGGGCGGGCGAGTCCGTCTACCACGTCCCGCTGGCGATCGAGCTGCCCGGCACCGTTGACTTCAGCGCCTTGGCCGAGGCGCACTTCCTCTTGGAGGATCGGCACGAAGCGCTCGCATCCAGTATGCCCGAGGGTGCCCAGGGGCCGGTGTTTCGTCCCCCGGGGACGTGGGCTGGGTTCGAGGATGTCCTGTACCTTATCGCGGCCGGGGCGGGCGCAGAACATGTCCTCCCGCCGGAGGCCGGCCGCGCGCTCGATGGTGCCATGGCGCGGCCGTTCGACCTGGCCAGCGGGCCGTTGTGGCGCAGTTCGTTCATCCAGATCGGCGCACAGCGGACCATCCTCCAGTGGGTCTTCCACCATCTCGTCATCGACGGGTTCGCGCGGGATGTGTTCCTGACCGACCTCGCCACGATCTATGCCGCAGTGCGTACAGGCCGCCACCACGACCGCCGTTCGCGGGGTCCCCAGGCGAGTGGCCACGCAGCCGTGGAAGCGCAGTTCGTGACGGGACCGCGGGCACAGGCCGCGCGCGAGTGGTGGAGCGCGCGATTCGCAGAGCCTCATCCCCCTCTCTCCCTCCCTGTCTCGCCAAAGGCGTGCGCGCCGGCGTCCGCCGGTCCCGGCACGGCTGATTGGCTTCGGCTGGAGCTGACACCGCCGCTGTCCGCGGTGCTGCGCGCCCATGCCCTCGCCCAGCACATTCCGGTCGCCGCGATCGCTCTCACGGCCACGGTGCTCCTGGTTCATCGGATCACACGACAGGAGCATCTCCTGATGTGCACGCCAGTCGCGAACCGGGATGACGCCGACAGCATCGGGATCATCGGACACCTCAACCGCGTGCTGCCAGTGTCCGTCGCCCTTGACGGTGCGTCCACCCCCAGCACGGTCGCTGGGGCCATCATGCGCGATGTGTTCGCCGCGAATGGGCACCGCTTCCTGCCGATCGGTGAGATCGCCGCCCAGCCGGGCCTGGCGCGCGTACCGCTGAACCGGTTGATGGTGGCCTGGCAGGAGCGTCGGGAAACCGTCTTCGTGCTGGACGGGATCCGTGGTCACCGACTGGAGGTCCGCCGTCCTACCACAGACTTCGATCTCACCCTCCAGTTCGAGGGCACGAAGTCGACCATCGGCTGCAGGATGGACTGGTCCGACCAGGTGTTGTCCAGGCCCGGGGCCGAGCGCTTCGCCCGCCTCCTCATCGACATGCTGGAGCGGATCGCCGGCCCGGACTGGGACCAGCCGATCGCCACCCTCCCAGACCATGCCCCATCCCCTGGAATGGTGGCCGAAGTGCTGCGAGCGCATCCGGGTGTCGATGACGCGGTCGTTGTCTGTGACAGCGGCCACGGCCTGATGAGAGGCTGGGTCGTGCTGGATGAATCGACACGCGTCGCCGCAGATGAGCTTCGAGGATGGCTCGCCGAGCGACTGCCCGACCCAGGCCCTGAGCTGCGCCTGATGCCGGTGGCCACATTCCCGCGGGATGCCTCGGGCGACATCGATATCACCTCGCTCGCTCGCGACGACCGCGAGGCCGCGGGTGTGAGGACACTCGTGCCGTGCGCCACCCCGCTCCAACAGCAGATCGCTGACATCTGGAGTCGCGTGCTGTGGCTCGGACGGCCCGTGGGGCCCCATGATGATTTCCGGTCGCTCGGTGGACACTCGCTGCTGGCGGTCCGCATGCTCGCGGATCTGGAGGCGGCGCTCGGACAGGAGCTGCCGGCGCGGGTCCTGGGAAGGCTCTCGACGGTGGCGGCACTCGCTGCATCCATCGAAGCGCTCGATGGACTCGGACCGGTGGAGCAGACGATCCCCGATCCGCTGGACGACGAGACGGTGCGCCAGATCCGGGCGTACACAGCGTCATGGGCCGGGGGGCGAGCGACAGACCGATCGTTGCTCGTGGGGCTCAATCTCGATGGCCCTCGCGTCCCGTTGTTCTGGTGCCTCCAGACCGATCACGAGCTGCAGCAATTGGCCCGGTATCTTGGCATCGACCAGCCGATCTACGGGATGCGGTCGGGCCATGCGGTCATGGTCAAGGCAGCCGAGAACATCGAGCGACTCGCGGCCTACTACACCGAGGAGATCCTGGCGTTGTGGCCGACCGGGCCGCTGTTCATCGGTGGCAACTGTCAGGCAGCGGTGATCGCGCTCCAGATCGCGCGCCAGGCGCAGGACGCAGGACGCGAGGTCGCGCTGCTCGTCATGCACGAGAAGATGGTTCCCCAAGCGTACTCGGGCCGGATCGCTCTCACGTTCGGGCGTGACAGCGACCGCGATCCCTATCGGGCCTCCGATCATCCCCATGAGGCGTTCCGGCGCTACTATCGAGGGCCATTCACGATCGACATCGTGTCCGGTGGACACGGTGAGTTCTTCCACGAACCGAACATCCAGGACCTGGTCGCCACCATCCTGCGGCGCCGGGATGAGGTTCCGGACCTGGCGCCTTGGGCTGCGTCCGGTTCATCGACGCCGCGGCAGGCGACCTGGTGAGCAGCATCTGGTACGACCGCCTGCGGCGATCCGTCGCACACCACGGCGGCCTGCTCAACGCCCACCTGCACCTGGACCGGGCGGGCACCTTCGACGATCGCTATCTGTCCGGGACAGGCCACCGCATGGCGAAGGATTTCCACGTCTCGCTCCAGCACAAGCACGCCTTGATCGCCGACCTGCACGCTGGCCCGGCGTACCAGCGGGACGACCTCCGTCGACGGATCAACGAGACCCTCGATACGATGGAGGCGGTCAACACGCGACGGGCCGACACCCTTGTGGACGTGACAGCGGATCGCGTGGGCCTGACCGGCCTGGAGGTCCTGCTGGAGATCCAGGCCGAGCGACGGAACCGACTCGACCTTCGGCTGGGCGCCTATACACCGTTCGGGTTCAAGGACTCGGAACCGGCACGCTGGGAGATCTTCGTGGAGGCGGCCCGCCGCTCCGACCTGATCGGGTCATTGCCCGAAGCGGACGAGCCCGCGGACCACCCGGGACACATCGGATCCATGGAGCACCTTCGTCGGGTATTGGAGCTCGCGCAAGACCTGGGAAAGATGGTCAATGTCCACACCGACCAGCGGTTCGAGTCGGGCGAACAAGGTACGGAACAACTGGTGCAGGCGGTGCGGCGATATGGAGCACCGGCTGCTCCATTGGGTGAGCCGATGATCTGGGCAGTGCATGTACTGTCGCCCTCCACGTATGCCGAGGACCGCTTCCATCGCATGGCAGACGACCTGGCAGAGCTGAACATCGGCGTCATCACGTGTCCCTCCGCCGCGCTCGGGATGCGCATGCTACGGCCGTTGCGATCTCCGACCTGGAACTGCATCCCAAGGATCCTGGAGCTCCTGGTGGCCGGTGTGCAGGTCCGGCTTGGCTGCGACAATATCGCCGACATCTGCTCCCCAAGTACGACGGCCGATCTGATTGACGAGGTGTTCGTCCTCTCTGCAGCTCTCCGCTTCTACGAGCCGGACATCCTCGCCAAGCTCGCTTGCGGAGTCGCGCTCGAGCCGGAAGATCGGGCATTCATCGGCGAGCATCTGCGTCATGACGATATCGAGGTCGCCAAGGTACTGGCACGCACCGGCCAGCCACAGGGACCCACCTCGTGATCGACCCGATCACGACACTGCATGTCACCTGCTTCAAGTGGGGTGATCTGTACACGGCAGGAGACGTCAACCGATTGCATGCGATGTTCGCGCGACACCTCCGGTTACCGCACACGCTCCACTGCCTCACTGATGACGCTTCCGGGCTCCATCCCGACATCGTGGTCCATCCCTTGCCCGATCTCTCATTCTGTGACTGGGACATCGGAAACGCGCGGAAGCTCGTCGTGTTTGCGCGAGACTTTCTTGGCCTCGAAGGTCAACATCTCCTCCAGGTGGACGTGGACATGGTCCTCATCGGCGATGTCGGCTTCCTGATCGATCGGCCCGAGAAGGACTTTCTGATCGCGCGAGGCAAGAGGCAGAGCGGTAACACCCGGGGCCACTCCGCCATTCTGCGACTGAAGATCGGCAGCATGACGGCCGTGTGGGATGACTTCGTACGGGATCCAGGCGCTGCTGTCCAGACGTGCCAGCATCATCGGGGATTGCCAGGTCACGTCTCTGATCAGCGGTGGCTGGATCGGTGCATTGCCGAGATGTACTTCTTCGAGGACGACCGGATCGTCTACTTCCGACAGGACTGCGGCGCGCACGCAGACGTCGAGCTGCCCGAGGGCCACGCCATCCCGCCTGACGGGGCGCGCATCATCTCCTTTGCCGGGCGGATCAAGCCCCAGCACGTGATGCACGGCCCGTCTGGCCAGTGGCGCCACGCGCCGTTCGTCGCCCAGCACTGGCGCGAGTAGACCGGTTCGGGGTTCGAGAGCTTCGGGCCGATCGGTCATGCGCGACGATCACGCCGAGCTGGTGAGGGCGCTGCGCGACCTCCTGCCGCGCGAAGTGGGTATCGGGGCAGCGGACGCCGGGCACGAACACCAGTTGCTCCCAGGCGAGATCCTGGCCGCCGCTACGGTGCCGGCACGCCTCCGCGAGTTCGCCGGGGGCCGCGCGGCGGCTCGGCGTGCACTCGCCGACATCGGCCATCCTCCGGTCGCGATCCCGCGCGCGAACGACCGAGCGCCACTCTGGCCGGCGGGCGTGACCGGGTCGATCGCTCATGCTGGATCCGTGTGCCTGGCCGTCGCCGCCCGGAGGACCGCCTGGCGTGCCGTGGGCATCGACCTGGAGCCGGCACAACCACTCGACGTCGGCCTCTGGAGGCACGTCCTGATCGATGCCGAACGATCGTTCCTCGGCGCGCAGTCGACGCAGCGACAAGGTCTCCTGGCTCTGACCATCTTCTCGGCGAAGGAAGCCGCCTTCAAAGCGCAATACCAGATCACCAACGTGATGCTGGACTTCACGATGATTCGGGTGGACCTGCGGGCGGACACCTTTCAGGCGTGGCTGCCGTCTGACCTTGCCCCTACCGTGGCGAACCGCCCCATCATGGGCCGCCACCGGCAGATCGGAAGCCACGTGGTGTGTGTCGCGATGGTTCCTCGGGTCGCGGGCGCCGACCCGGCGCAGCCGACAGGCGAGACTGACCACCAGACGCCGACCGTCACCGGGCCAGCCTTCGGTCCAGCGCATCCCTGGATCACCCGAGCGCAGCCAGGACCGTCGGGGCGCTGTTGCAGGAACTCGATGCCGGATCAGCCGGTCAAGCTCCGAACCCGAGCCGCGACCATGGCCCCCCGACGCCTGATAGGTGCCTGAGGTTGGTCGGGGCGCTAGGGGTAGCGCCAGCTTGACCCGCGTCCCTGTACGCATCCCAGTGTGCCGGCCGGCCGCGGACGGAGCGGGCCGCAGCCCGGTCGGTGTGCGTCACGACCGGGCCGCAGCCCGGTCGGTGCGGTACCTGGTCAGACGCTGATGGGCTGGCCCTTCGCCGATCAGCATGCTGCGAGGGCACGGCAGCGCGAGCGTGCGTCGGCGCCACGGCCACGTCTCGATACGTCATGTGCCCATGCTGCGGACGATCGACGGCTGCGTGGCTGGCGAGTGCCCATGGGCTGGGCATGTGTCCAGGTCGGGTGACCGTTCGCGCCGGGCACGGGCGTAACTGAGGCAGCACATGAGATCGGATGCTTCCGGCGGGTGGTGAGGGCGGCGCGAGAACGTGACCGGCCCGTCCAAGGTGTGGCCGGATGACGAGCCACATCGCCGCCGGCGACACTCACATCGACCCCGATGTATCCCTTTGGGCGACCGTCTCGTCATTCAGGGCAGGATGGATGCACGACGACGCGCATCCGACGGACGCAAGAAGGGAACGACATCATGACCACACAGGACCAGGGTAATCCCAACTGGTTCGCGGCAAGCAGGCTCGGCCAGTCCATGGCTTCGACCGCCGGCCGAGTTGCGCGTATCGCGGGCGGCATCGCGCTGATCGCGGGCGGCCTGCTCGCGATGGGTGGCACGATCGGCGTAGTCGTGGCCGCCGTGGGGCTCGTGCCGCTCCTCGCGGGCTTGTTCGACGTCTGCGTCTTCAGCGCCCTGTTCGGCGGTCCGTTCTCGGGCAAGGCGATCCGCGCCATTCCCCGCTGACCCCGTGCCTGTGAGGGATCCCGCCATCACTTCCGTGCCCGACGATCAGGGCCAGGCGGCGCCGACCGACTTCGGCGCTGCCCTGGAGGCCGAGTTGCCGCGCCTCGCGAGGCTGGCCATCCACCTGACCCGCGATCCAGTCGTGGCCGAGGAGCTGGCCCAGGAGGCGGCGTTGCGCGCGTGGGCTCGTCGGCGCCAGCTGCGGGACGGCGCCCCGGTCGCGCCGTGGCTCAACAGGATCCTGGTCAACCTGGTCATCGACCGGTCACGAGCCCGTCGCGATGAGCACAACGTTTCGGACATCGAGGACCGCTGGCACGACGACGACTACACCGTCGACCCCGAGCAGGTGCTCGCCCGGGCCGAGCTCCGGGATGAGCTGGAGGACGGCCTGGTCCGCCTCCCTGCCGGCTACCGGGTGGTCGTCGTCCTCCACGACGCGGTCGGCTGGCCGGTCTCCGCGATCGCCGAGGTCCTGAGGATCGGCCTGCCGGCCGCCAAGCAGCGGCTCCGCCGCGGAAGGATGATGCTCGTGAGCGCACTCGCCGAGGGCGACCCCAGGCGGGCTGCCAGTCTCGCCCAGCCGGTGCACTGCTGGCAGGCGCGCCGACACATCTCTGCCTACCTCGATGGGGAGCTGGATGCGGTGACCCGTGCCAAGGTCGAGGGTCACCTTGCCGGCTGCCCCACGTGCCCGCCGCTCTATGCCGGCCTCGTCGGCGTACGCGCGATCCTGGGTGGGCTTCGCGACCCCGACACGGTCGTGGAGGGCACCATCGCGGCGCGGATCGCGGCGCGGTTGGACCGACAGCAGTCAGGGAACCGTAGACGATGACCCAGCCCGAGAGCACAGGCCGGCACGCGAGCGCCGAGGCCTGGGACGAGCGGCATGCTGCGCGTGATGCCATCGAGTCACCCGGGCGCGGGACGGACGATGGCCGCGGGCCGCTCGACGCGGTGGTCCGTGCGGTCAGGGACCCGGCATGACCGTGGATCCTCGACCGAAGCTCACGAGCCGCTCGCTACGGCGCTGGCTGCCGGTGCTCACTCGTCGTCTGCCCGCCCTGTTGTCGGCGTACCTGGTCCCGGGCCGTGTCGCGCCCCGAGCGCGCGAGGCGACGATGCTGGGCGTCACTTCGGTCAACCGGTGTCGCGCCTGTGCCCGCGTCCACGAGCGCTGGGGACGGGCCATCGGGCTCGACGTCCGGGATCCGCTCGGCTTCATGTCCGATGAGGCAGCGGCCTACCGGTATGGCCAGGAGTTCGCGCTCAAGGGGTCCCGCGCCGTCGATCCACCCATCGGGATGCGCGCCCGGCACCGGCGAGAACTCGAGGCCGCGGCCGTCCTGATGGAGTTCGCGAACCTGGCCGGCAACCGGTTCCTGCCCGACCGCGAGCCCCGTCGGCCAGCCCAGCTTGGCAGCGCCGCGATGGCGCGCGGCTATGACGCGGCGATGCGGCTGGCCGACCGTGCCGGGCTTCGCCGTGCGCGTGGGCGGGTCGTCCGCGATGTCATCGGTGACGTGCTGGAGATCGGCGTGGGCACCGGCTTGAACCTGCCCGCCTACCCCGCGGAGGCCCGGCTCCACGCGATCGACCCGAGCGAGGCGGCGCTCAGGCTCGCCGCGCGACGCGCCGATCGGCTCGGACGGTCCATCGTCCTGACCACCGGTGGCGCGGAGGCACTGCCGTACGCCGACGATTCGTTCGACGTGGTGGTCGGGACGTTCGTGCTCTGCTCCGTCGATGACGTCGCATCCGTGTTGCGGGAGGGTCGGCGCGTGCTGCGGCCGGGCGGCACGCTGCGCTTGCTGGAGCACGCACGGTCGCAGCACGCGGGAGTCGCGAGGCTGCAGACCCGGATGGCGCCGGCGTGGGCGCGGTTGTCAGGGGGATGCCGCCTGGACCAGGACGTCCGCTCCGCCATAGAGGCTGCCGGGCTGCGCATCCTCGACGCGCGGACCCGCGCCGGCGGCCTGCTGGTGGAATTCGTCGCTGCCTGATCCCACCGGTTCCGGGGCGACCGGCGCATCAGCCAGTCGGCCACGGCGCGATGGGACTCCTGGTACCGACGGCGCCCACGCAGCCGTGAGCGGGGGTATCCGCGCACGGATCGGGTGCTTGAGGAATCTGGTCGGTACCAGCGATGTCGACCGCCCGGCGCACCCCTAACCCGATCAACTGGTGTGCTACCATGTCGCACATGGAGCGTGTCGGGGTCCGTGAGCTGCGTCGTGATGCGAGCGCCATCCTGCGACGGGTGGCTGCGGGCGCGACCGTGGAGGTCACCGATCGCGGACGTCCCGTCGCCGTCTTGCTGAGGACGATGCCCAGCGGCCTGGCCCGACTGGAACGTGAAGGCCTGCTGCGTCGAGCGGACGCCGACGTCCTGGACATCGTGCCCGTCCGTCTCCGGGTGGATGCCACGGCGCCGTCGCGACTCGTGGGAGAGGGCCGAGACGATTGAGCGCGCTCTACCTCGATAGTTCGGCATTCGTCAAGCTGGTGGTCGAGGAGCCGGAAACCGCGGCCGTTCGGGCGTTCCTCGCCGATCGCGGCGCACGTCGCGTGTCGTCAGCCCTGCTGCGCACCGAGTCCCTGCGCGCGGTCCGCCATCTGGGGTCGGACGCCCTGGCGACGGTACGAGAGGGGCTGCGGCGCGTTGACCTCGTCGGGATCGACGATCGGATCCTGGACGCGGCCGGAACCCTGGAGCCGCAGGTGCTCCGAACGCTCGACGCCATCCACCTCGCGACCGCGATGGCCGTTGGCGACGACCTCGAGGCGATCGTCACGTACGACGAGCGGATGGTCGATGCGGCGAGACTCTTGGGGCTGTCGACGGCGACACCGCGCTGACCCGCCCGAATGGGACACCACGATGACGCACGCGATCGTCGCCCCAACTCCGGTCGAAGTTGGCAGCGCTCCCGACCACGCCCTGGCGAACCACCGCGGGGAAGCTTATGCTCACCGTTCCCTTGGTCTCGAAGCCGGCTACTACCTCAGCGACGGCTCCGCGACAGCTGCCGGCGGCGCTGGCTGTGGAATCTGGATGCGGATCCGTTCGGCGACAAGGTCCCCGCGACGCGTGTCGACGGGAGCGCCCTCGATGCCGGTCCCACCGATGTCGATCCCGAGGTAGGTGTGGCCGCTCGGTCGGCGTGTGTTCGTGCTCCTATGACACGGTGTCGCGACGGGGCCAAGCGTTTCGATCGCCCCCACGGGTGAACTTGACTGCGTGGGGTGTACCGCTCCGGCCTCCGCTCAGACTGCTCATCAAACCTCGTGGATGATGGAGCGAGACGGAGGACATTCGATGGAGAAGATGCCGGTCATGGCCGCGGCCACGGATATGACAGATCGTGCCGGGCAACCAGAGATGGCGATCATCGGCTACAACCGCGATCCCGACAAGACGCGAGAGGTCGCGCTTGAAGGAGCGATCCCCGCGTTCAGCCTCGCGGAGATCGTCGGCCTGCTGCCGAAGCCGCGTGCCGTCTGGTTGATGCTTCCTGCCGGCGCGGCCAAGCAGGCCCAGATGGACGAACTCTCCGGCCTGCTCGAGCCCGGAGATCTGATCATCGATGGCGGCAACTCCCGGTACACTGATTCCCAGCGACGGGCGACTGCGCTCGCCGAGCACGGCAAACACCTCATCGATGCCGCCGACTCCGGGGAGGGCCGCTGGACGGTCGAGGAGGCGATCCGCCTGTGCGTCCCGGCTCCGGTCGTATCCGCAGCTCTGTTCGCCCGGTTCGCGAGCCAGCAGGAGGACTCGCCGACGCTCAAGGTCGTTACAGCCTTGCGTAACCAGTTCGGCGGGCACGCCGTGCGATCGTCGTGAGTGTCTCCACCGGCAGTTCGCCCGTCGACCGCGGCGCAGCACCAACGACTTCATCCGGTGACGACGGGGTCGGCCGTGCGGACGCCCTCGTCCTGTTCGGCGCGACCGGCGATCTGGCCCGCAAGAAGCTCTTCGGATCGATCCTTGGGCTGGCTTCTTCCGGGCGGCTCGGCCGCCTGCCCGTCGTCGGGGTGGCGCGATCGGACATCGGCGATAATGGTCTGCGGGACCGCGCCAGGTCGGCGCTGGAGGCCGCGGGCCACTCGACGACGGACGGCGCCTGGGCTGACCTCGCCGTGCGACTCCATCACGTCGCAGGCGACTACGCCGACCCGTCACTGTACGAGCGGCTGGCGGCTCGGCTTCGGGACCTCGGCAGCGACCGTCCGCTCTTCTTCCTGGCGATCCCGCCGTCGTCGTTTGGCGACGTCATCGAGGGACTGACGGCCGCCGGCCTCGACCGGGGCACCCGCATCGTCCTCGAGAAGCCGTTCGGGCGGGATCTCGCGTCGGCACGTTCGTTGAACCGGCTCCTCCAGAGCCGCTTTCCGGAGGAGGCGATCTTCCGGATCGACCACTTCCTGGGCAAGGAGCCGGTCCAGAACCTGCTCGTCTTCCGCTTTGCGAACGCCCTGCTTGAGCCGGTCTGGGATCGCCGATCGATCGCGTCTGTCCAAGTCACGATGGCCGAGTCGTTCGGGGTCGAGGGTCGCGGGGCGTTCTACGACGGCGTCGGCGCGCTCCGCGACGTCGTCCAGAATCACCTCCTCCAGCTCGTCTCATTCCTCGCGATGGAGCCACCGGTATCGTCCGACGCAGATTCGCTGCGCGACGAAAAGGTCAAGGTACTCAAGGCCATGCGGCCGCTCGACCCCGAGCATCTCGTCCGCGGCCAGTACCAGGGCTTCCTCGACGAAGCCGGCGTGGCATCGGGGTCGGACACGGAGACCTACGTCGCGCTCCGCACGGAGATCGACACGTGGCGCTGGGCCGGCGTGCCGTGGGTCATCCGTGCCGGCAAGGCGCTCGAGCGAACGGTCACCGAGGCGATCGTCGAGTTACGCCGACCGCCGGCGACCCTGTTCGCCGACAGTGGCGGTCGGCCACCGTCGCCGAACCGCCTCCGCTTCCGGATGAAGCCTGATGGCGTGATCACCCTGACGATGCAGGCGAAGGCGCCCGGTGATCGGCTCGTCGCCACGCCGGTCGATCTCGAGGTGACCGAGCGGTCGCTCGTCACCGAAGGCGCCGACGCGTACGAGCGCCTGATCGGCGATGCGCTCGACGGCGACCCGCGGCTATTCGCTCGAGGTGACACGGTCGAGGCGTCATGGCGAGTCGTCGAGCCGGTCCTTACCTCTCCGCCGCCGGTGATCCCGTACGCGCGCGGGTCGTGGGGGCCGACGCAAGCCGACGACCTCGTCCACGACCACACTGGTTGGACGGATTGCTCGGACGGGCACGCGGCGCGATCCGATCGACCTGCTCGGGTCGCAGGCTAGCGTGTAACGGTCTGGCGCCTTCCCGGACCGTAGAGCGTGGAACCTGACCCGACCGACGGCGAGCCGATGAACCCGGACGTCTCCTTCGTCGGCCTGCTGGTCGTCGTCGTCGTCGCCTTCGTGGTCCCCATCGTGCTGGCCCTCACGCCGGCTCGCCTGCCTGCCTGCCGTGGTCCTGCTGCTCCTGGCTGGCATCGCGCTCGGACCCTCGGGCATCGGGCTGGTCCGCATCGACCTCCGATCCAGATCATGGCTCTGTTCGGTCTCGCGTTTCTGCTGTTCCTGGCCGGCCTGGAGATCGAGATCCACGAGCTCCGCGGGCCGGCGACTGGCTCGCTCGAATTCGCCGACTGGCTCGCTCGAATTCGCCGACGGGACGATCGACCAGCGCGGGTTCGAACGGCTCGCGGGCTTCGAGCTGGACGGCACGAGGCCCGTCTGGACCTTCGCCCTCGGCGACGTCCGGCTCGAGAAGCGCGTCTAGATGGCGTACAGGCAGAGCACCACATACGTCCGGTATGCCCTTGCCTCAGGCAGCGCGCCGCGGTCCGTGGCCCTCGAGCTGACGCCGCTCGTGACATGGCGGGGCCATCGCGCGGTCGGTTCGGCATTCGAAACCCTCCACCTTTGGCCCTCGTCGAAGCGACACGTGGCGCGGTCGGGCTGTCTGTCCGTTTCCCGGATGCCCCCGTAGAGCTGCAGATGCATCTCGACGGGGACGCTGCGGAGCCAGCGGCCGACTGGTACTACGGCATCCGCCACCGGGTGGAGAGCGCTCGCGGTCTGCCCGACCGAGAGAGGATCTCCTAGCGGTCGGCCGGCTCACCGGAACGCTCGGGCCGGACGCACCCCTCACCCTTGGCCTGACCACCGAAACCGCCCCATCGTTGTCGGGAGATCACGCGCATCGTGAGCCGCCGAATACCCGACGCGGACGCCGGTGGTGGGCGTGACGGGCGGACGATCATCGCCGGCTATCCATGGTTCAACGACTGGGGCCGCGACTCCATGATCAACCGCTTCGAGCGTCCATACCCGGACGACTCCGGGCATGTGCGCGACCTCGAGGCAGCGGG
This sequence comes from Candidatus Limnocylindrales bacterium, assembly GCA_038329515.1. Lineage (GTDB taxonomy): Bacteria > Chloroflexota > Limnocylindria > Limnocylindrales > CSP1-4 > JAFMJV01. Next base: position 196 of record JBBQNA010000061.1, on the reverse strand, counting down.
GGCGCCCGTCATCGAACAGAGCGGTGTGGCCGCCACAGATGCAGATCCTCCGGCGCGTCCCCTTCCCTCCTTCGAGGCTGCTCCATGGCCACGCCACGAGCGGGCGATCGAACTGTCAGTCGACTGAAAGCCGGGCCGGTGGTCGCGTCGCGCTCGCGCTGCTCGCCCAGGTGAATAATGGCTCGATGCCGACCAC
>JBBQNA010000060.1:0-15067 GCA_038329515.1 Candidatus Limnocylindrales bacterium | reverse complement strand
GCGACGGCCCCGTGAGCGGACGGGACACATGAGCCTGCTCGCGGTCGTCGTCGGCCTGGTCCTGCTCGCCGTCGGAGGCGAGCTCGTCGTCCGGGGCGCGTCGCGCCTCGCGGTCTCGGTCGGCATCCGGCCGGTGGTCGTGGGGTTGACCGTCGTCGCCTTCGGGACCAGCCTGCCCGAGCTGGCGGTGACGGTCGGATCGGTGATGGGTGGCAGCCCCGACGTGGCCGTCGGCAACGTCGTGGGCTCGAACATCTACAACATCCTGCTCGTGCTGGGCATGGGAGCGATCGTGGCTCCCCTCATCGTCCAGCAACGGATCGTGCGCGCTGACGTCCCGCTGCTCATCGGCGCCTCGCTGCTCTTCTGGGCCCTCGCGGCCGACGGGCGCATCGATCGCCTCGACGGGCTGCCGCTGCTGCTGCTGCTGCTCGGCTACGTCGGGGTGGCGGTCCGCAATGGACGTCGTGAGCGCCGGGACATCCGAGACGAGTACGAGGAGACCCTGCCTCCGGGGCCGAGGACAGGCGAGCGGATGGTGATGCTCGCTGTGATCATCGCGGGCGGACTCCTCATCCTGGTGGCGGGGTCCCAGATCCTCGTGGCTGGCGCCTCAGACATCGCCCGGTCCCTGGGTGTCAGCGAGCTCGTCATCGGCCTGACCGTGGTCGCCATCGGCACCACGATGCCAGAGATCATGACCACGATCGTCGCGGTGGTTCGTGACCAGCGGGACATCGCGGTGGGCAACGTGGTGGGCTCCAACCTGTTCAACCTCCTGGGGGTCATCGGCATCGGCGCGTTCGTGGCGCCGAACGGCATCCCGGTGGCACCCGCCGCATTGGCGTTCGACATCCCGATCATGGTGGTGGTCGCGGTCGCCTTGCTCCCGGTCACGTTCGTCGGCTCCGCGATCCGGCGCTGGAAGGGGGCCGTGTTCGTCTCGTATGCGGTCGCCTACACGACGTACTTGGTGCTGGACGCGACCGACCACCGGCTGGCCGCGGGCTTCACCTTCGTGATGGGTGCGTTCGTGCTGCCCCTGACAGTGCTGACGTTCCTCACCGTCGTCACCCGAGAGGTCCGGGCCCGCCGGGCGCCGAGCAGCGGCTGACCCACGCGGCGTCGCTCGGCGGGTCCGTCGAGTCGTTCGACTTCGCTCTCGGCGGTGACGAGCTCTACGTCCCGGTCGACCTGCTGTTAGGCGACACCCTGGGCCCGATTGCCGCGAACGGGGGCGCGACGGTCGATCGACCCAGATGTCGTATAGCTGGCCGAGCGCGCCGATGGATCCGGCGTCGTCCATCTGGGCCGGGGACAGGGACGCAAGCTCCGCGAGGTAGCGATCGAAGCCGCCTGGCGAAAAGACCGTGATGAACCTGGCGCCGCTGGGAGAGGACACCTCATGCCTGACGCCCGGCGGCACGGTGACGGTCATCCCGACCGTGGCCGGGATGGTCTCGTCATCGAACATGAACGTGGCCTCGCCCTCGAGCACGAAGAAGATCTCGGTCATCGCCCGATGGTGGTGGCGCGGCAGGTGGAACCCGGGCTTGAGGATGGCGTTTCATGAGGCCGCCTGTGCGGAGATCAGCCGTTCGCCGCGGAGATCCTGTAGGTCACGTCCGCGCCGATGATGCCGAACGAGGCGTTCGCGATGTTGTGGAGGCCAGCCCCTAACACCATTCGACACTGGAGCGAGTAGGCGAACGCACCGTTGTCGACGGTGGCGCCGGCGATGCTGCTGTCCGTGTAGCGACGTGTTCCCGGCTGTCCGGAGAGGCCGGTGGACAGGATCGGGAGGCCCACCACTGTGGTCTCCCCGGTCGTGCCCAGGGAGGTGCGGACCAGACCGCAGTAATCGAGCGAGATGCGATCGTTCTGGTCCTTGACCGTGAAGCGGACCTTGGTGACGACGGCGCGGTGGGGCAGATCCAGATGGCACATGAACCACCCGTCGCCGTCGTCGGTAGTGCGGATCAGCTGACGGCCCGTCCAGATGAACGTCGTAGAGCTGTTGATCGGGTGGAAGTTGTAGCCGGCGCAGCTGGCGATCCGCGTCTGCGTCGTTGCCGCCGGGGCGCTGGGGGCGGCGATGGCCAGGGCACCCTGCCCGAGCAGCACACCCGCGGCGAGCAAGATGGCCGGCCGAACCAGGCGGCCGATGATCGAGAGGTGCATTGAACCTCTCCTCTCGCTACCCCAGGTCGGGCGTACGCGGCGGTCAGCATAGGCCCGGGTGCAATACCCCCGGAACGACGCTTCCCGTCACTCGGGGGGCATGCTGGCTTCTGCGGGTGGCATGCTGGCCTCGGTCGCCGGCGGCCACGGCGCATCGAAGAACCCAGTCAGGTCGACCATCCCGGCGAAGGCGTCGGAGCCGAACTCCTCGCGCACGCCGGGCGCCAGTACGTACTTGCCCGTGGCGGTGGGGTCAACGGCAGTGACCGCGATCCAATATGTGCCGTCAGCGGCTGCCACCAGGTCGAGCATGCCGTAGTTCAGGAAGCCCAGGCCCGCGTGGATCTCGCGCTCCGGCTGGACTGCCGGCAAGAACACCATCGCGCCCGTCGCCCCGGCCTCTGCCGCGAGGGCCGTGACCACCGGTCCGGCGGCGGCCGCCTCTGTTAGTCCGGGGCCCAGGAGCACGAAGGTGGCCGGCAACGATCCCACCGCGTCCGGGGCGGTCATGCCCACCACGAGTGGGTCACCGGCCGTCAGGTCCATGCGGTACCAGTCGACCTCGCCCGGTTCGGCGATCGTGGCTCCGATCGCCCTCGACAGCGTCGGGTCCTCCAGAGGGATGGCGGTCTCCGGAGTGGACGGTTGAGCCTGACTGACCGACGGGACATGCGCGGATGCCGACCAGGGCATCGCGAGGGCCGCCGCCACCACGATCGATAGGTTCAGCGAGCGCCAGCGTGATGTCGTGACCATGGTTCGTATCGTCTCATAGGAGCCGGTCAGCTGAGCCGGTGAGCGCCTCGGTGGGTCGGCGGGTGACGACCCCAGGTATCCGAGTGCAGCCAGTGAGGCAACGCTTGCGGTCATGGACCAGTCAGAGCTGCTGACGGCGGTGCTCGCCGCGGAGTGATCGCGCGTCGCCGTGGTGCGTTCCGCAGCGCGTCGGGTCTCCCCGTGGAGCAGGTCCACATCATGATCCGCTTGACGGAGTCGGCGACCATCTTGCGGCTCGCGGACCTCCGATTCGACCGCGACTCCTCGCGGGGATCATCGCTGACCAGGGTCGGCCGCAAGCGCGTCGAAGGCGTTGACCAGCTCGGGCAGGAACGCGGCGAAGTCGCTGAAGGTCGCGCGCTCGCGCTGGTAGCGCTGGAGGTGCCCGACGAGCCGGGACATCCAGAAGAAGGCGCGGCGCTCCTGCGCCGCGATCTCCGCCTGCCCCGCTGCCTCACCCCGGGTCTCTAACATGTAGAGCGCGACGACAGCGCGCACCATGGACTCGTCGACGAAGGCCTTCCAGTTGTCGTAGGCCTGCTGCCGCATCGGTTCCTCGACGAGTGCGAACAGCCGGGTCCCGGCCGCCTCGAGCGCTCCACGGTGCGTGGCGACCAGCGGGTTGACGTACGAGTGCGCCATCTCGTGCACGAGCAGCGTGACACTCAGGTCGTCGTTCAATGGCAGACCGTCCGCCGCGTCGACGCCGAGCACCTGCGTGATCTCCAGCGTGCCGTCGGGCAGGGTCGCCCGGACGCCGTAGTTCATGGTCCCGGTCAGCAGGCCGGGGACGACGATGTATCGCGCTTTCGGCTGCGCTCCAAAGAACCGGTCGAACCAGGAGACCGGGTCCTCCTGCTCGACCATCGTCCGGAGGGTTGCCTCGACCTCGGCGATGTACGGGTGGCGGACCGCGAGGAAGGCGTCAAGTCTGGTGACCTCCGCGAAGTCGCGGAGCATCGACGCATATCCCTCGACGTCCGCGCCAGTGAAGCGCGCATCGAGCGACGGCAGCTCCTCGGGGTTGACGAGCTGGAGCTGGTCGTCCAGGTGGACCGCGAGCATCATCGGCGCGTCCCAGGTGATGGAGTGGCTCGCGCGCAGCGCGCGAGTCGCCGCGACGGCCGGATGACCGGCGAACGGCCCGAACGTCCGGTCGACCGCCTGGACGTACGGTGTCAGCGGCGCGCGCGTGTATGCCTGATGCCCGATCAGCCGGTGGAGGATCGACAGCAGCTCCACGCGCCGGTCGACGTGCACCGTCGGCGCGGAGGTACCTGCGAGGGCGGTGGTTGCCGCTGTGGGTTCCGCCCCGACAGCCGACGAAGCAGGCACTATCGCGCCGGTCAAGGCCGCCAGCGCGAGCAGGATCGCTGTCCGCAACAGCATCAGCACGGGAAGAGCCTAAGACCGACCTCATGTAGCATGACTGACAAGACGCACGTCCATAGACGGGTGGAGATACGGCTTGGGGCTGACCCCGAATCGAGGGCAGCATCGCCCTTACTCCATCTCGGCGAACTCCACAACTACGAGTTCGACCGCGCGAGCCCCGGCCTGTAGGGCTGCTCCACCACTCTGGAGACTCGGCAATGGTCCTCTCTCAAGGTCAGTTCGATCTGGTCTACAACTCGTTCTCGCTGGCGATCGCCGCGATGGGCGCCGCGTTCGTCTTCTTCCTGATCCAGCGCACGACGCTTCGGCCGGCCTTCCGTCTGCCGATAGCGATCTCGGCGATCGTCGTCCTCGTCGCCCTGTACCACTACGTCCGGATCTTCGACTCGTGGAATGCGGCGTTCGTATACGACCCGCTCGCCCGTACCTATACCTCTGGCGTCGAGGGTACGCTTCCCTTCAACGACGGCTACCGCTACGTCGACTGGCTGCTGACCGTCCCCCTGCTGCTCACCGAACTCGTCCTCGTCATGCGCCTCGCGGCAGGCCCGACCCGCTCCCTCGCTCTCCGTCTTGGCGTCGCCGCGGTCGCGATGATCCTCCTCGGCTACCCCGGCGAGATCTCGCCAGCGGGTGATCTGCTCAGCTTCAATGCCCGAACCGTGTGGTTCATCCTGAGCATGGTCCCCTTCCTCTACATCGTCTATGTGCTCTTCACCGAACTCGGCCGTGCGATCGCACGCCAGCCGGAGGAGGTGCGCGGCATCCTCCGCGGCGCTCGCATCCTCGTCGTGGTGAGCTGGAGCTTCTACCCGATCGCCTACATCATGCCGAGCGTGCTGTCCGATCCAGCGCTGGGTGAGGTGGTCCGCCAGGTGGGCTACTCTCTGGCTGACATCGTCGCCAAGCCGGGCTTCGGGCTCGTCATCCTTGCCATCGCGACGATGAAGTCGCGCCTCGACGACGAGGCTGAGGCCGGGGCGACCACCGGGGCCGCCGCGCCGCGTGCCACCGCTGCATAGCCGACTTCGGCGCGGATCTGGGCCTGACCTTTCGCGCTCGCGGAAGGTCAGACTCCAGGGGGAGTTGCCTGCAGAGTTGCAGGGTCTTATTAGGCTGACAGAGTCGTGTCCCGTCCCCCGAGGAGGTCCCGACCATGTCCCGACGACGATCGTCCCTAGGTCTGCTGGTCGCGAGCCTGCTGCTCTCGGCCATCCCGGTGAGTTCGCTTGCCCAGAGTCCGGGGCCCGGCATCGATGGCATCGAGTGGCGGCTCTCGCAGCTCGCGGGGAGCGGCGTTCCCTTCATCGACGTGCCGGCAGATGTGGCAGCCAGCATGCGCATCGACGGCGCCAAGGCCGGTGGCGCGGGCGGCTGCAACCAGTGGTTCGCGGATGTCGTCGTGGATGGCGCGACGGTACAGTTCGGCGATATCGGTTCGACGCTGATGGCCTGCGGCGAGCCGGCGATGAGCATCGAGTCGGCCTGGCTCGGCTACCTGCCGCAGGTGAGTGCCTGGAGCATCACGGATGGGCGTCTGGCACTGTCCGACCCGAACGGCAGTGTCATGGCCACCTTCACCCAGGCGTCTCCTCCGAGTTCGACCACGACCGTGTCGCTGGGCCTCTACTCCGGTCGGCCGGACCCCTCGTGGACCCTCACGGCCGCACAGTCGGTCGAGCTCGGACGGCTCATCGACTCCCTGCCGAGCGCCGTCGGCGAGCCACCGCAGGGTGGTCTGGGGTATCACGGCTTCTCCATCGACGCTGCCGATGCCGGGGGGGCGGACCGCATGCTGGTGGCCTATCGCGGCGCGATCGCTACCCCAGGTTTGGGGTCCCGCCGCTACCGGCAGGATGCCGCGAGGACGGTGGAGCGCTATCTGCTCGACACGGGGCGGCCATATCTGTCGGCGGGCGAGATCGACGCAGTCGAAACTGACCTGAGCACCTCGTAGGGAGCTTGCGGCCCGCGCACGGAGGCACGTGCACACGCGTCAGACGGTCATGCGGGTCGCCCCCCAGGTCGGCAAACCCCCTCCCGTCACCCGGTCAGTGCGACGACCAGACTGCTCCCCAGTAGCACGAGGCCGACCGGTACCCAGAGTCGTCGTTCACCAGGGCTCCGGCTCGCCGCATTCATGACGACACTCACCACGGCGACCGCCACGACCAGCCAGATGAGCCACGGCCACACCGTGATCAGCTCGAGGATGACGAGCCCGGCTGACGCGAACACGACGAGTGACGGCAGGCACCATCGAGCGCCTCGCCAATCACCGCAGGTGGAACACCTCTGCGGCCTCTGGGAGGCGGCCACCGACGACGAGCACGCAGCCATCGGGCAGGAGCACCGCGGGATGGTCGCTGCGGGCCTGGTTCAGTGACCCAGTGGGGCTGAATGTTCCTGTCCATGGATCCCAGATCTCCGCCGAGGTGGTGGCATGCACGCCACTCGACCCGATCCCACTGCACGAACCGTCGGGTTCCGGGGTCCTGCCAACGGGGGAGCCAGTACACGTTCGATCCGCAACGTCGCAGGGCACCTCAGAGTCTCCGATCGACTCTACCTGGTCCGTACCTGCGTGGGATCGAGCGACCCGCGCGGCGCGGCCCATCGGGTCGGCTGCATGGTCACGGACGCGATGATGTCGTAGTCCGAGTCGTAGTGGACCACTGTCAGGCTGTGGCGCGCGGCGACCGCGGCGATGAGCAAGTCCTGGTGTTTGACCTGCCGGTGGTGCAACGGCCCGCGCTTGGCCAGCTCGCGCCACACCCTTCGGGCCTCGGCCCAGTCGGCGGGCTCGACGTCGTACCAGGGACACGCACCCAGATCACCCTCGGTCTGGATGTAGTCCTCGGCGTCGCGGGCGCTATACAGGATCTCCATGGCGACCATCTCGCATACGGCGATCTGCCCGTTCTCGACGGCGGGGAAGAACCAGGCGAGCGGCGGTCTAGCGGAGCGCGCCCAAACCGACGTATCGGCCATCTCGGCGGTGTCGACGGCGAGCGACATCAGGCGCGCTGTGGCCTTGCGCGTGTCGACCTGGAAGATCCGATCCCTGGCTCGGGCCCAGCCACGCCGCCGCGCGTGAGCTCGACGTCCGGGAAGCGGGGGGTACGGATCTCGGGGAGAAGGGCCTCGAGATCCGAGAAGTCACGTCGGGCCAGGCGGGCGCGCCGCTGCCGCGCTACGACGTCGCGCAGGGCGGCGTGGACGGTCTCGGTAGTCCGGGTCGTCCCGAGGGCCTCGGCGGCCTCCTCAAGCAGGCTTCGGTCAAGGTCGAGTGTGGTATGCACCTTCATCAGGTCCTCCCGCTACCGCCCTTGGCGGCGTCCAGTGCGATCAGTCGAGTCGCATCCTGCGCTTCGATCCAATGAGCGTCAAGCATCGGAGCGGTAACTGTATGCGTGGAGATGGCTTATCTTCTCACGCACTCTGGCTCGAACGCGGCCGCAGACGTACATGGAGTCGCATCCCCCTGCGGGCGCACGACCGGTCCGTGAGACGGCGACCTCCCGGTCTCGCGGGAGATCTCCATCCATTGCGGACGGTCCCGTCAGGAGCCGAGGATGCGGCGCTTCTGGGTCTCGAACTCGTCGTCGGTCAGGATGCCGGCGGTCCTGAGCTCGCCTAGCTCCCGCAGCTGGGTGAGCAAGTCGCTGGGAGGAGTCGCGACAGGCGCGTTCTCATGGACCAGGACGCCGGCCATGCTACCGGGGCTGATCGCGTCGCCGACCGCCTGCAGGTCGCTCTCGTCCAGCAGCCCGGAGTACGCCCTCACACAGGCGCCCCCGAGCGGGCGGGCCTGATCGGATGACTCATCCCACGAGCAAAGGGACTGCCAGCATGTCGGATCACCAGCCCATCCACCGCAGCCCCGAGGAGCGCGCCGCACGAGGGGCGGCAGCGCGGACCGCTGTGCCCCGATCGAGCCACGGTCGTTGGGTGCCTGCGCCCGACCGGCCGGACCCGATCGTCCTGCTGGAGGAGCAGGAGCAGAGCCGGGTCCCTGAGCTGGTCCCTGTGCGTCATGGACGGATGCTCGTCTCGCCTTTCACGTTCTACCGGGGCGCCGCCCTGATCATGGCGGCGGACCTCGCGGCAACACCCCAGTCTGGGTTCCAGGTCCAGATCTGTGGCGACGCACACCTGTCGATCTTCGGCGTCTTCGGCACGCCCGAACGGCAGATGCTGTTCGACATCAACGACTTCGACGAGACGCTCCCGGGCCCTGGGAATGGGACGTGAAACGCCTGGCGGCGAGTTTCGAGATTGCCCGAGCAGCATGCCCGCGACAAGCAACAATGCCGGCCGAACGAAGCGGCCGATGATCGAGTCGGACACGGAACTCTCGTCTGGTTTTCCCAAGTCGGGCGGACGCGGCGATCAGCATAGGCCCGGGTGCAACACCCCGGAGCGTGGTTGACCGATCGTGACGCTGCCGATCGTCGTCGTCGATGCTGTCATCGTGGGCAGCTGACGCCTGTACTGCTTCGAGATGGGAGACGGCGATCGAGCGAGGAGCGGGCAACCACGGTCCACGCCGTGAGCCGCGACAATGGTCTGGATGAACCGGATCCTCGCCTTCCCCGCCACACGACTCAGGGGCGCCGTGGTCGGGCGGGCCGAGCGCCTGTTCGCCCACGCGGACGACCCGCTGGCAGGCACGCTGACCTATGCGGGCGACCCTGGGCTGTTCGGCCCCGACTCCATCACATGGGAGGTCATGGGCGACGCCGCTTCGTTCATCGGCGGCATCCGGGCACTCCTGGTGCAGGCAGCGCATCCTGAGGTCGCAGCAGGGGTCGCGGACCACTCACGGTACCGTGAGGACCCCTTGGGGCGCCTGTCCCGGACCTCCAACTACGTGACCGCGACCTCGTACGGAGCGATGCCGGAGGTGGCGGCAGCGATCGCCGCGGTTCGCCGCGCGCATGTGGGTGTTCGTGGGATCTCACATCGTGGGATCGCCTATTCGGCCGGGGATCCAGCCTTGGCGGCGTGGGTCCACAACACGCTGACCGACTCGTTCCTGGTCGCCGCCCAGCGGTACGGGCCACGCCCGTTGTCCGTGGCGGAGGCCGACCGATTCGTCGCCGAGCAGGCGAAGATCGGGCGCCTGATGGGCGCCACCGACCTGCCTGAGACCGGCGCAGCGCTGGCGGGATGGGTCGCAGATCACCCGGCTGTCGCACGTTCGCCGGGCATGATCGAAGCTGTGCGGTTCCTCCAGGACCCGCCCCTCGACCCAGCGGTGAAGCTGGGCTACCAGGTGCTGGCGAGCGCCGCGGTCGCGACGCTACCGGAACGACTCCGCGTGGTGCTGGGGGTCAAAACGCGACCGGGCGCGATCCAGGTCGGCAAGGTCGCGATGGGCTCCCTTCGCTGGGCCCTGGGCGCGTCTCCACGATGGAGTGTGGCGCTCCTGCGCGTGGGGGCGCCGATCGCGGAGGAGCGGTTCAAGCAGAAGACGCCCTTCGAGTCACTTCGGACCGGTACCGTGCCGGGAGGCATCGAGCACCAAGGCAACGAGCTGGACGGGAGTGGCACCCATCCGGGCGCGCCCGGACAACGTACATTGAGTGAGTAGAGGTGATGCACGACGTCGTCAGCGTCGTGATGCCCATGCGAGGAGCAGAGACACGTGACGGTCATGGACTGGACATTTCCGCAGGGTACAGGCGATTCGGGCATGTTCGAGATCGGACGGCGACTGACAGAACACATTGGCCATCTGCCCGACGCTACCCGCTTCACGTACGACCCACGTGAGATGCTGCGTATCACGCGGCAGATCGAGGCAGCGTGCCGAGGTGGCACGCTCTGGGTCGGCTTCCAGTCGGCCGACAAGCTGGCACACGAACGCGATCGTTACGTCGCGCTGGTGGCCGCCGGCACGCGCGTCACCGGCTATGGCACCGGCGATGTACCGGGCGGTCTGGAAGGTCTCGACTACCGACGCCAGTCACCCGATACCCGACGGCTCGCGAACCAGTGGTTCCTGGTCTCGACCGAACCGGAGCCGATCGCATTCGTGAGTTGGGAGCTCGGCGACCCGGCGCTTTTCGGGGTCGGCGGCGCGGCGACCCCGGGCAAGCGTTTCGTGGGCTTTGTCTCCGATGACCCGGCGGTCGTGGCCGAGCTCAGAGCCACGCTCGAGGCGATCGGGGGTCTGGCAGCTCCCGTACCTCCGGGGCCGCCGCCGCCGCCGGCTGAAGGCACGCCTGCCGGTGACCTGCTGGCCGCCGTATCGAGGCTCGAGCCCTCGCCTTCCAACGCGCCCGACGGGGCCGTGGTGGTTCCCGTGGGTCGTGGCCCAGACGGCGCCCTCGCTCTCGCTCTCGCGATCGCGCTCCGTGAGGAGCGCCACGTCGTCATGGTTGATCGGGGTGCCGAGGGATGGCTCGGAACCCCATATGGCGACCTCCGCGGTGACGATGACTACCGACCCGATCCCGAACGACTATTCGGGGTCGGGCTCGCACTGCGCGAGGGCCGCGCCGACGCCGTCATGGGTCTGGAGGCAGCCGGGGCGTTGGGCCTCAACGCCGGCGGCTGGTTCCCCACCAGTGCCGGAGGGAGCGGACTGGGCGAGGCGCTCCGACGCTTTGGTGGCACGCTGCTCGTCGTACCGTCATCGGTCAGACGGCCGGGTCTGGCCGAGCGGTTGCGCGGCATGAGCGCCGAACGACTCGCCGGGCTGGGCGTCAGCCTCGTCATCGCCGACTGAGGGCGGGAGCTGCGCAAGCAGCTTGACCCCCGCGAGGCGTGGCGGATCGAAGGTGGACTCGCGCGAACTACTGACACTGGTGAACCCCTGACTGTCGGCATGGATGTGGGGCGTGGAGGGAGGGCCAGGTGGGTGCCGCCGTGATGGACGCCACGGTCCTCCTCCCGCCACTCCTGGTCGTGCTCGCGGTGATCGTGGTCGGAGGACGGCGACGAGGGACCGGCTGGCTCGTTGTGCTCATGCGCTCAGCCCTCGGCGGCTGGCTGGCCGCTGTCCTGGCGCTGGTGATGTTCCCGTTCCCGCTGCCGCCATACGCACCGAACATCCAGCCCCCCGGGTGAGGCGGACTCCTGACCCGGAGCCCCCGGCGACACCGAGGGCCTGAGACCCCCGGCGTCGCGGATCCCGGTCAGTTGCCAGTGGCCTGCGCCCACTGCGTCGCGACAGCTGGGTCATACGGCTGGGTGAAGCCACACGGCCAGGCGAAATGGTCCTCGCCGGCGACCAGGAACCGTCCCCCGACGGAGAGGTTCGGTCCCCCGGCCGAGGTGATGGCGGTCCCGGTCATGCCGATGGCGGTCAGGGTCACCGTGTCGCGGGCCGCACCCTTGAACCAGCGGCCCACCTGGAATGTGACCTCATCACCATCGATGCGGTCCACGGTACCGTCGAAGGCGAACGAGCGGTCGGCCAGCGCCTGTGGGGAGTACTGCTCGATGCAGGACGCCGAGCCCACATTGCTGATGGGGCTGCCGAGGGCGACGCCCGCGGTCGCCGCTGGCTGGCTGGTCAGCGCGGTGCCGGGGGTGGCAGCAGGCGCCGGCCCGGGGCGGGTGCCAGCGACCACGACGATGAGGGCGATGCCAGCCAACACGACTGCCGCGGCCGGCATCATGAACCTGCGGCGACCGGTTCCTGTGTCCTTGGTGTCCACGATCTTCTCCTGGATCCTCGCACTCATGCGGGCGAGGCTCGCGGAGGGCAGCTGGTCCATGTCGACCGGGTCGACCCGACGGAGCTCGTCAAGGTGATCGGGCCCCTGTGGCTCACTCACGTCTCGTCCTCCTGTCGTCTGCGACCGAACGGTCTGCCCTTCACCTGGTCAGATGTCCGGTCCGCCCCCGAACCTTTCAGGGTCACTCGATCGAGCTCCGTCGCGAAGCGGGTGCGAGCCCGATGGAGCCTGATGCCGACCGCATTGACGCTGATACCCAGCACGACGGCGATCTCCGCGTGACGCAGTCCTTCCCATGCGACCAGTCGCAGGACCTCCTGGTCGTCCGTTCGGAGGCTGCGAAGCGCCATCATCGCGGGAGCCTCTGCCGACGCAGCGTGGGGCGTCGGCACGTCCTGTGGCTGCGAGCGGATGCGGTCCATGAGTCGCATGCGGCGGTCCCCGGCCCGTCGCTGGTTCGCCAGCACGCGACGCGCGATGCCGTAGAGCCACGGGAGCGGTTCGACCGGAGCGGACCCGAGCCGTCGCCAGGCGACGATGAACGTCTCCGCCGCGGCATCCTCGGCGTCCGCACCGCTTGCCGTCCGACGCGACGTGTACGCCAAGATCGCCCGCTGATGGCGGACGTACAGGTCGTCGAAGTCAGGACGTATCGGCTCCTCGGAGGACTTCGGCGCTGCAGACATCCTCGCCCTGACGTCGGCGGCCAAAGGGCGGTTCCCGAGTCGGCTGGCATCTCCAGCGCTGGAGATGCCCATGACTCCCCGGGGGCCGCCGGGTCAGATCCGCTCGGCCACGGCCTGCAGCGCGTCGGCGAACGCCTCGAATGACGGGCCGAGGTCGGGGATGGACCGGCCGATGAGAGCAGCTCGGACTGACAGACTCACTGAGCAACGACACCGATGCGGCTTCGCGCGGTCCAGCGGTCCGGCATCATCGAGGACTCGCGGTCTTCGCCCGTCACCGCAGTGCGACGCCGATGGCGATTGACAGACCAACGATGCGAGGCCTATCGTTCCGCGGCACACGCTGAGCGGGCGAGCCGCGGGGTCGACGTAGGGAACCATCACTCGAGGGAGCAGCCACCCGGGATGCCCGATCGCGACCTCCCGCTGCCCGGTGAATGTTCTGCGGAGTCACGGTCTGACCCGTTCCCTTATGGCTGGATCGACGGCTTTCTCGACGACGATCGATATCGGTCGTTGGAGCAGGCCTTCGTGTCACCAGACACCCACCCGGAACTCGATGTCCTGGGCAAGGGCAAGAAGCGCATTCTCTTCCATGTCCCCCCGGTACCGGCCGAACTGGGTGTGATCGAGCCGGTCTGGCGCACTTTTCTGGAGGGGTTGTCGGCGCCTGCGTACCGGGCGCATTGTCTCGCGTGGCTGGCGGACCTGCTGCCTCTGAACCGGATGCCTGAGGGCCCCTACCGCGACCTGGCTCGACTGCGCGGGGCGCTGCGCCCTGACCAGGTCGAGTTCCAATGCGAGTTCTCGGGGATGGATGGTGGCGTCCACCTGCCTCCGCACACGGACTCGACCGACAAACTCATCAGCTTTGTCCTGTACTTCGCACCGACGGACTGGCGGGAGGAGTGGGGGGGCGCGACCGAGACATACCGCCCCAAGGACTCCACGCACGCTCGGAACTGGAGCAACTTCCTTCTGCAGCGCGATCAGATGGAAGTGGTCGGCAAGAGCGTCTTTCGCGCGAATCGCCTGTTCTTCTTCGTGAAGACAGAAAACTCCTGGCACGGGTTGGCACCGATCGGCCTCGCGGCATCGTCATCACGCCGCTCTTTCAACTTCAGTCTCCGGATCCGGCGTGACTTCCCGCTTGACCCGGACATCGGCCGCATCCAGGCCCAGATCAGGCAGCTGGAACAGGCTGTCTTCCAGCCGTGAGATACGAGCGATGCTCGGGGCATCCTCGAAGCCAATGAATGTTCCAGCGCCCGAAACGGCGTTCGCGCTCTGGACACGCCTCAGTTCGTGGCAGGCACGCACTCCAGAGCGTGCCGCGGTCCTGGAGCCGGGCCGCCCGACCCTCACGTGGCGCGATCTGCTGCCGAGTGTGGACGCCTTCGCCACAGTGCTGTCCGCGGCGGGACTCACGGCGGAGTCGCGGATCGCCGTCTCTCTGCCGCCCGGGGCCGATGCCCCATTGGTCTGTCTCGCTGCGATGAAGGTCGGCATCGCAGTCCCCCTGGACCCCGAGCTTGGCCCGGTCGGTCTTGCGTCGACCCTTGTACATCTGCGCCCACACCTGCTCGTGACTCGACCAGGGATGCCCGGGGATCCCGCGGCCACGGCGGCCCGGTGTGGCGTGCCGGTGGTCTGGGTCGACTGGAAGGGTTCCGACCCCGTGGGCAGTGTCCGTGCTACGGCCCCCGTCCCCGTCGCCCGCACCGCGACCGACGACGAACCCCTTCGGGCTCCCGCAGGCACGCGCCTCATCCTCCAGACGTCAGGCAGCACCGCTCGGCCCAAGCTGGTGCCACTGACGGAGATCAACCTGACGGCGGCGGCCGAGGCGCTCATCGCCTCCTTGTGCCTGACCGAGCATGACCGGGGGTTGAACCTCCTGCCCCAGTTCCACATCGGCGGGATCTGGGACCTTCTCGCGGGGCCACTGATGTCGGGCGGTAGTGTCATCTGCGGAGGCACGTACTCAACCGTATCGCTCGCCCGTGGCATGGCACTCTCGCCAACGTGGTTGCAGCTCGTGCCGGCGATGCTTCGAGCGATGTTGGACACCTCGAACGGGCGCGTGACCGAAGACGAGCCCTCGACCTTGCGATTCATCCGCTCCGTCTCGGCCTCGCTCCCGCCGAGCCTGCGGTCGGAGGCGCAGGCTCGGCTGGGGGTGCCGATCGTGGAGATCTACGGGATGACCGAGACCGCAGGCGTCATCGCCAGCGAGCCCGTCGACCCTGCCCGTCAGCGTGCGGGGGCGGTCGGCATCGTCGTGGGACCGCAGGCGACGATCCGCGATGCTGAAGGTCGAGAGCTGGGCACGGGGAT
>JBBQNA010000059.1:0-15586 GCA_038329515.1 Candidatus Limnocylindrales bacterium | reverse complement strand
GGTGTCGGCATGCCATCGGGCACGAAACCGTCCCCCTCGGGTACGCCGAGCCGCGTCTCCACGGGGATGAGGCCGCCCCAGGCGGGCCAGGTCTCGTCCCCCGGCTCATCGTGCGGGCCGTCCACCCGCAACTTCGCGGATGCCTCGGAGATGGTCGTCCAGAGCACGGTGGTGGCCTTCAGCTCCTGGCGGGTCGCCGGTCGGAGCTGGTCCCAGCGTCCGGGGTAGAGCCGCTCCATGAAGATGCGCAGCGACTCCAGCTGCTCGTCCGGATCCTCCACGGCGCGCGCCGTGCCCAGCACCATCACGCAGCGGTAGTCGATGGAGTGGTCGAACCCGGAACGAGCGAGGACCAGCGCGTCGAGCAGGGTGACCGTGACGCACACCGGCACATCGTCCATGGTGGCGCGCAGCATCCGGCTTGCCGACGAACCGTGCCAGTACAGTCGGTCGCCCTGGCGCCACACGGACGTGGGCGTCACGAACGGTTGGCCGTCGATGACGTAGCCCACGTGTCCGATGAGGGCACTGTCCAAAATGGCATCGATGGTCTCGCGGTCGTACCGACCACGCGCCGGCAGGCGACGCACCTTGGTCCGGTCGCTCGGCGGTGGCGTGACCGTGGTCGGGCGGCTGGCGCTGGCGCTCATGCCGCACAGAGTAGCGGGACCGTCCGTCGCGGTTGGGTCCGACGAGTGCCATCATCCGGGCGTGAGCTGGACGACCAGGCCGGCACTTCCGTCCCGACGATGGCTCCCTGCCGTGGCCTTCGTGGTCGCGCTGTGCCTCGTGGCCCTCGTGGTCGCGCTCTGCCTCATGGCCAGTCCGGCCCGGATGCGCGCGCAGTCCCCCAACTCGAGTGGCGTCCCGTCCAGCGCCATCACCTGGGTCGTGGCCGAGGACGGTGCCGATCGCGCCGCGGGTACGGCAGCTGATCCCTTCGCGACCGTCGCGCAGGGACTGGCGATGGCCGTGGCGGGGGACATCGTGCTGGTCCGCCCGGGTCGCTATCCGGGCTTCGACGTCGCGCTGGCCGGCCGGGCAGATGCCCCCATCACCGTCCTGGGGGAACCATCGGGGAGCGTCCTCATCGACGGCCGCGTCGACGGCCGCCGGGACACCATCCGCATCCAACCCGGTTCCGCGTACGTCGTCCTCGATGGGCTGACCGTGACCGGTTCCGCAGGCAGTCGGAGCGCTGGCATCCTGGTCGATTCGGTCACCAGCGGGCCGGTGTCCATCCTCCGGTCACGCCTGACCGACAACGACGGCTATGGCATCCTCATCACGGATAGCGAGGGTGTGACGGTCGCTGACAGCGAGCTGGACCACGACCGAACGGGTATCGAGGTCAACGGCGCCGGCGCGGGTGTGGTCATCAGCGGCAACCGCATCCACGACCACGACCGGCTCATCCGTGCCACTCCCCGGAGCCAGGACCCGAACGACGACTACGGCGCGACAGGGGTCAGCCTCGTGCGCACGACAGGTCCCGTGCTGGTGAGCGACAACCAGGTCTGGGGCAACCGGGCGCCGTCGAGCGACTACGGCTGGGATGGCAGCGCGTTCGAGATATTCGGTGCGTCCGGGGTCACCATCCAGGACAACACGGCCTGGGACAACGAGAACGTCCTGGAGACCGGTACCGCCGACGGCATGGCGTGTGCGGACAATGCCTTCGTGCGCAATGTCGCGTGGGGTGACGCGAGTTCGGGTCGCGCCAGGGGCATCATCCTGCGCTGCGGCGAACGGATGATCATCGCGGCCGACACGCTCGTGGACCTCGATGACTACGTCCTGATGATCGGCCAGGACTCGGCGCGCTTCTCGGGCTCCATCGCGGGTGCGCGCGTCCAGAACGGCCTGCTGGTGATGTCCGGGTCGGGCGCGCCGCTGGTCATCACCAGCCCGTTGCCGGCCGACCTGGTGCTGGACTCTACGTTGCTGTGGAACGACGCCGGGCCCCTGGCGCAGATATACGGCACCGGCGATACGGCTGACCTGGGGCAGCTCCAGGCATGGACCGGTCAGCTCCCGAACGGCATCGCGGCGCCACCACGATTCGCGGACCGGCGCGCCCGCGACTATCGACTGACTGCTGGCTCACCAGCCATCGATGCCGGTGTCGTCGTGCCTGGGGTCACCGATGGCTGGGTCGGCAGCGCGCCCGACCTGGGAGCCATCGAGTGGCCCTGACAGGGGTCAGCCGGAGACGCCCAGACCAGCCGGGCCGCTCAGGCCTCGATGGACTCCAGGGTCCACGACCATCGATAGGTGCCTGCGTGCAGCAGATAGCCGGGGAGCGTGTCGGGGCCGCAGCTGGCGGTCCCCACGCCTCGATGGGCGGCGTCCAGGTGGATGACCGCCGACGGTCGCGCCCGCAGCTCCTCCTGGTGGTTCGCGGCCGCGAGGTCGGTCGCCCGGTACGCTGAGACCGACACCTGGCGCGGCTGGTCGAGCGTGATGCGCAGGCCCGCACCGGTCGCATCGGTCAGCTCCAGCCAGCGCACCTCCGCGTGGCCACCATGCTCCTGGGGCCAGATGTAGGGCACCACCTGCCCCGCCACGTCGGACGCGAACCGGCCGATCCGGGCGAGCTTGCGGTCGGGGTACGTCTCGTGGGGTCCGGCACCGAACCAGACGACCCGGTCGAGGCCGGCGGCTGCCTCCAGCACCGAGCCGACGCGTGGCAGGTCGTCGAGCGTGTCGGGGATGTCGACGAGCTCCTCGACGCCGATGCCACCTGAGGGGAGTGCCGTGTACGTCGTCTGGTGGCGCACGACCGCGCCCGAGCCGGTCGCTTCCTCCGTCCGCACCACGGCACCCGCAGGCGTTCGCTCGATGTCGATGAGTCGCCGCTCCAGCGTGGCCAGGCCTGCCAGCTCCCAGGCTGCGCCCATGCCGCCGATGCGGTCGTTGTCCGTGGGCGCCCGGAACAGTGAGAGCCCCGGCGCGACGGAGAGCAGCGGATGGACCAGGCGACCTTCCGGGTCCAGGTCGACGATGGCGTCGATGTCGGCGCGCGCGCCGTCGACAGCCCGGGTCCCCGGCAGCCGGACCTGGGCCCAGCCCACCTCGTGGCCCGCGGAAGCCCATGGTTCATCCTCGGCGGTCACGAACGACAAGGTCAGCCACGACTCACCGTCAGCGGACACGGACGGCACAGCGTCGGGCGGCAACACCAGGTCGCCCGTCGCACCCGGCGCGATGGCCGGCAGCGGCAGCCGACCGCTGGCGATGACCGCGCCCTCCAGCTCCTGAGCCCAGCGCACGCTGAGCCACGCGGTGTCACGGAACCAGCGCCGGTTCTCGAGTGTCACCACGCCGTCGTGGATCCGTTCCGCGCCGCCCAGCGCCACACGCACGGGTGACGCGATGGCGAGCGCCTCGTACATCGCCGGCTTTGGCGTCCGGTCCGGCCAGTTCAGGCCATCGACGCAGAAGTCGCCGTCGTGGGGCGTCTCGCCGAAGTCGCCGCCGTACGCCCAGCGGATGGTGCCGTCTGGCAGCTGCTGCTCCAGGCCGTGGTCCCACCACTCCCAGATGTAGCCGCCCTGGAGGCCGGGGGTCGTCTCGATGGCCGCCCAGTACTCCGCGAGGGTGCCGTTGCTGTTGCCCATCGCATGGCTGAACTCGCACATGATGAGCGGGAACTTTTGGCGCCCGGACCGGGCGTGGGCGACGATGGCATCGATGGAGGGGTACATCGGACAGGCGATGTCGGTGACGCCCTGGTCACGCGCCCAGTCGAACCGGATGGCGCCTTCGTAGTGGAGTGGCCGCGATGGGTCGTAGCGCCGGACCCATGCCGCGGCTGCATCGTGATTGGCGCCGTAACCCGATTCGTTGCCCAGCGACCAGTTGATGACGCTGGCGTGGTTCTTGTCCCGCAACACCATCCGGGATACGCGCTCGACCCACGCCGCGAGATAGCTGGGGTCATCGCAGAGCGTGCTCCAGAAGGCGTGGGACTCGATGTCCGCCTCCGAGATGACGTATAGCCCCAGCTCGTCCGTCAGCTCCAGGAAGGCGGGGCCGTTGGGGTAGTGCGAGGTGCGCACGGAATCGAAGCCGAAGCGCTTCATCTGCACGATGTCCGCGCGCATCTGCTCCCGGGTCACCGTGCGGCCGCGCCGGGGGTCGAAGTCGTGCCGGTTGACGCCGTGGAACAACACCCGCTGGCCGTTCATGAGCAGGTCAAGGCCCACGATCTGCACGCGTCGGAAGCCGACCTTGATGGAGGTTGCCTCGACCGTCGTGCCATCGGGCGCACGGAGCGTGACCGTGAGGTCATACAGGTTCGGCAGCTCCGCCGACCACGCCTCGACGTCGGGGATGGTGACCTGCCAGTGAGCCAGGCCGTCAAGGGGTGGTGCAAGGCGGGTATGCAGCCTGGCCCAGGCATCGTTGTCGTCCGTGCTCAACGGCTCGCCGGCACCCACCCGCCACATCAGGTCGCGCTCCGCGCGTGAAGCGGGCGCGTACGTGCCCGGTGGTGCCGCATGGACGGCGACCCTGGCGTTGTGCTCGACGCCGTGGCCGGTGAGTCGGACATCGACGGTCCAGCCGGGCAGGGGCAGTCGGCCGACATCCACCGTCACCGCGAGGTCGAGCGTGCCGGTCGTCAGGTCATCTGCGAGGCCCGCATCCGCCTTGATATCGGCGATGTGGATCGCCTCCGTGGCATACAGGTACACCGAACGGGTGATGCCGCCTTGCCACCACTGGTCCTGGTCCTCCACGAAGTTCGCGTCGGACCACTTCACGACCGTCAGCCGGAGCGTGTTCGTGCCAGGGAGGAGGTGCTCCGTGATGTCAAACTCGGACGCGAGGTGGGAGTCCTTGCCGATCCCGACCGGGACGCCATTGAGGGCTGCGATGAGGACGCTCTCTGCGGCTCCCACATGCAGCACGACCCGCTTGCCACGCCAGCGCTCGGGCAGCTCGAAGGTGCGCTCGTGGACGCCCGTCGGGTTCATGTCCGGGACGTGCGGCGGCAGGTCCGGATAGGGCATCTGGACGTTCGTGTAATGGGGCTCGTCGTCAGTGCCCTGCATCGTCCAGGCGCCCGGGACGGTGAGATCCCGCCAGTGGTCCCCGGGCACGTTGTCCGGTCGGGACAGGAACTGGAACTGCCAGATCCCATCCAGCTCCAGCCGGTCCGTGTGGGGCACGCTGTGCATCGGGATGCGGCCGACGCCCGTTAGCTGGGGATCGTTCCAGGCTGCAGTCATGCGCCCGAGTGTAAGCTGCTCGGCACGCGTTGGAGCAGGGTTGCTCGCGAGCTATGATCAGGCGCCCAGCCCTGCCAGGAGGATGACCGTGACGTTTCAGGTGTTCCAGGTCGACCCGGGCACTGCCCTGGAGCCGTTCGCCGAGGAACGTATAGTGCTCGAGGCCGTGGGTGGGTCGCTGGTGTTTGGCAAGTGCAGGACTGAGGACGAGATCATCGAACGAGCTGGACAGCCGGATGTGCTGTGGCTGATATGGCGGCCCAACATCAGCCGTCAGGTGCTCGAGGCGTTGCCGTCAGTTCGCCCTGGCCGTTCGATGGGGCGTGGGTTTCGAGCAGATCGATGTGGAGGCCGCAACGGAGCTCGGCATGGCGGTCGCGAACGCCACCAGCTATGGCACGGATGACGTTGCGGAGCTGGCCTTCGCGCTGCTGCTGAGCGTGGCACGACGGACCGCGTCCCACAACGCCCTGATGGTGGCCGGGGAGTGGCCCATCTCCGTACCGGGCAGCATCCATCGGTTGTGTGGCCGGACGCTGGGGCTCATCGGGACGGGCCGGATCGGCACTGCCGTCGCGGGCATCGCGGCCGGGTTCGGGCTGCGGGTCATCGGCTACGACCCGGGCCGAACGGTCCTGGAGCTCGCCGCGGGTGGGCATCCAGGGCGTCGACATGGACACCCTGCTGGCCCAGTCGGACTATCTCTCGCTGCACGTGCCGTACATGCCCAGCACCCACCACCTCGTGAACGCGGCGCTGCTCGCGAAGCTCAAGCCCGGCGCGATCCTCGTCAATACAGCGCGCTGCCTGGTCGTGGACACGGACGCGCTCATCGATGCCCTGGACAGTGGCCACCTGGCGGGCGCAGGGCTGGACGTCTTCGAACAGGAGCCACTGCCAGCGGACAGCCCGCTGCGTGCGGCGCCCAACGTGGTCATGACCCCGCACGTTGCTGGCTTTTCGGTGGAAGCATTCGTTGACCTGCGTCGGGAGATGTGCCGCACCACCATCGACTTCATGAGCACCGGCTGGGCGAGCACGATCATCGATCCCGCGGCTCGAGTCCGCCTCCGAGCCGCCGTGTAGGCCATGTGCTACAGTGCGATGCATGGAACGCATCGGCATTCGCGAATTGCGCAACGAGACGAGCAAGGTCGTGCGGCGTGCCAGATCGGGCGAGCGCATCATCGTGACCATCGATGGCATCCCCGCGGCGCAGCTCGTGCCCCTCGATGATGTCCCCCGGGAGCGCACGATCGAGGAGCTGATCGCGACCGGTGCCCTGATTCCGGCGCGTTCCACCCGTTCGCCGCGGCCAGCAACGCCGATCCCGACGCCTCCGGGACCCACGACCACGGAGATCCTACGAGACCATCGGGATCGCTGATGCTCTTCCTGGATAGCTCGGCCCTGGTGAAGCGCTACGTCGCAGAGGAGGGGACAACGGCCGTAGCCGCTGCCATGGAAGAGGATCTCGCGTGGACGGCATCCGCATTGGCACGCGCCGAGACTGAGGTCACCCTATGCCATCGGCGCATCGATCCTGTGGCGCTGGTCCAGGTGCGGCAGAACCTGAGTGTCGACTGGGAGCAGTTCCAGGTCATCCCGGTCGATGCTGCCTGTCTGGCACTGGCCATCGAGCTTGGGTGCGCGCATCGTGTCCGCACGCTGGATGCGATCCACTTGGCTGCCGCGGCCCGACTGCCCCGGCGAGTCCGGTTCCTGACGTTCGACGGGCGCCAGGCCGATGCGGCGCGGGCGATGGGCTTCGAGGTCGTGAGCGGCAGCCCTGCTTGACCCGTCTGCCAGGGACGGTGGATATGCGCGATCCCAGTTGCTGTCTGGCCTGCAGGCCGCCTACGCGACCTCGCTTGAGTGACGCCGCACGACCCCCTGCGCCATGACGAACCGCACACGGCGGAGGGCGGCCAGCGACTCGAGCGGGTTGCCGTCCACCGCGATTATGTCGGCATCGAAGCCAGCCTGCAACGAGCCGTAGCGAGCGCCCGGATCGATGATCAGGGCGGCGTCCCGTGTTGCCGCCTGGATGGCGCGGTACCTCGACAGCCCGAGTGCCTCGAAGATCTCCAGCTCCTCGACGAGTTCGCCGAAGCCATCGGTGCCAGCTGCGAACAGGACGCCTGCGTCCAGCGCCGCACGAAACGAGTCACGATGTGGCTCGAGGACCGACTCCGCGATCGGGATCCAGGACGCAGGCATGCCGTACTCGAGGCCACGGTGATAGATGCCCTGCATCGTGGACAGCGTGGGCACCAGAGCCACGCCGCGCGACGCCATCACCCTCGCCTGATCCGCGGTGAGATAGATGCCATGCTCCAGGCAGTCCACGCCGGCCTCGATGGCGTTGGAGATGCCCTGGACGCCATCAGCATGGGCGGTGACCCGGCGGCCCCGTGCGTGCATGACCTCGACCGCGGCACGCATCTCCTCCACGGTCAACTCCGGTTGTGATGGCTCCTCACCTTCGTGTGTGATGCCCACGCCGCCTGACGCGATGACCTTCAGGAAGTCGGCACCCGCCTTCAACTGAAGGCGTGCAGCCCGCCGAGCTTCCTCCGGCCCATCTACCTCGATGCCGCTTTCCGAGCCATGACCCCCAGTCATGACCACGTGGCGACCGGCGCACACAAGACGAGGCCCCTCAACGTACCCCTCTTGGATGGCGCGCCTGATCAGCAGGTCGATGTGTCCGGGTGCGCCAGGGATGCGCGCGGTGGTGATGCCCTCGTCCAGCAACCGCCGACAGTGCGACGTTCCCACGAGCGCGTACATCATGTCCGGCTCCTGGACCGATGGATCGCCGATGGCGTACCGGTCGTGCCCCGACAGGTGCTCGTGGCAGTCGATGAGGCCGGGCAGCAGCGCGCTATCCGGGAAGTCGAGCACGACCTCGCCGTCCTCTGATCCAAGGCGCGAGGCCGTGTCGACCGCCTGGATGCGTCCCTGTCGGACTCGCACCGCACCATCGCGGATCGGATCCTCGTCGAGACCGGTGAGCACCACCGAAGCACGCAGCAACATGTCCGAGGGCAGCGGTGCGGATGTCATGGCACGACCTCATGTACGGGGGGAACGCCCGAGAGCAAGCCGCCGTCAGTGGGCGCCGGCGGGACCCATGCGAAGTGGCAGGCGGCGCGATGGTCGCCCAGGCTCAAGTCGGGCGAGACCA
Source organism: Candidatus Limnocylindrales bacterium (assembly GCA_038329515.1). Taxonomy (GTDB): domain Bacteria; phylum Chloroflexota; class Limnocylindria; order Limnocylindrales; family CSP1-4; genus JAFMJV01. The sequence continues at coordinate 7,162 of JBBQNA010000059.1, read as the reverse complement.
CCGCGCAGCGCGCCCGAGCGATCGGGCACCGCGGGTGGAATCGGCAACCCGACGGCAACTGGTAGGGACTGGGCGGTTCACCCACCACCGCGACCTGTTCGGCTCGCACGCCTGGACGCAGACTCGGCACGGCTCGAAGCAACCCTCTGGTATAAGGATGACGCGCGTCACCGAACAGGGACTCCGCCGGTCCCTCCTCCACGATCCTGCCGAGATACATGACTGCGACACGGTCGCAGACCTGCCGGACCACGGCCAGGTCATGGGCGATGAGCAGCAGCGTAAGCCCGAGTCGTTCGCGGAGGTCCTGGAGCAGGGCCAGGATCGTCGCCTGCACCGACACGTCAAGCGCGGACACGGGCTCGTCCGCGATGAGGAGCTCCGGTTCCAGCGACAACGCCCGGGCGATGCCGACGCGCTGGCGCTGTCCCCCGGACAGCTGGCGAGGGTAGGCGTTGCGCATCCGTCGGCCGAGCCCGACCACCTCCAACAGCTCGTCGATCCGCGCATCCACCCGATCGCGGGGCACCACCCGATGCACTCGCAGCATCTCGCCTATGGCGGTCGCCACGGTCATCCGCGGGTTCAGTGACGAGTACGGATCCTGGAACACGATCTGGACGCGTCGAGCCACCTCCCGGGATCGCCCATCGCCCATCGCGTGTCCATCGAAGGTGATGTCGCCGGCGGTCGGTCGGACCAACCCGACGATGCAGCGCGCCACGGTCGACTTGCCGCTGCCGGACTCACCTACCAGCCCCAGCGCTTGGCCGCGGTGGACATCGAGGTCGACCCCATCCACGGCCCGCAGGACGGTGGCGGGGGTGCGCGACAGGCGGGGGGACTTGACCTCATAGTCCACGCGCAGGCCGCGGATGGAGAGCAGCGTCCGGGGGTCAAGGGCGGCGGCGGGCATGCTTTGGGTGGTCACGAGCGCACCTCCAGCGGATGGACGATCATGCGCTCGACATGGATACAGCCGGTCGCGCGGGCCGGGCCCATCGGGCGGAGCGGGAAGTCGCCAACGGTACAGTCGGCATCGGCAAGTGCACAACGTGGATGGAATCCGCAACCCGGCGGAGGGGCGGACAGGTCCGGGGGTGACCCCCCGATGGGTGCTGGCACGCGCGTCCTGCCGGCCTCGAAGTCGGGCACGCTGCCCAGGAGACCCCGGGTATATGGGTGCCGGGGCTGCGCGTAGACGTCGATGACCGGTCCGGTCTCGACGAGCTGGCCCGCGTACATCACGGCGATCCGCTCGCAGGTCTGCGCAACGACCGCCAAGTCATGGGTCACGTAGATCATGGCGACCCCGGTGTCGGTCCGAATCGTGCGCAGCAGCGTCAGGATCTGGTCCTGGATGGTGACGTCCAGCGCCGTCGTTGGCTCGTCGCACAGCAGCAGGCGTGGCTCGAGCGCCAGCGCCATCGCGATCATCACCCGTTGCCGGAGGCCGCCGGACAGCTCGTGGGGATAGGCCCGCGCGCGACGTTCGGGGTCGGCGATGCCGACGCTCCGGAGGAGCTCGAGCGAGCGCGCCGCGGCAGCACGGCCCGACAACCCGAGGACGCGTCGGGGTCCCTCGGCGACCTGATCACCCACCCGCTGCACCGGGTCCAGCGCGGTCATGGGATCCTGGAAGATCATCGCGACGCCTCGGCCCCGTATGGCCCTCCGAGCCCCTTGGTCCGCGGTGAGGATCTCGCGGCCCTGGAAGCGGATCGAACCCGTGGCCGCTGCCTTGCGGGGAAGCAGCCCGGCGATCGCGCGCAGGGCGGTGCTCTTGCCGCAGCCGGACTCGCCGACGAGCGCCACCGCCTCGCCGGGTCCGATGGCCAAGTCGATGCCCCGGACCGCGTCCACCGTGCGGCCGGGCGCGCTGATGCGTACCCGCAGGTCCGTCACGGTCAGGAGTGCCTCCGGGCCCGGGTTCGTGCCAGTCATTCGGGTCGCAGCAGGTCGGCCAGGCCATCGCCGAGGAGCGACAGTCCCAGGCCGGTGATGACCACGGCCAGCCCCGGGATGGTCGCCTGGAGCGGCAGCGTGGTGAGGTACGCCTGCCCGTCGAAGATCATCGCGCCCCAATCGGGTGTCGGCGGTGGGAAGCCAAGACCCAGGTAGGTAAGGGTGACGATGCCCAGGATGATGACCACGATATCGGACATCGCATACACGATTGCCTGGGTGATGACGTTGGGCAGGATGTGCCGGCCCAGGATGCGTGCATCGCGGAATCCCGCCGCGCGGGCTGCGAGGACGTACTCCTGGCGCTTCGCGGTGGCGACCTCGGCCCGGATGATGCGCGCATAGGACACCCAGGCGACCAGGGCCATCGCCACGTAGATGCCGGCCGCACCGGTGCCAAGCGCGAACACCAGAGCGATGAGCAGGACGTAGAACGGAAACGCCTGGACCACGTCGACCGAGCGCATCGAGATGGTCTCCGTCCAGCCACCGTAGTAGCCCGCCAGCAGCCCCACCAGCGTCCCGAACAGGAAGGGCACGATGATGGCCGTGAAGCCCACGAACAGGTCGATGCGGGCGCCATAGATGAGCCTGGACCAGATGTCGCGGCCGAACTGGTCGGTGCCCAGCGGATGCTCCGCCGATGGCGGCGCCAGACGGTCGGCGAGGTCCTGGGCGACCGGATCCCAGGATGTAAGCCAGGGTGCGGCAGCGGCGATGAGGATGAGTCCGCCGACGATGAGCAGTCCCAGCACGAACGTGGGGGTGCGATACCAGCGTGCCCGGAATCCGACGCTGCCGCGGATCGACTCCGCGGGCACGCCCGGTCGCCCGGCCCCGCCCGGTCGCCCGGCCCCGCCGGGCTGGCGATACCTGTCCTCGCCCTCGCTCGACCAGTCCTCGCCGGGCACGCCGGGCGATCCGCTCGCCCCGGGTGCCCCGGGGACCATCGGCACGCCGGATGCCATCGCGTCGGGCTCGCTCATCCCAGTCGGATCCGTGGGTCGAGCGAGGCGTGGACGAGGTCCGTGGCCAGGCTCACCAGGACAACCACGACGCCCACGACCAGGGTGATGCCCTGGACCATCGGGAAGTCGCGGACCTTGATGGACTCCAGCATCAGGGAGCCCAGCCCAGGGATGGCGAAGACCCGTTCGACCACCAGCGTGTTGCCCACGAGCCAGCCGATGCTCACGCCGAATACGGCAACGGCCGGGATGATCCCGTTGCGGACGCCGTGGTGCACCACCACATGCCGTTCCGACAGCCCCTTGGAACGGGCCGTAGTGATGAAGTCGGCGTCGAGCACGTCGACCATGGCCGATCGCAGGCTGCGGACCACGATGGGTACGAGAGCCAGCGCCGCCGTCAGCGCTGGCAGGAAGAGTGCATGCAGCTGGTCGGTGGGCGTGCGGCCGTAGCCGCCGATGGGGAACCAGCCCAGATGCACGCCGAACAGCGTCAGGAGCATGATGCCGAGCCAAAACGAGGGCATACCCAGCCCCACCAGCGGGACGACCCGAACCACGTGGTCAGGGGCTCTGTCGGCCCAGGTCGCCGCGATGACTGCGAGAGGCACCGCGATGAGCACCGAGAGGATGCCGGCCATCGCCAGCAGGCCGAGTGTCGGCGGCAGCCGGTCCGCGATGACCTCGAACACCGGGTCGTCATAGTTGAGGGAGATGCCAAGGTCCCCCCGCAGGAGTCCGCCGAGGTATGCCAGGAACTGTTCGACGAGTGGGCGGTCGAGGCCCAGCTCAGCCCGCAGTTGGTCGACGCGAACCTGCGGCACTCGCGGTCCGAGGATGGCCCGGACCGGGTCGCCAGGGACAAGGTGGATGAGACCGAACACGACCACGACGAGTCCGAACAGGATCGGGATCATCGCCAGCAGCCGTCGACCGATGTATGTCCCTCGTGTCATGGGTCACACATGATGACGCCCGGGTGCATGGCGCCCGGGCGTTGCTCAGCAGACAGGGATGATCACTCGCTGATCCAGGCGTCCTCGAGGTGGTACGCCCCGGTGGCGTAGACCTGGAACCCCTTGACCTCGTCGCGCCACGCATAGGGCAGTCCCTGGTAGAACAGGTTCACCCACGGGACCTGCTCGTTGGCTGCCTCCTGGATCTTCGCGTAGAGGGCGGCTCGCGCGTCATCGTCGAAGCTGCGCTGTGCTTCGGACACCCAGCCCTTGACGTCCGCATCGTCCCAGTTGGTGCTATAGGACGCGGCTGACACGAAGTCCGCCATGAACGAGACCTGCTCGTCTGGATCCGGGATGTCCGACGTCCAGCCCTCCATCGCTGCCTGATAGTCCCCCGAGGCGATGGTGCTGTACAGGTTGGTGAACTCGATGGGTCGCAGATTCACGGTGATGCCGATCTCTGCGAGCTGCGCTTGGATGATGGTGGCCACGTCCAGGTACAGCCGGTAGTCGCTGGTGGTCAGCAACTCGAGCTCGAACCCGTCGGGGACGGACGACTGAGCCATCTCGGCGCGTGCTGCCTCAAGGTCGAAGGTCGCTCCCGGAGACTCGGCGTCGTAGAACCGGATCTGAGGCGACATGAATGAGTTCGCTGGCTGGCCGTTGCCCAGCAGGACCGCATCGACGAGTGCCTGGCGGTCGATCGCGTGGGCGATGGCACGTCGCACGTGCACGTCGTCGAGTGGCGGCTGCGTGAGGTTGAAGAGGACGTACTGCGTGGTTTCCGCTGGAAAGACGGTGGACTCGGTGTCCGCAGCTGTGGCCAGGGTCTCGAGGGACGAGTACGGCGGGTCTTGGTTGATGTGGGCCTGTCCACCCGTGAGCTGGAGTTCACGAGTACTGTCATCCCCGATGAGACGCCACGTCACGCTGTCCAGGTAGGGCTGGCCGGGCTTCCAGTAGCTGTCGTTGCGGACCAGTCGCAGTTCCACGCCCTTGTCCCAGCCGTCGAACTTGAATGGGCCTGTGCCAACCGGCGAAGCGAAGAACTCCTCTTCTGTCCGGCCGCCGAAGTTGGCAGGCAGGATGTAGTTGATGAAGCCCACGACATCGGCCAGCATCGGCGACCAGGGGTACTTCGTGTGGATGGTGACGGTCAGCGGGTCAACGACTTCGACCCGGTCGACAGCGGCATTGATGAAGTTGAACGAGGCGCCCGCCGTCGCGCGCTCGATGGAGAACTTCACGTCCTCGGCATCCAGCGTCGATCCGTCATGGAACGTCACGCCGTCACGCAGCGTGAACGTCCAACTCAACTGGTCGTCGGAGACGGTGTACCCGGTCGCCAGCTGGGGGATCGGGGTGCCGGTCGGGTCGGCGACGTACAGCGTCTCATACAGGTGGTTGAGGCTGTAGATGGTGTCGGTGTCGCCGACAGGGTTGGGGTCGAGCGAGGTGATGTCACGGCCTCGGACGAACACCAGATCACCGCCGGTGGTTGGCGAGTCCTGGGCCGACACACCGGGGGCGGTGAGGATCACAAGCCCGACCAGAAGGCCAACTATCGAGCGCAGACGCACGGTTCATCCCCCAACCTGAACACCCGGTCACCAGCTCGAAACGCTCGCTCCGCGGATGCCAGCCAACTGTACTCAACGGTGTCAAGCAGGTCACTTCTGTGACCGTTCTACATTGACATGCGGGCATCGATCGTCGAATATCGTCGTCGTGCGAACGAGAGGGCCCGCGGCTTCCGAGGTCGACGAAACCGACCTGAGGATCATCGCGTGTCTCCAGGCGTCAGCCCGGCGCAGCAATACCGAGATCGCCCTGGAACTGGGCCTGAGCGAGGCGACGATCCGACGGCACTTGTCGCGCATGCTCGATGCGGACCTGCTGCGGATAGTGGCCGTGGCCGATCCACTGAAGATCGGCTACCCGGTGGTGGCCATCATCGGGTTACAGGTAATGCCATCGATGCTCGCCGAGGTGGAACGTCAGCTTGCGGAGTTGCCCGAGTTCCGGTTCATAGGCATGACCAGCGGGCCGTGGGACTTCGTGGCCGAAGCCTGGTTCCCATCATTGGCTGACCTGGCCGACTTCATCACCCAGGATGTCGGTGCGATTGCCGGGATCCAGCGGATGGAGACCGAACACGTCCTGCGGATGGTGCGCTACACATATGACTGGGGTCGGCCGAGCCTGGATGGCTCGGGCTTGCCAGCCAGTCGCGTGTCGCGACGCACCGCGCTCCCCGGCCAGGATGCGTGACGATGTCCGAACGGACTGCTGCGGGTTGGGCCGAGATGAACGATCCGGTGATCAAGTCCTTCGGGCGAAGGGTGGCCAGACCGGTCGGAAGCATCCCGTCATCCTGCTGACGACCACTGGCGTCAAGTCCGGTCAGCCGCGGCTGACGCCGCTCAGCTTCCTGGAGCACGAAGGCCTGATCCCGGTCATCGGGTCGAAGGGTGGTTGCGCCACCAACCCCGACTGGTATGGCAACCTGGTCGCACGACCGATCGTGACCATCGAGCATGCTGGCGAGACGTTCCGGGCATGGGCACGGACCGCGGGGGAGCCCGAACGTACGCGCCTGTTCGACCTGCAGGCCGCAGAGATGCCGTTCTTCGACGAGTACCGCGAGCGCGTGAAGGCGCGAGAGATCCCGGTCGTGGTATTGGACCGCATCGACTGAAGTCGCGCGTCAGTAGCTGACGGCTTCCGTCAGCTCGACGACCTCGGCAGTGGGTGCGCCGCTGACCGCCGCCTGCGCCCGTGGCGTAGCCAAGAGCCGCTCGAGTGCCTCCCGGAATGCGCTCGCGGCCGCATGGTCGTCGAACTCCAGGTTGATGGTCACGGCGCGTGGGTCGTCCAGGGCGCGCGCGATCCGGTAGCCCCGAACGCCACCGGATCGCCGGCCGACGGGGTCGGCATCGTACGCGGCCTTCCAGGCCGCGTAATCGTGGACGGGATGCTCGATATGCACGATGCGGCTCGTCGTCCGTGCCCAGCATCGTCCAGGCGCCGGGGACCCTGGGGTCCCGCCAATCGGGGATCGTTCCAGGCTGCGGTCATGCGCGCTGGTGTAGGCAGTTTTCAAGCGGGTGTGAGGTGTCTGCGTGATCGGGCGACCAGACCCGTACAGCCGGCACCAGTGCGAGGACCCCCCGCCAGTCCTGAGCCGATGCTCATATGTCAAGCCTGTCGTCAGGCGGCTGCCCGGAGTTCGACGCGGGGGCTGGTCCCGGCCCGTTCGTCGATGCGCAT
>JBBQNA010000058.1:0-15605 GCA_038329515.1 Candidatus Limnocylindrales bacterium | reverse complement strand
AACCTCGCCGGGAGCCCGTGGACCATGGTCGGTGCCTCGGGCATCGATCACCTGTCCGGTCAGGGCACGTCGGTCGACGGCCAGCCGTTCGGCCTGGACCTGTCGCTCGATGCCGGTGGCCTGCCGCCGGCACTGCACGACACGGATGGCTATATCGATTTTGGTGCGGCCGGCGGCTCCTACTACTACTCCCGGACACGCATGGACGCCACGGGCTCGGTGACCCTCGACGGCGAGACGATCCCGGTGACCGGCGACGCCTGGTTCGATCACCAGTGGGGTGACTTCATCGCGGTCGGTGCGGGTGGCTGGGACTGGTTCGCGGTCAACCTCGCGGACGACACGGACCTGACGCTGTCCCTGGTGCGAGACGCGGAGGGCGGCTACCCGCTGGTCTACGGCACGCTGGTGCACGCCGATGGCGCGACGCGGCACCTGACCCGTGACGACTTCCAGGTGACCGTGACGAAGACCTGGGAGTCGCCCACGACCGGCGCCGCATACCCGGCCGGCTGGCACATCTCCGTCCCGGACGAGTCGCTGGTCATCGACCTGGCTCCGAGCGTGGCAGACCAAGAGCTGGACACCCGGGACACGACCGGCGTCGTGTACTGGGAGGGATCGCAGATCGTGAGCGCCACGCGCGACGGCCTGCCGGTCGCAGGCGAGGCGTACGTGGAGTTGACCGGCTATCTGCCGCCCTCGGGTAGGTAGTCCTGCAGGCTGCCGGCGGCGCGGTATCCCCTGCTAGGCTCCCACCGATGAGGGAGTCCCCGGGCTCGCAGCCGCTATGCTCCTGATCGGCGCCGTCCTGGGTCTGGTCGTGGGGCTGCTTGCGGGCGGGCGGCTCGACGCGCTGCTGTACGTCCGGCTGCGCTACCTGGCGCTCCTCATCGGGGCGCTCTTCCTGCGCTTCGGGACCCAGATCCTCATCGCACAGGGCGTGGCCGTGGTGGACCTGTTGCGGCTGCCGCTGTATGCGGCCTCGTTCCTGCTCGTGGCCATCGTGCTGTGGCTGAACCGGGCACGACCAGGTCTGCTGCTGGTGATGGTGGGTGTCATCTCCAACGGCATCGCGGTCGTGGTCAACGGTGGCTGGATGCCGGTGTTCCTGCCGGCGCTCGAGGTCGCGGGGCTGTCGCAGGCGGACCTGTCCCCCACCTACCACGTGGCGCTGCCCCAGGAGCTCGGCCTGTCCTTCCTGCTGCATGCCGGACCGCTGGGCGACATCATCCCGTTCGCGGCACCCATCCTCGCCAACGTCGTGAGCATCGGCGACGTGGCCATCTCCATCGGCCTCGGCTGGTTCGTGCTCGCGACCCTGTTGCGCGGCGACCCCCAGCCGGAGGCGGGTGGCATCTCCCTCTGGCGCGGCCAGTCGACCGACCAGGGCGAGGTCGTCCAGCTGGGTCGCCTCGACGGTCGGCCGGTGCTCCTGGGTGGTGGCCGCGGCCCGGGTCTCCAGGCACCCGAACCGGACGTCGAGTCGGGCGCCCTGGGGATCGCCACGCCCGAGGGGCACCGATCGGTCCGCGAGCGGTTTCGCCAACACCCATATGTGCGGCTCCTGGAGGACGCCCGCTTCAGCGCCTTCTGGCTCGGCCAGGCCATCAGCATGTTCGGCGACCGGCTGCACCAGATCGCCCTCGGCGCCATGGTCCTGACGCTCACCGGGTCGGCGGTCGCGACGGGCCTCGTGTTCTTCGCAGCGACCCTGCCGAACCTCATCCTGGGACCTATCGCGGGCACCTTCGTGGACCGCTGGGAGCACAAGCGGGTGATGATCGCGAGCGACCTCATCCGGGCCGGGCTGGTGCTGCTCATGCCGGTCGCCATCGAGATCGACGTCGTGCTGGTCTATCCGCTGGTGTTCATGGTCACGACCGTGAGCCTCTTCTTCCGGCCCGCTCGTGTGGCCATCGTGCCCCGCATCGTGCGCCAGGAGGACCTGCTCGCGGCCAACAGCGCGCTGTGGACCGCGGAGAGCGTCGCGGACATCCTGGGCTTCCCCATCGCGGCGCTGTTCGTGGCGTTCCTGGGCACCGAGGTCGCCCTCGCGTTCTGGGTCGACTCCGCGACCTACATCCTGAGCGCGGCGCTCATCAGCTCCCTGGTCGTGCCGCCCATCGTGCGTTCCGTGACGCCCCGGCTGGGTGGCGCAGTGCACGCATTCATGGCCGAGCTGCGCGAGGGCTGGCACGTCATGCGCGAGCATCCGGCGCTGCTCCAGAACACGCTCATCAGCACTGTCGCCCAGCTGTGCATCGGGTCCACCATCGCCTTGACGCTCGTGTATGCCGATCAGGCCTTTGGTGCGCGCTACCTTGGGAAGGAACAGAACTGGGCCGCCCTGGAGGCGATGATCGGCGTGGGCAACCTCATCGGCGGCCTCGCGGTCGGGCTTATCGGGGTCCGCTTCCGGAAGGGCCGTATGGTCGTGGCGGGCTTCCTGTCGATGGGCATCGCAACGGTCATCCTGGGCCTCTCGACGGAGCTCCCCGTGGCACTCCTGGCGGCCGGTGTCATCGGCATCGCCAACCTGCTGTATGTCGTACCGACACAGACCATCTTCGGCGAGCTGACACCCACGGGCTATCTGGGGCGAGTGATCGCCATCCGCTCCAGCCTCGTGTTCGGGGCCATGACCGGGTCCATGGCGGTCTGCGCGGTCCTCTCCAACTGGGTGCCCGCAGGCGTCATCATCGCGACGACCGGGCTCCTGACCATCGGCGCAGGGCTGGTCGGTGCGTTGCTGCCGGCGGTTCGTGACGCGTGAGCGCGGGTCAGGCTATGCTCGCGGACCGGTGAGACCCGAGACAGCCCTCCTCGTGGCCGTCATCATCGCGTCCTGTGCTGTCCTCGCGGCAGTCACCGCGGTGGTGGTCATCCGTGTGGCGTCCAGGAGCGGGTCGGTCATGGTGCGACGTCGTGAGACGTTCGGTCGTGCCACGGTCCGCACCAGCCGCGACGCGGCGGATCTCCGGGACCAGTTGGACCGGACGACCAGGGCACTGGAACGGATGCGTGCGAACGGGGCGTCGCTCGACGACGACATGATCAGGCTGACGAAGTCGTTGCAGGCGCAGCGAGCGGGTATCGAGGGGATGACACACGGCCGCATGGCCAGGGTCATCCGACTTGCGGGATTGGTGAGCAAGGCGGCCCAGGTCGCCTTCCTGTGGAGGTAGTCGATGAGCACTGACCCTGGGCTGGATCCGGTGAGACCGGATGACACGGAGACGGGCGCGGTCGACGCTGCCCTGCCCGACCCAGGGCCTGTCGAGCCGCTCGAGGAAGTCGAGGCGGCAGCCACCGAGGCGACGACAGTCGATCCGGCGGTTGGTGCGGCCGCTGCGGCCGGGGTCGTGGCACAGCCCGTTGCTGCCGCGTCCAAGGGAGTCGCACGCGGCGCCAGCGGCGGCAAGGGTGGTCCGGTCGTACCGGACGACCACCCGTACATCGACGACAAGGTGTCCAAGTGGTGGGTCGGCGCCATGGTCGGCGTGTTCGGCGTCATCTTTGGCTACGCCCTGCTGTTTGGTCACGGCGGTCTGCTGACGCCCGGGCCGACGCCGACGCCCACCGCCTCGCTGGAACCCTCGAACTCCCCATCCGCGGCACCGAGTGCATCGGCGTCCCCGATCGCGACCGCGGTCGCCTCCGCTGCGGTCAGCACGCTCAGCCCAGCACCGTCGGTGAGTGTGGCCCCTTCGGTGGCGCCGACCGCGGTGCCAACGCCGGTGCCGACCTCGTCCGCCGTGCCGAGCCCGACCGCGGTGCCAACGGCAGTGCCGACCCCGGTCCCCACCGCAGCACCCACGCCTGTCCCGACACCGTCGCCCACGACCGTGCCGACAGCATCACCCACGCCACTCCCGACTGCGTGCCCGAGCCCATCGGTGGGTCCGTCCGTGTCGCCCGTGATCGTGCTCTCGAGCCTTGTCCCGGGCGTGTCCTCGTCACCGACGCCGAGCTGCCCGCCAGCCTGATCCCTGGGTGCCAGCCGCCGGGTATCGGCGGTCGGCGGGGTGGGGGTGTCGCTCGTGAGTCCGCTCGGGGCATCAACCCGTGCTCCCGGACTGCCTCCGCCTAAGGTCGATCGCGCGTGCTCGTCTGGTGAGCGTTGCGCAACACTCACGCGTGTGCGACTGCGCCGCGGCCCGCCTCGGTCACTGCTCCGTGCTCGGCGGTTCGCAGGCGGCCATGCGAAGGTCGCCAGACACTTGTCGGCGAGTACGTAGCGCTCGCCAAGTGCGCATTTGCGATCGCCGTTGACTACGGGGGGCCCGTGGGCGGCGGCGGGCGTGAGGTCCGGAGCACAGCCTTGGCCAGACCTTGATGCGCCGAGCGGACTCGGGTCGATAGCAGGGTCTTGGTGCGCCCGCGCAGCACCGGCCGCTCCGTGAGGCACGCCGATGCTATCCTCGGCCGGCGATGACCCATGTCTTCATCTCCCCCCACCCTGACGACGCGGCACTCTCCTGCGGCGGCCTCATCGCCAGCCTGCGCGAGCTCGGCCAGTCCGTGACCATCATCTCGGTCTTCTCGGGCGGCCCCGAGGCGGGCACCCAGCTGACCGACTACCAGCGCACTGCGCTCGGCTTCGGCAACAAGACGCTGTGGCCGCTGACGGAGGCCTTCGACCGGGCCGATGTCCTGCCGGACTACCCGGTCGTGGCGAGCAACGCCGGCAACGCCCCCTGGGCTGCGGATGCGGAGCGGATCGCGGTCACCCAGGAGCGCGCCAGCACCCAGGCGCGGCAGTTCTGGCAGCGTGCCTCATGGACCCGCGACGCGAACGTGACCAACGTCCAGACAGCGGATCGCCCGCTGGCCGACTCGGTCCCCGGTCAGGGCACGCTCGACGGCATCGACCTGGACAGCGCCGACGCGGCCGCCATCCGGCGCGCCGAGGATGGCCGATTCGCGTGGTTCATGGAGTCGTCACTGGTGGACCTGGGTCTGCCGGACGCCGTGTATCGCGGCTACGAGGGTGATGAGCAGCTCCTGGGTGGCCCACGCGCCGACGATGAACCGCCGCTCGCCGCGCTCCGCCGCGAGATCATGCGCCTGGAGCCGCAGCAGGTCTACTTCCCGCTGGGTATCGGTGGTCACGTCGATCACGTGCTGTGCCGCGACGTCGCCCTGGTGCTGCTGCGCACCGAGCGTGGTTGGGTGATGCCAGGTCCGGACCTGGCTGATCGCCTGAGCTTTTACGAGGACTTCCCCTACGCCTGGTGGAACGACTTCGGAGGGCAGGCCGACCTGCCCCTGGGCCCCGAGGCGCTCGGCGACGGACGCGCGCTGCAGGCTCGCTACACGGACATCAGCGAGTTCGTCGACCGCAAGGTCGCCGGGTTGCGGGTCTACGCGAGCCAGGTGGAGCAGCTGTTCCACAGCGACCAGGGGATGCTCGACGATGTGGCGGGTTACGCCCGCAGGGTCGCCTTCGCCGGTGGCCTTGGAACGGGCGCCGCGGAACGCTACTGGAGCGTCGTCCGACCCTGACGACTCAGGGGACCGGGCGGTCCCGCTGGTCGAGGGAGACCTGCACATCGCCGGCTGTCGGCCATACAGCGGACCTCAGCGCAACGTCTCCCAGCAACTCGAACCGGAACCAATCCGTGAGCAGCCGCGTTGTGACGCCGAGCTGGGCGTCGACGGGCATGGATCCGTTGTCGCAGGCCAGGGCGAGGAGCGCGTCCGGGTCGAGGAAGCCGCAGTGTGAGCCGCCCTGGATGATTCGCAGCTGTGCGGGCCCGTTCGTCTTCGCCTCGAACATCGGCAGCTGGTGATCGGCGACCGGCGCGATGGCGTCCTCGCTGCCACCGATGAGCAGTACGGGCGCCGTGATGGACGGCATGACCGCGATGGCGCTCGGCCGGGTCTCCGCCGCGGCCAGGTTGGCGACGGTCTTGAACCGTGGATCCGCGGCCGCGGCCAACAGGCTCGCGCCACCACCCATGGAGTGACCGGACGCCCCATACGCGCCATGGAGCACGGAGCCGTGGAGCCACGATCCGGGATCGGCGTCCTGCGCCTCCAGCCAGTCAAGGACCACCGAGAAGTCCGCTGCGAACGCCGCGTGGTCGGGGAAGAGCCCACCCCCCGAGCGGGGTGCCACGACCAGGAAGCCGACACCTGCGAGGGCCCGCAGCGTCGAGTCGTATCGTTCGACGGTCGCCAGGTAGCCGTGGCCGAAGACGATGACCGGGTGTGGGCCGGCCACAGATGGGGCGTAGACGCGAGCGTCGAACGAACGCTCGCCGTCGGTGACCGTGGCGTCTCGAACAGAGAATGCCGGACCAGGCGAGGGGGCGGACTGCGCAACGCCGGGGGCGGACTGCGCAGCGCCGGGGGCGGCCAGCGCGATAGCCAGGAGTGCCGCCAGGATCGCCACCCGCAGGACCGTGCTCAGGACTGCCACACTCCGCCGCGCATCACCTGCTGGAGTCGAAGCGCATCGTCCAGGACGACCACGTCCGCGAGCATGGCGGGGGCCAGGATGCCCCGGTCCGTGATGCCCAGCAGCTCCAGCGGGTTGCGGCTGGCGGCCGCACTTGCGGCCACGATGCTGAGGCCATCCTCGATGATGTTGCGGACGGCGGTGTCGAGCGCGATGACCGAGCCTGCGAGCGTGTCGCTACCGGCGAGCGTGGCCCGGTCCCCGTGCACATCGATGTCCATGCCGCTGAGCCGGGTCCGACCGGGTCCCGTGCCGGACAGCGACAGCGCGTCACTGATGAGCACCAGTCGACCCGTTGGCTTGGCGCGCTCGATGAGCGCCCACAACGCGGGATGGACGTGGTGGCCGTCCGCGATGAGCTCCACGTACGCGTCGTCGTTGGTGAGCGCCGCGAGCGCCAGCCCTGGCGAGCGGTGGTCCAGGCCGCTCATGCCGTTGAACAGGTGGGTCGTGGTGCGGCCACCAGCGGCGTAACCGGCACGTGCCTCGACCACGGTCGCGGCGGAGTGACCCAGGGACACTGCCACTCCCCGGTCGCGTAGCCACTCGATGAGCGCCAGGCCGCCTGGGATCTCGGGCGCCACGGTCATGATGCGCAGCCCGTCGACGAGCGGCTGCAGCGAGTCCAGGTCCACATCGACCGTGCTGCGCACGAGCGCCGGGTTGTGGGCACCGCGCTTGGCGTTGGAGATGAAGGGCCCCTCGATGTTGAAACCCATGGGTCGGGCGCCGTCCGCAGGTGCATCTGGCATCCAGCCACGGACCGACTCCGCGAACGTGACCAGCTCCGGGATGGCTGACGTCACGCCCGTCGGCAGGAACGACGTGACGCCCTGGCGCAGCAAGGTGCGGCACATGCCATCGAGCGCCGCGCGGCCACCCATCGCGTCGTAGCCCGCCCAACCATGAACGTGCAGGTCCACGAAGCCCGGCAGCACGTACGATCCACCGACCAGCGCGTCATCGGGCTCGATGTCAGCGATCCGCTCGTCCACGATGATGAGCCTGCCCGGTTCCACCCGGTCAGCGAGTACCAGTCGCCCCGCGATGGTCTCGCGGGTCATGCGGCGGCTCGCTCCGCGCCGTGGACCGCGGCCCCGATGGCGCCCGCGGTCGTGCCCAGCTGCGCCAGCACCACGTCGACGTGCTGCCATGCCGTCACATGGACGCGCCGACTGATCTCGTTCCGGATGGGCGCCAGCAGCAGCTCCCCGGCACCGGCCACGCCGCCGCCGAGCACCACGCGCTCCGGGGTCAGCAGCACGATGACGTTGGAGATGCCGATACCCAGGTAGCGGCCCACGTCCGCGAGCCCGGCCAGCGCGCGCTCGTCCCCGGCCCGCGCCGCCCGGACGGCCTCCTCGACGGTCTCCGTGCCGCAGACCCGAGCGACCTGCTCCGCCCGGCAGTACGCCTCCACGCAACCGCGGGTGCCACAGTTGCAGAGTGGTCCGTCGGGGTCGATGACCTGGTGGCCGATCTCGCCGGCCGTGCCCTTGTAGCCCTGGAGCACCTGCCCATCGATGGCGATGACGCCGCCGATCCCGGTACCCAGGGTGAGCCCGACCATCGAGCGCGTCCCCCGGCCCGCACCCAGGCGAAGCTCCGCGAGCCCAAAGGCGCGCGCGTCATTGATGAGCGCGGTCGGCAGGCCCAGGGCTGCCTGCACCGGCGCCGCGACCGGGACACCGCGCCAGGCACCGGGCATGTTGACCAGGAACTCGGTCGTGCCAGTGTCGGGGTCATAGAGACCGGGTACGCCGATACCGATGGAGCTGATGCCCCGATGCGTGGCCATGACCTCGCCGCCGACGGTCGCCAGCTGGGCCACGACCGCTTCCGGGCCTTCCACCGAACGAGTCGGCACCTGGCCATTGGCGATGCCGGTCCACGTATCACCGGTCTGCTCCACCACGGCCCACTTGAGGTTGGTGACCCCCAGGTCGAGGCCCAGGTGACGGGTCGGCGTCATCGCTCGCAGGACGCTCAACGCGATGCTGTGAGGCGCGCATATGCCGCGGCGACGGCGAGGATGATGGCCCCGAAGATGATCTGGCGGACGGGCTGGGGCGCGCTGAGCACGGTCAGCATGCTCGTGAGCACGGTCAGGATGAGCGCGCCAACGATGCTCCCGGCGTAGCCGCCACGGCCACCGAAGATGGACGTGCCGCCGATGACCGCGGCCGCGACAGAGGGCAGCAGTAGCCCCTCGGCGCTGCCCAGGGCGGCGGTCTTGGTCACGCCCGCCAGCATGATCCCCGCGACGGCGGCCAGTACGCCCGAGATGACGTACAACACGGCTAGCACCTGCCAGATGCGCACCCCGGCGAGCCGTGCCGCGACGGGATTGTCACCCACGGCGAACAGCATCCGGCCGTAGCCCGTGCGTCGGAGGCCGACGATGATGAGCGCAGCCACCGGCACGAACAGCAGCAGGCTGTTGGGAAAGAAGCCAAGGGACGTCCCGCCACCCAGCCAGGCTATGGGATCAGGCACGGACGAGCCCGCGGTCAGGACGAACTTCTGGTACACGGTGAGCGCCCCGGCACCCACCAGTCCGGTGCCCAGGGTCATGATCAGCGGCTGCACCCGAAAGATGCCGATGCCGATGCCGTTGATGAGCCCCATCCCCGCGCCCACCAGGATGCCCAGGAGCACCGCGGCCGCATCCCCCTGGGCCGCCGATTGCGTGGCCATCACGAACGCCGACATGGTCGCGATGGTCGCAACCGACAGGTCGATGCCCCCCGTCAGCATGACCAGGGTCTGGCAGGCCGCCAGCAGGGCGAGCGGCGTCGCTGTCCGGATGGTCGACGAGAGCCAGTTGGTGGGCCTGCCCAGGAAGCCGGGCTGGATGACGAACAGGAGCACCACGAGGCACAACAACAGGAACAGCAACGGGATGACCGGCTGGTCCGTCAGCCGACGCCGCAAGGTCGAGCCGCCGCGGTCGACTGCCGCGATCTCCTGGACGGTGCCCGGCGCTGCGCTCATGCCCGGGACCGCCGGAGCGCCACGAGGCCACCGACCATGACCACGATGATGAGGATGACGCCCTGGATGACGGTGCTATAGGCAGGGTCGACGCCCAGGAACACCAGGTTGACGCGGATGAGCGAGAGCACGAACGCGGCTGCGATGGGACCCAGCATGCCGCCGCGTCCTCCGGCAAGGCTGACACCACCCAGCACGATGGCCGCCACCCCGTTCAGGGTATATGCCCCCGGCACCGGCGAGCCGATGCCCGTGACCATGGTCAACGCGAGGCCGCCAGCCGCTGCAAACAGGCCCGTGACCATGTACGCGGCGACCTTGGTCCGGTTGACGTTCACGCCACTCCGGAGCGCCGCGATGGGGTTGCTGCCCACGGCGTACATCGACAGGCCGAGACGTGAGCGGCGCAATGGCAGCCACACGATTGCGACGCAGACGAGCACCAGCAGGAGCGCCTTCGGAAACCACTCGATGAGGAAGGACCCGTTGGACAGATCCTTGAACCATTGAGCAGCCCCGCCGCCGGGGCTGCTCAGCACAAGGAGCGCCGCACCGGCCCACACGAACGACATGGCGAGCGTGACGATGATGTCGGGTACCCGGCTGGCCACCACCAACAGGCCGTTGATGGCGCCCACCGCGAGGCCCAGGAGCAGCACGACGATGACGACCGCCACGGCCGACTCCTCGCTGCCACCCTTCATCAGGGCCGCCGCTGTGACGCTCGTGAAGGCCATCACGGGTCCGACCGAGAGGTCGATGCCACCAGAGATGACGCAGACCGTCTGGGCAGCGGCCGCGAAGATGATGGGCAGCACACCGATGGCCAGCGACTGGATATCGGCAGGCCCAAATCCGGACCGCAGGACGCGTGCCAGGACCAGCAGGCATGCCAGGAGCACGAACAGGGTGATGGTCCAGCCGTTGCGACGGAGGATGCGCGCGAGTTGGGATGGCGCTGCGGGCGCGGTCGCGGCTGCGGGCGAGGCGAGGCTCACGAGACGCGGTCGGCGACGGGCGCCAGAGCAGAGTCGGCGAGCTCTTCCGGCATCGGTACGCCGGGTGGCAGGCCGTACGCGGCGCGCAGGAGGGTCGGTTCGTCGGCCACCGCTGCCGGCATCTCATCCACGACCCGGCCACCGAAGATGACGATGGTGCGGTCACACACCAGTTGGATCTCCTCCAGCTCGGAGGTGTACAGCAGCACCGCCGAGCCGGCCGCGGCGAGCTCCCGCAGCAAGCTGTAGATCTGGCGCTTGGTGCGGATATCGATGCCCCGCGTGGGGTCGAAGCAGAGCAACGTCTGGACCCCCGTCGCGATCCAGCGCGCGATGGTCACCTTCTGCTGGTTGCCACCCGACAGGCGACGCACCTCGGACTGGGCACGGGTGTCGATCTGGAGCCGCTCGATGGCGCGATCGACGACGCGCCTCTCGGCGCCGACCCGGATGGGTCCCCAGTCACGCATCCGGGATGAGAACGGCAACGCGATGTTCTCGCGCACGGAGCGCTGCGGCAGGAGCGCTTCCAGGCGATCCGCGGGCACATACACGAGCCCGGCACGGATGGCATCCGCGGGATGGCGGAAGCTCATCGGCTGGCCGTCCACGCGCAACTCGCCGCCACTGGCCCGACGGGATCCCGCGAGCACCTCGAACAGCTCTTCCTGGCCCTGCCCCTCAAGCGCCACGACACCCAGGACCTCGCCGGCACGCAGTTTGAACGACACGTCGGTCAGCTTGGTGCCCGAGCGAAGACCCTGGACCGCGAGCCGAGCGTCGCCATCGGTGGTCGCGGTACCAATGGCCGTCGTCGGAGCCGGTGTGCGTGGCTGGGCATCGGCCTCGCTGGGCCCCAGCATCAGGCCCACGATGCGGTCCTCCGCGCCGGTGCCCATGTCCACGACGCCCACGGTCTCGCCGTCGCGCAGCACCGTGGCCCGGTCACACAGCGCGGAGATCTCGATCAGCCGATGGGAGATGAAGATGACGGAGCGGCCGGACGCCCGCTGTCCCCCGACGACCTCCAGCACCCTCTCGGTCAGGTCTGCGGGGAGAGCGGCCGTGGTCTCATCCATGACCAGGATGTCCGGCTCGTGGGCCAGCGCGCGCGCGAGGTCGATGATGCGCAGCGTCGGCAGCGGCAGGTCACGGGCGTAGTCGGCCAGGTCCAGGCGGGGGATGCCCAGCGCGGTCATCCAGGACCGGAAGGCATCGACAGGGGTGCCGGTCAGGCGCAGGTTGTCGGCGACGTCCAGGTCGGGGATGACCGACGGATCCTGGTACACCGACATCATGCCAGCGCGTCGCGCGTCCGTGGGGGAGCGGACGACCCGCTTGGTGCCCCGGATGGTGATGCTGCCGCTGTCGGCGCGGACGGCGCCGGTGAGGATCTTGACGAGCGTGCTCTTGCCGGCGCCATTGGCGCCCATGAGCGCATGGACCTCTCCGGGCCGCACGGCCAGCGACGCGTCGCGCAGCGCCGAGACGGCGCCATAGCGCTTCGTGATACCGCTGGCATCCAGGAGCAGGTCGGTCATGTGATCGTCCCGGAATGAGGTTTCGAGGGGTGCCGGACGTCCCGACACCCCTCGAAGAGCGTACGGAGGGTTGGTTACTCGCCCGGCGCCTTGCAGGCGAGCAGCTGCTCCTTGGTGTAGGTCGTCCAGTCAGGGACGCTCAGGCCAAGGGGCCACGTGGGGTCAAGGGTCGGGTCATTGGCGAGGGTCAGGGCAGCCTTGCCAGCGTCACTGACGTTGTCCCAGACCTCCGGGGTCAGCAGCGAGAGCTTGTCGGCGGGCGCAGTGCCGTCGAGGATGCGCAGCGCCAGCGCCACACCGGCGCCACCCACGGAACCGGGGTTGGTCACCGCGGCGCCGGTCAGGCCTTCGTAGTTCGCGGTGTCGAGCAGCTGCGCAACGAAGCCGCTGTTGTCAGCGCCTACGATGGGCACGTACGGGACACCGGCCGTCTTGAAGGCGTCGACGATGACGTTGTCGATGCCCGACGTCCAGACGCCGTCGATCTTGGTACCGGCATTGAGCAGGTCCGTGATCTGCTGGGTGCCGTCAGCCTGTGCCCAGTTCGTGAACGTCTCGCTGACGACGTTGATGCCCGGGTTCTCGGCAAGGGCCTTCTTGAAGCCCGTGTCGCGGTCGGTGTCGGACTGCACGCCGGCGATGCCGCGCATGTAGACCACATTGCCGGTGCCGCCGAGCTGCTCGAACAGCCACTTGGCGCCCAGGTAGCCGTAGTTCGCCTGGTCGTTGGACAGGATGTAGGTATCGGGGTCGGTGACCGGCGAGTCGACGGCAACGACCGTGATGCCTGCTGCCTTCGCCTCGGCAAGGGCCGGGTTCAGCGCGGCCGGATCGGCCGGGTTGACGACGATGGCATCGACACCGGCGGAGATGAGAGTCCGCAGATCCTCGAGCTGGCCGGCAGCATCAGTGGTGCGGTGGATGACATTCATGCTGGCGACTTCGCCGGAGGCGAGCGCCTGCGCCTTCATCGAGCAGATCATCTCCTCGCGCCAACCGTTGCCGGCCGCGTTGTTGGAGACGCCGATGACATAGCCGCCGCCGGCGGCTCCGCTGGCTGCGGGCGACTGGGCTGCGACGGGGCCGGCGATCGCGGCGGCCATGATGGCGACGCTGATACCGGCGAGCAGCTTGCGTGCTGATCGATCCATGTGTGTGAGATCCTCCTCAGGGGGACGCCGACGAAGCACTGGGCCAGGTCGCCGGTCGTGGTCGTACTGGATCCGGAGCCACTGTCTGGTCTACCGCACCTCCTCTGTCAGGGCTTGTCGATCGCGCGCGCGATCCGTCGTGCATGTTCGTCATAGGCCGCCGCGAACAGCTCCTTGGAGCGTTCGGTCCCCACCTCGGATGCCCGGGTGATGACCGGGAGCATCGCGCCCCGCTGCGTCAGCAGCTGCGCGACCCGGACCTTGATGGAGTTGACGATGGCGACGTTGGTGATGGTCGAGCCGGGACCGACGGGCGTATCGAGCCCATCGATGTGGACCATCGCATCCCCCGGTGGAGTGCACAGGTCGATGACCAGGTCCGCCTCATCCAGCAGTCGCGAGCCGACCTCGGGTCCGGGCTCCGCGGACATCGACTGGGCGACCGACGTGATGGCGATGACCCGCAGGCCCCGGGCGCGTGCACCGCGGGCCATCTCCACTGGCACCGCGGTCAGCCCGCTGGCCGAGAAGATCATCATCACATCCCGTGCGCCGAATGTGAAGTTGGACAGGATCACCTCAGCGAGGCCGGGCACCCGCTCGATGAACATCGCCTGGCGCTGGCCGTTGGACCCCACCACCTGGGTGTGGAAGGTCATCGACAGCTCGACCATGGGATGGAACCCCGGGAACGAGCCGTAGCGCGGGAACATCTCCTCTACCGGGATGCGCGAATGGCCCGTGCCGAAGAGGTGGACGAGCCCTCCCGCCGCGATAGCGTCCGCACACCATGCGCTTGCCACCTCCATCACCTCAGCCTGCGTCTCGGCGAGACGGGTCAGCAGCGCCTGGGCGTGGCCGATCCACGTCAGCACCGACACCGGGCTGCCGGAAGCGGTCGTCATGGGTTGGGCGCCGACACGGTGGCGACTGCCTCCCAGTGGCCAGAACGCATCGAACGATATGCGGCATCGAGGACCTGGTTCACGGCCAGTCCGTCGTAGAACGTCTCCCGCGGCTGGGTGCCGGTCCGGAACGCCTCCAGCATGTGCCCCATCATCGCGTCGTGACCGTGGGCATAGGTCTCATCCGGCACCGGGAACACCCAGCCCGTGTCGGCATCGGCCTTCTCCGCCAGATATCCGGCGGGCTGCTCGATGAATGCCCGGATGACGGTGGAGGCCATGTCCGCGATGATCCGGCCGCCCGTGCCAGTGAGCTCGAAGCGACCCTCCAGGCCGCCCTTGCTGGACCACGACACGTCCATCGTGGCCACCCTGCCGTCTTCGAAGCGCATCAGCATCACGGCGTTGTCCTCGGCCGTGGTGCGCTCCGTGTGGACGAGCGTGTCACCCCATGCGAACGCGTCCCGGATGGGCGTCTCCTTGCCAAACAGGTAGCGCGCCGCTTCGACACCGTGCGAGGCCATGTCCAGGAGCGCACCACCACCGGCCTTGGTGGCGTCCCAGAAGTGGGCCGCGTGCGGGCCACTGTGCGCCTCGCGCGCTCGGAAGCTGATCGGTCGCCCGATGCCACCGGCCTCCACCATCTCGTGCATCCGGACCAACTCGGCCGCGAACACCACATTCTCGAGGTACCCGTGCCAGACTTCGGCCCGGGCCACGGCCTCGACCGCGGCGGCGGCCTCCGTGCCAGTCCTGCCCAGGGGCTTGGTGCACGCGACACCCTTGCCATGGCGCGCGGCTGCCTGGACGGCCTCAAGATGCAGCTCGTTGGGCAACGAGACGATGACCAGGTCGACGCCCGGATCGGCGCACACGGCGTCGATCGAGTCGTACGACCGGGCATAACCGTTGCGGGTCGCGAAGGCCTCCCGTCGGGCAGCATCCCGGCCGTAGCAGGCCGCCAGACGGGCGGCCGACACATGGCGCAGGCCCTGGGTGTGGAACTGGCCGATGAAGCCGGTTCCGAGCATCCCGATGCCCACCGCGTCGATCACGTCCTCAGTAGCCCCCGCCGACCGCGCTGCCGGCCGCGGCCGTGATGCCGGCACCGGCCTTGCGAGCCCGGAAGTCGTCAAGGATGGTGCTGGTCGTCGTGGCGCCGATGCGCGTGACACCCACGTTCATGACCTCCAGCAGTGCATCCAGCGTCCGCACGCCACCCGCGGCCTTGACCTGGACGTGCGGCGAGGTGTTGGCACGCATCAGTTTGAGGTCGTCGATGGTCGCGCCCGACGGCGCGAACCCGGTGGAGGTCTTGACGAAGTCGCCACCCGCGGCCTCCGTCAGGCGGCACGCCCGGATCTTCTCGTCGTCCGTGAGGTACGCGTTCTCGAAGATGACCTTGACGATGGCGCCCGCGTCGTGGGCCACCAGGACCACGGCCGCGATGTCCGCCTGGACCTCTGCGTCACGCCCGGACCTGAGGGCGCCGATCAGCAGCACCATATCCAGCTCCGTGGCGCCGTCCGCCAGTGCCGCGCGCGCCTCGA
>JBBQNA010000057.1:0-15892 GCA_038329515.1 Candidatus Limnocylindrales bacterium | reverse complement strand
GGCGCCGCGGCCCCCATCAGCGACGTCCTTGTCGTCGAGTCGACGGGTGGCCTGCTCGTCGGACGGCCCGAACGCGCTACGTTCGCCAGCGGTGCCATGACTGCCACCTCGGTGGGAAGGGTGGACACCCCGGGCGTGCCGTTGCCGTCCGTGCATGTCATGGCCGAACGCTGCCGCCTCGCGTTCCCCACGGCACGGGTGCTCGTGCCGGGTCACGACCTGGCCGCCGCCGCGGCCGATCTGGACTCACGTGGCCGCGCTGGGGCGTTGCGTGCTGGCCTGCGCTACGCCCTGACACTCGCGCAGGTGCCGGAGCCGGCCGAGTGGGACGTATCTGCCCTGGTGGAGGGCGGCGCGCTGCGCGCATTGTTCCTCGTGCCACGCACTGCGGAGCCGACCGAACGACGCCGCTGGCGTGACCAGGTCCGGGCGTGGGACCTGCGGGCCGCAGCGGAGGGGCCTATGCTGGTGGCTCCGCGCGGTCCGGGGAGGACTCGGCGGCTCTCGTGGCCATCCTGGCTACGAACGATGGGATATCGGTAGGGACCGCGGTCCTGCCGATGTCGGCAGTGACAAGACACGACACGCATTCACGACGTACAAGTTGCACGGTACTGTTTGCGCTAGTTGCAGAGCACCTCTCACCACACGTCGAGCCCTCCCCGGACGACGCGGCCATCAGCCCGGCCTCCCTGTCAGGTCGAGCGCGATGATGGCCATGGTCTCCGGCAACCGCTCACGGATATCGCACTCCCAGACCTCGTGCACCGTCCATCCCTGCTCTTCCAGCTGTCCACGCTTACGGGCATCCCGCTCCCGGTTGAGCTCGAACTTGCGCATCCAGAACTCGGGGTTGGACTTGGGGATGCCCGGCTGACAACGCGGGCAGTGATGCCAGTAGCAGCCATGGACGAAGATCGCCACGCGTCGACCGGGATACGTGACATCCGGCCGGCCGGGTGCGCCTTTCCAGTTCAGGCGATAGCCGGGATAGCCGGCGTCCCGGAGTGCGCGACGGATGACCCGTTCCGGTCCCGTGTCGCGGGCCCGATTGGCGCGCATGACGGCACGCACCGCCGGCGAGGACGGCTGTGGATTGGGGAGCTGGAGACGTGCCACGCCGACCGAGTGTAGGCCGCGTCTTCCTCGGTATGCTGCCGGCATGCACACACCGTCCGCCTGGCAACCCCACGAGGGATCCCTGCTCCAGATGCGCGCCGATACCCGGTTCGGGGCGGACGGCCTGCCCGACGGCTGGTGGTTCGGACGTGTCTCGGCCGTGGTCACGGATGCGGACGGCCTGGTCTATATCGCGCATCGTGGGCCGGCGGGCGACCCCATCATCGTGCTCGACCAGGAAGGTCGATATGTGCGCTCATGGGGCCGCGGGCGGATCGCTCGCGCACACGGGCTGCGCCTGGCACCCGATGGCGCACTCTGGCTGACCGATGTCTTCCAGCACGAGGTCACCCGCTGGGAACCCGACGGCACGCTGACCCTGTCGCTGGGCACGGTCGGGGTCGCGGGCACGGACGATCAGTGTTTCGATCGCCCGACGGACGTCGCCTTCTCGCCATCCGGTGACGTGTTCGTCGCGGATGGATACGGCAACTCCCGGGTCGTGCGATTCAGCCCCGACGGCCGACGGCTAGGCAGCTTTGGCAAGCGGGGCACGGGTCCGGCCGGGTTCCACACGCCCCACTCGGTGATCTTCGGGCCGGATGGCCTGCTGTATGTCAGCGACCGAACGAACCACCGTATCCAGATCATGGACTCGGCTGGTGGCCTGGTGAGAACCTGGGATCACCTGGGCGCGACACAAGGCATCGACTTCGGGGCCGACGGCAGCCTGTGGGTGGCGACCTACCGGAGCACGCTCGAACTCATCGCGCAGGACTCCCTTGGCGGCCGCGTCATGCGTCTGGATCCCGCCACTGGCGAGGTGCTCGAGTCGCTCGACGCCAACGGCCACTCGATCCATCGGGCGCGCTCGGGCGATGTGTACGTGGCCAGCCTGGCGGGCTCTGTCGTGCGCCTCATCGCCGACTGGCCCGATCGGGTCAATCCGGGTGAGCACCTGCTGACCGCGAGCCTCGCCGCGCCGAACGCGTTCGGCTGAGGTCCGGACCCGTCATCAATGGCCGCGTTCGCCGCGGACATAGGGGACGCCCAGTGACGCCGGCGCACCGATACGACGTCGGCGTGCCTCGCGGGAACCGATGACTAGCACCAGGATGACCATCGCATAGGGCAGCATGTTCAGGAAGAAGGTCGATGGCTGGTAGTGGAAGAAGGGGTTGTCGAAGCCGAAGAAGTCGGACGGCCCCTGCAGGTCGAGCGTCAGGCGCCGGATGACCGCGATGAGATACGCTCCGATGAGCGCCCGTCCCGGGCTCCACTGGGCGAAGATCACCAGACCCACCGCGATCCAGCCGAGGCCGGAGGTCGTCTGGTTCGCAAACCACCCTGGCGTGATGGCCATGGTGATGGTCGCGCCGGCCAGGCCCGCCAGCGCCCCGCCGACGAGGGTATACGCGTACCGCGTCCGATACACATCGACACCCAGCGCATCGGCCGCCGAGGGCTGCTCGCCGACGGCGCGGAGGTGCATGCCGGGGCGGGTGTGGTCGATCCAGATGTAGGCCGCGGGTACCAGCAGGTAGCCCAGGTAGACGAGGATGCTCTGGTCGGTGAAGAACACGCCGCCGATGAACGGGATGTCGGCCAGCAGCGGGATGGTCAGGGTGGGCAGCAGCGCGCCCGTCCGGGTGTTGGCGAGGCCTTCGCCGAGCACCAGCGCGACGCCCGTGCCCACGAACGTGAGCGCCAGCCCGGACACGATCTGGTCGGCCTGGAAGTGGATGCACACGATGGCGTGCAGCAGCGACAGCGCCGCACCGGCGGCCATCGCGAGCGCGAGGCCCAGCCACGGGTTGCCCGTCTCGACACCCACCTTGTAGCCCGCCAGCGCGCCCACGAACATCATGCCCTCGACGCCGAGGTTGATGATCCCGGCGCGCTCCGTGAAGATCTCGCCGATGGCTGCGAACAGCAGGATGGTGCCGCTGGCGACGCCCGCTGCGAAGATGATCTCGAAGTTCACTTCCGGACCAGCCGGACGCGCTTCCGCAGCAGGATGTCGCTGCAGATGACGCAGAACAGCACGATGCCCTGGATCATGGCCGGGATGCCCGCCGGCTGGATCTCACGACCGGCCAGGATGAGTGCGCCGAACAGGATCGCGGCGATGACCACGCCGAAGGGATTGAAGCGCGCCAGGTAGGCGATGATCACGCCCGTGAAGCCGTAGCCGGGCGAGATGCCGTCCTGGAGTCGGTGCACCGAACCGGTCACCTCGACCATGCCCGCGAGCCCGGCCAGGCCGCCCGACATGAGCATCACCAGGATCACGTTGCGGCCGATGTCGATGCCCGCGTACCGGGCCGCCCTGGGGTTGTCCCCGATGAGCCGGATCTCATATCCCTTGCGCGTCCGCTTGAGCAGGAACCAGACCAGGAAGGCGCAGATGACGCCGATCACGAAGCCGAGGTGCGTGGTCAGGCCGGCCAGGTCGTGGAAGGTCTTGGAGAAGTCGGTCAGGCGCGGCAGCCACGCTTCCCGCGGGAACGGCCTGGATAGCTGGAAGCCGCCCTCGCTCCAGGGGCCGAAGACCCAGTAGCGGACCCACAGGATGGCGATGTAGTTGAGCATCAACGTGGAGATGATCTCGTTGACGTTGAAGCGTGCCTTGAGCCACCCCGCGACACCGCCCCACACCGCGCCGGCCAGGACGCCCGCGATGAGCATCAGGGGCACGACCACGAACGGCGAACTGCCGGCGGGCACGATGGGCAGCAGCACCACGGCAGAAGCGCCCCAGGCGCCGAAGTAGAGCTGGCCCTCAGCGCCGATGTTCCAGAGGCGCATCCGGAACGCCAGGGCACACGCGAGACCGGTGAAGATGAGCGGCGTCGCCTTGACCAGCGTGTCCGACAGCACGCCCACGTTGCCCAGCGACGACCGGACGATGTGGGCCCCCACCGCGAACGGGTCGCCGCCGATGAGTGCGATGAGCAGGCCAGAGATGACGAGTGCCACCACCACGGCGCTGATGGTCGTCGCGATGGGCAGCCAGCGAGGGACCTCCAGGCGTTGCTCGGTCCGCAGCGCGTAGGGGATGAGCGGCCGGCGCGTCGCGGCGGTCATGCGCCCTGCCTCACGGCCACTGGCTGCTCATCCGACCCCATGGCACCACCGGTCATGAGCAGACCAAGCGTGTGCACGTCCGCGTCCGCCACGTCCAGCACGGCCGCGATGTGGCCGTCGTAGATGACCGCCACTCGATCGGAGAGCGCCAGGATCTCGTCCAGGTCCTCGCTCACGAGGAGCACCGCGGCACCTGCCGTGCGGCGCTCCAGGAGCAGCCGGTGGACGGTCTCCACGGCGCCCACGTCCAGGCCCCGGGAGGGCTGCGCGGCGATGATGATGCTGGGCATCGTGGAGATCTCGCGAGCGAAGATGAGCCGCTGGAGGTTGCCACCGGAGAGCAGCCGAGCCTGGATGTCCACGTTGGGCGCCGCGACCTGGTACTCGTCCTTGAGCTCCACGGCGCGCTCCCGGGCGACGGTGCTGTTCACGATCCAGCCGCGCGCGATGGGTGCCCGTCGGTAGCTCTTCATCATCAGGTTGTCGATGAGCGACAGGTCCGGCGCGCTGCCCGTGCCGTGGCGATCCTCCGGGATGTGCGCGACGCCCGCATCGATGGCCCGCACGGGTGGCCGACCGGCCAGCTCCTCGCCGTGCACGGTGACCGTGCCGGTACAGGCACGCAGGCCCGTGATGACCTCTGCCAGCGCTGACTGACCGTTCCCTGCCACGCCCGCCAGACCCATGATCTCGCCCGACCGGATGTCCAGGGACACATCCCGCAGGGCCGGCAGGCCCCGGTCATCGAGCGCGTGCACGCCTGCCAGCTGGAGCACCACGGGGCCCGGCGTGGAGGGTGTCCGGACGATCGTCTCGAGCACCTCCCGCCCGACCATCAGGCGCGCCAGCTCGGGTCGTGTCCGACCGGCAGCAGGGATGGCCGCCGCCGTGACCTTGCCCTTGCGCAGGATGGTGATGCGGTCCGCGATGGCCAGCACCTCGTCCAGCTTGTGGCTGATGAACACGATGGACTCGCCGCGGGCGGTCATGTCCCGGAGCGTCCGGAACAGCTCCTCCGCCTCCTGGGGCGCCAGCACGGCCGTCGGCTCGTCCATGATCAGCACCCGGGCGCCGCGATACAGCATCTTGATGATCTCGACCCGCTGCTGCTCCCCGACCGAGAGGTCCCACACCTTGGCCATGGGGTCGACCCGCAGACCGGAGCCCTCCGCGAGCTCGCGGATCTTCTGGGCGTAGTGCGGCAGGTGCAGCCGGAAGCGGGGTTCCTTGAGACCCAGCAGAACGTTCTCCGTGACCGTGAGCGACGGCACCAGCGTGAAGTGCTGGTGGATCATGCCCAGGCCGGACTCGATGGCGTCCCGTGGGGAACGGATGCTGACCGGCACGCCCTGGACGGCGATGGTGCCCTCGTCCGCCTCGTACAGGCCGGAAAGGATGTTCATGAGCGTGCTCTTGCCGGCGCCGTTCTCGCCCAGCAGGGCGTGCACCTCACCCCGCCGCAGCTGGAAGTCGACGTGATCGTTCGCGATGAGCCCCGGAAAGCGCTTCACGATGCCACGCATCTCGACCGCGAGCGTGGTCCTCTCGTCGGGCGCAGCGACCACTGATGCCGGTTCGGTCATGGGCAGGCCTCGGCTGGTGCGACCATCGGCATGATGCCGGAACGACAAAGCTCCCCGACAGCCACTGGCCGTCGGGGAGCGATGTCAGTACGTGCTAGTTGGTGGGCAGTGCCCCATTGATGCCTTCGGCAAGCCACTGCATGCAGACAGTGCACTCGTTGCCGGGTGCGCCGGGCGGGAACTGATCCAGGTCGGCCTGCACCAGCTGGACGCCGTCCGCGAGGACGACGTTGCCGACGTTGTCGTTGATGGGTCCGGCGAACACGTCGAACCGATCGAACGAGCCGTCGAGCATGGCGGCGAGGGTGTCCCTGACCTTCTGGACATCCTCAGCCGGCAGGTCGGCGATGCCCGGCTGGGGCGTCTCACCGTCCATGAAGCCGTACAGGGCCATGGCGCCGGACGTGGCATCGAAGTACTCGTAGCCGGCCGTGTAAGTGCCAGCCTTGACCTCTGCAGCGATGCGCGCGTACTCCGGTCCCCAGATCCAGTAGGGGGCGGTGAGGCAGGAGTCGAGCGCGCAGGAGCTGGGGTGGTCGTAGGTCACGGCCCACTTGCCCTTCTCCTGGGCGACGGTGGCGTTGGCCGGGGTGTCCGCACCCGTGAACACGACCTGGGCACCAGCGTCGAACAGCGAGGCTGCGCCATCGCTCTCCAGCAGTGGGTCATGCCAGGTGTTGATCCAGCGCAGGTCCATGGTGCACTCGGGGCAGGTCTGCTTGGCGCCGAGCATGATCGCGTTGCCCAGCCGGACCTCTTCCGGGATGGGGAACGTTGCCATGTAGCCCAGCTTGGTGTTGCCGTCCAGCTTGGCGCGGGATCCGGCGAGCATGCCCGCGAGGTACTTCATGTCCTCGATGGCACCGAAGAAGTTGCCGAAGTTGGTGCCGTTGGACTTGTAGCCAGTGAGGTGCAGGAACGTGCTGTCCGGGTATTCCTCGGCCACCGTGGCCATGGGGTCCATGTAGCCGAACGAGGTGCCGATGATGAAGTCGAAGCCCTTGCGCGCGAGGCTCCGGAACACCTGCTCGGAGTCGGTGCCCTCGGGCACCAACTCCATGTACGCGACATGGGTGTCGGGCACGTTCTGGCACACGTACTGGAGGCCTTCGTAGTGCGCCTGGCTCCAGCCGCCATCGTCATGGGGCCCGATGAGGACCATGGCGACGTTGAACTTGCCCTCCACGGTCTCCGGGATGGTGACGGCGTCGCTGGATGCGCCCGCGGCGCAGTCCGACGAGGTCGATGCCGCCGGGGCGCTGGGCGACTGTGCCGAGACGCTCATGGCGGAGCCTGTCACGACGATCGCGGCCGCCGCTGTCATCGTCGCGAGCCTTGCCCACCTGCTGTTGGTCATGCCGGGTGCTCCTCCTCTGGGGCCTACTTGGGTAAGCCGGCCGCCATTCCTCCTCGGCGGCAGACGCAACCCCTACCGTACTCCCACGGGACACCCGTTGGGTAGATGGCGAGGACGTACCGCCGGGTATCGACTCGGTTGCAGCCGTGGGCTGGCCACCGGCAAACGTCCCGGCCGCTGGTGCTACTGTCCGGCGATGCCCTTCGACGTCCGCACCATCGAACCGGCCGAGACGGCGGCATGGTTCGAGTCCGTCATGACAGCGTTCCTGGACCGCAGCGATGCCGACGCGATCGCAGCCGAGGTAGTGCCGCTCTGGGACTACCGGCGCGTGTGGGCGTCGTTCGAGGGCGACACCATCGTGGGCACGACACGGTCGTGGGCCACGGAGCTGACGGTTCCGGGCGGCGTCCAGCTGCCGGGAACGGCGATCGCGGGTGTGACCGTCCGGCCGACCCATCGGCGCCAGGGGATCCTCAGCCGCATGATGACGGCAGAGCTGGATGCAGCACGAGACCGGGGCGAGACGGCGGCCATGCTGTACGCCTCGGAGTACCCTATCTATGGCCGGTTCGGTTTTGGGCCCGCAGTGCCGACGGCGACCTGGACGCTCAACGCAGCCGACGCCCGGTTGCCGGGATCGGCGCCTCCCGGCTCGATCACCTTCGAGCCCCTCTCGAGGGCGACGCGCGATGAGGTACGCCGGATCTTCCATGTCGCGCGGGCGCGTCAGCCGGGCGAGATCTGGCGGCGCGAGTTCACCTGGGACCAGGACCTGGGCCTGCGGACCACGAGCTGGGGCCCGACCTGGAAGGGATTCGTGGCCTTCCATCGGGGTCTGGACGGGACGCCCGACGGGTACGTCCGCTACCACGTCGACGAGAAGTGGGAGCAGCGCCAGCCACGCAACGTGCTCCAGGTGGATGAGCTGCACGCCCTGGGTGACGAGGCCTATGCCGACCTGTGGCGCTTCCTGTTGGAGATGGACCTCGTGGCCACGGTACGGGCAGAACGACGCTCGCCGGCGGAGCCGCTGCCCTGGCTGCTGACCAATGCCCGCGCCGCCCAGATGTCCGAGAGCGGCGATGGCATGTGGCTGCGACTGCTGGACGTGCCGCGGGCGCTCGAGGCGCGCAGCTACGATCGGACGCTGTCCCTGGTGCTCGACGTGGTCGACGGCGGCGCCGGGTCACCGACCAGGGTGCTCCTGGAGGCGTCCCCGGACGGGGCGACCTGCGTCCCGACCGACCGCACGGCGGAGCTCGCCCTGTCAGTGTCGGCGCTGTCGGCTGCGTATCTGGGCGGGACCAGGTTGCGCGATGCCGTCCTGATGCACGGCGCCAACGAGTACCGTGCCGGCGCCCTGGCAGCGGCAGATACGCTGTTCCGCAGCGACATACTGCCATGGTGCTCGACGGGGTTCTAGCGATCCCAAGGGTGCGTGTCCACGAGGGCCCGACCGTCCTGATGACTCGCGGTCACAGGACACGTGAGGATCCGCGTCGTTCCATGGTTGTGCGTGCAGTTCCGGTGACCCCGTCCTTGCAGGGCCTGACAGCGAGGGCCCGCTGCGCCGCCGTGGGTCGTGCACACGGACTGTGCACCCGCGACGCGATGTCGCATGCATGCATGCCGGGTGTGTAGGACGAGCCCAATGGGCGATCCGGAGGAGGCCCCAGGCTCCCTGCGGTCTGCACCGTGACCCCCGAAGCTCCCTGCCGCGGGCCCCACGACCCCAGATCAGGGCCCGCCGCGGACCCGATGCCTCCCAGATCAGGGCCTGCGGCGCCCTTGCGAGCGGACGTCTCGTCGTTGGTGCACGCCACATGTGCGGGGGCGTCTGCTGAGGCTCGAACGGACGGGGCGAGCGGCCCTGGCGTCCCGCCGAGCCCAGCCGTTGACGGAAACGGTCTCTAATCCCGATAATGGGGGTCAGGATTGACCCGGTGTCCGTCGCGTGGGAGCGGTGAACCAGTCGGTCGACCCGCAGCGACATCCCTTCGCATGCTGCCAACCAGGCCCATGCGCCCCGGCCCGGCACAGGCCAGGAGAACGAACCGATGACTGACACCCGCGAGATGGTCCAGGACCGGCGTGCCGAGTACGCCTTCCACGATGACCTCATCTACCTCCACGAGGCCAAGCGCGGTCTGACGCGCGCCACCGTGGAAGAGATCAGTGGCATCAAGAACGAGCCCGACTGGATGCTCCAGTACCGGCTGCGCTCCTATGAGCACTTCCTGAAGCGGCCCATGCCCACCTGGACCGATGGCCTGGACAAGATCAACTTCGACAAGATCGTCTACTACCGCAAGCCCTCCGAACGTGAAGAGAAGAGTTGGGACGACGTCCCGGACCAGATCAAGGACACGTTCCAGCGGCTGGGCATCCCGGAGGCGGAGCAGAAGTTCCTGTCCGGCGTCGGTGCCCAGTACGACTCGGAAGTGGTCTATCACTCCGTCAAGGAAGAGCTGACCAAGCTCGGCGTCGTGTTCATGGGCACGGACCAGGCGCTCATCGAGTACCCGGACATCCTGCGCAAGTACTTCGGCACGGTCGTGCCCGCCGAGGACAACAAGTTCAGCGCTCTCAACGGCGCCGTGTGGTCGGGTGGCTCCTTCGTGTACGTGCCACCGGGCGTGGATGTGCCCCTGCCGCTGCAGGCGTACTTCCGCATCAACGGCGAGAACACCGGCCAGTTCGAGCGGACGCTCATCGTGGTGGACGAGGGTGCCAGCGTCCACTACATCGAGGGCTGCACGGCGCCCATCTATGCGACCGAGTCGCTCCACGTGGCGGTCGTCGAGGTCGTTGCCCTGGCCAAGTCCAAGGTTCGCTACACGACCATCCAGAACTGGTCGAACGACGTCTACAACCTGGTGACCAAGCGCGCCCACGCGTACGAGGACTCCACGGTCGAGTGGATCGATGCCAACACGGGCTCGCGCAAGACGGTCAAGTACCCGTCGATCTACCTTCGTGGCCGGGGCGCCAGCGCAGACATCATCTCCGTCGCGGTCGCGGGCAAGGGTCAGCACCAGGACACGGGCGCCAAGGCCGTCCACCTGGCACCCGATACCCGCAGCCGCATCGTCAGCAAGTCCGTGTCCAAGGACGGTGGCCGGGCCACGTATCGGGGACAGGTCAAGGTCGCGCCGGGTGCCACCAACGCGGTCGCCAGCGTCCGCTGTGACGCGCTCATGCTCGACGACATGAGCCGCAGCGACACGTACCCCTACATCGATATCCAGGAAGACGACACCACCCTCAGCCACGAGGCGACCGTGGGTCGCATCTCGGCCGACCAGGTGTTCTACCTGATGAGCCGCGGCCTGACGGAGAACGAGGCCCAGAACCTCATCGTCCAGGGGTTCCTGGAGGTGTTCACGAAGGAGCTGCCGATGGAGTACGCCATCGAGTTCAACCGCCTCGTGAAGCTGGAGATGGAGGGCTCGCTCGGGTGAGCGTGCCGCCCCTGTCCCTCGAGTTCGTCTCGGAGGAGGCCGCGAGAGCGGCCTCCATCCGTGCCGGGCAGCCTGCGTGGCTGCTGGCGGAGCGCCTGGAGGCAGCGGCGCGCGTCGCCACGCTGCCAGCCGAGAACAACCAGCTGTTCACGCCCTACCTGGACCTGCGAGCCGCGCGCTTCGGGGACGTCAGCGTCACCGCCACGCAACGTGGCGTGATCACGGCAGGTGAGCTGCCGGACGGCGCCGCGGCGCTCGTGTCCGTGGACGGCGCGTCGGATGCCAGCCGGGTGCTGGGCGCCGAGGCGACCGCCGCAGGCCTCGTCATCGACACCCTTGGCAACGTCTTGCGCGATCGCCCGGGTCTGGTGGACGACGCCATCCGTGATGGTGTCACGCTGCCCGCGGACGACGCGTTCGCACAGGTGCCGCGCGCCGTCTCGACGCTGGACCTGGTCATCCATGTCCCCGCCGGGGTCCACCTCGCGGAGCCCATCGTGCTCCGCTGGCGGGCTGGCGCCGCGAGTACCGGGTCGATCGGCCGCACCATCGTGTCGCTGGGCGCCGGTGCCACGGCTCGCCTCCTCGAGGAGCAGCTCGGCGACGGCACACCGGCAGCACCCGAAAGCACCACCCAGCGCCTGTGGTGGAACACCACGGAGCTCATCCTGGCTGACGGGGCATCACTGGAGGTTGCGGGTCTCCAGGACTTCGACCAGGACACCATCGCCATCATCAACCGTCACGCGACGCTGGGCGAGGACGCCCGACTTCAGTGGGCGCTCGCCTCGGTCGGTGCGCAGCTCCACCGAAGCCGCATCGACAACCTGCTCGTCGGTCGTGGCTCGTCCGTGCACCAGGTGGAGATCGGCTTCGGCGGCGGCAGCCAGCTGTTCGACCTGACGTCCTACACCCGCCACATCGGCACCGACACCACGGGCGACCTGTTGAGCAAGGGCGTGTTCACGGACCGTGCCCGGGGCTACATCAAGGGCCTCATCGAGATCCGCCAGTCGGCGACCGGCACGGACAGCTATCTGGGCGAGTTCAGCATGCTGCTCGCCAAGCGCGCTCGATCGGTCACCATCCCAAGCCTGGAGATCGACCAGCCCAACGTCCGGCGGGCCGCTCACTCCAGCTCCGTGGGCCCCATCGACGAAGCCCAGATCTTCTATCTCGAGAGCCGGGGCGTGGATCGGGAGACTGCACGACGCCTCATCGTGCTCGCATTCCTGGAGCCGGTCGTGGCACGCATCCCGTTGCCGGAGGCGCAGGAGCGCCTCCGTGGACTGCTGGAAGCCAAGTGGCCGCGTGCCGTGGAGCCGGCCCAGGCCGCCTGAGCAGATCAGCGCCCACTTGCCTGCGCTACCCTAGTCGGCGGTGCGCCCGTTTTTCGGTGCGGCCACGAGGAGGATCGGACGCATGGACACCTGGTTGCAAGCGGCGGCGATCGGCGCGCTGGCTCTGCTGATCGGTCTGGGCTTCGTGTTCTACGGCTTCAAGCTGTTCCTGATCCTGTTGCCCATCTGGGGCTTCTTCTTCGGCTTCCTGTTCGGCGCCGGTGTGGTCACCGCTCTCTTTGGTGACGGGTTCCTCGCGACAACGACCGGCTGGGTCATCGGCTTCGTGGTCGGCATCGTGTTCGCGGCGCTCGCATACCTGTACTACTGGTTCGCGGTCGTGTTCATCGGGGCCTCGGTCGGCTACAGCCTGGGCGTCGGCCTGCTGGCCATGCTCGGCAATGGCGGTGACAACCTCATGAGCCTCATCTTCGGCCTCGTTGGCGCCGTCATCCTGGCCGCCATCGTGGTGGTCCTGCGGGTGCCCAAGTACCTCATCATCGTGCTCACCTCCATCGCTGGCGGTATCGCCACGATCGCGGGCATCGCCGTGATCTTCCAGCAGATCACGTGGGAAGAGCTGACGGCCGGCACGACGTCCGCATACCAGGCGGTCAGGGACCTGGGCTGGCTGTGGGGCGCCGCTGTGGTCGTCGTGGCCATCATCGGCAGGGTCTACCAGACCCGCATGACCGCCCTGGAAGAGCAGATCATGATGGAGTCGTATCGCAATCCGGGTATGGCTCCGCGGCCCACCACCCCGTCCGCCTGATGACCCGGTGACTCGTCCATCGTGAGCCGACGCGTCACCGTTGCGACCCTCGCTGACGTGCCCGAGGGCACGATGCTCATGATCCAGGTGGACGGGACGGACATCCTGCTCGTCCACCGGGACGGCCTCCATGCCCTGCAGGGCATCTGCTCCCATGAGTACTTCGAACTGGACAAGGGGTTCCTGACGGGCGATTCGGTGACCTGTGCGCTGCACCTGTCCCGCTTCGATCTGGCGACAGGTGAGGCGCTGGACCCGCCGGCCGTGATGCCCCTGGTTCGATGGCCGCTGACCGTGGAGGACGGCTCCATCGTTCTGGAGCTGCCCGAGGGGCCGATCCTCATCAACGAGTAGGCGCAGGCGCCCGGGCAGGCGTCCTCTGACGCTACGGCGTGCCGAAGGCGAGCAGGCCGCCGTCCATGATCCCGAACGCGGCGGTGTAGACGCGGCCGCCAAGCACGACCGGCGACATCAGGGCGGCGTACAGCTCCGTCGGGCTGCGCCACAGCTCGGCGCCCGTGTCCGTGATGCCCACCAGCGTCGCGATGTCCATGGCATCCGTGGTGCCCACCACGATGCCGCCCTCGACGATGGCTGGCGTGGCCCGGAATGCGAAGATCGCCGCTGACTGCTGGAGCGTCACGCCCCAGGGTGTCGCCCCGGCCGCCACGTCGATGGCGATGAGTTGCAGCCCGCTATCGGGCACGTTGAAGCGCCAACCCTCCCCACCATCCGCGATCGACAGGCTCACGATGCCGGTCGGCGTGGCCACGTAGGCGGTCGCTGCGTCCAGGGCCACACTGCGCACCGCGAGCGCCGCGTCACCCGCCTGGTGGCTCCAGCGTTGGGTACCATCCGGGCCGAACGCCAGCAGGGCGCCGGTGTCCGATGGCGCCAGCACCGTGTCGCCAGTGGCCGCTATCGCAGACCCGTTGAGGGTGTTGCCGATGGCCCCGGTCCAGCACACGCCGGGTGCCGTTGCGGGCATCGGAATCGGGTGCAGCGCCCCGGATGCGGCATCACCGCCGGGGACCGCCACCAGCGGCGGATCGGCAACGGCCGTGGGTGCGCACGGTGCGGGTGACGACTGGCCGATCACCGATACGGGGCGCCGCCCGCGACGAGGAGGGCACCGATCATGAGCAGCGACAGGCGACGGACGTGTGTCATCAGGTGATGGTACGAGGTCAGCGCGGCAGCAGGACACCCAGCTGCAGTCGCTCGGCGGCCCGCAGGATGGCATCCCCGAACACGACATCCGCAAGTCCCACACCCAAGTGCGTCACAATGACCTGGCCGTCAGGGCGGGCATCGTCCAGCCGCTCGCCCATGATCGCCGTCGGGTCCGGGAAGCCGACGAAGACCGCGTCGGTCCGGTTGGCCAGGAACTGGCCCCGTTCGTCCACCAGGAACAGGGCAGCGTCACGCGCCACGGATGCAGGCAGGCACATGTCGTAGTCCACCGTGAGCACGAGACCGGCGTGCGCGAACGCCTCCGCGGGCACGACCTGGCGTAAGGGTCCGAAGGAGACCATCGTGATGACCACGTCTGCGTCGGTGATGGCGCCGATAGCGGTGTCGTTGGTCGTGACCTCCCCGAACCGGCCCTGTGCCCGGGTGCGATCGGCGAGCTGCGCGGCGCGTCCCGAGTCCCGGTCATGGATGGTCACCCGGCAACCGGGCAGCACGCCGGCGAGCATCGCAAGATGGCTCTCGCCCTGGATCCCGGCACCCACGAGGCCGACCCGGAGTTCGTGGGGCGGAGCTACGGGCGCCCACCGGCTGATGGCCACACCGCTGACCGCCGCCGTGCGCACTGCCGTGATGCCCGTCGCGTCCAGGATGGCCCGAGGCTGCCCGGTGGCCGCGTCATCCAGCAGCAGCGTGGCATGGATGGCCGGGATACCCGTGGCGCGGTCGTTGGGAAAGCCAGTGACCCACTTGATACCCAGCAGGTCGCCGGCTGCATCCCCACCCCGCAGCCACGCCGGCATCGCGTGTCCGAAGGAACCCGTGGGCCGCGGATGGACGCCGATCTTGGCCGGCAGGTCCGCGTCGCCGGTGAGCGCCCGGAGGGTCCGTTCGGCCAGCGACAGCTGCTCTGGGAGGGGCGGCATCGCCGCGGCGACATCCGCAGCGGACAGATAGCGGATGGGCGATGGTGCGGTCATCGTCACAGCGTACCGGCCCGCATCGCGCGTGATAGCGTCGGGCTGTGAACGGCTTTGCCAGCGCCCGGATGCCCAGCCAGCCCGTCGTCGTCGCCCTCATCGGGGCATCGGCGATGCTGGTCATCCTTGCTGCGGCCAGCGCGGTGCTGCCACTGAGGCTGACACGACCATCGGCCCGTACCATGACCGGGTGAGCCACGACTCGGGAGCCACCGCCGACCTCCCCTCGGTGGCCAGCATCGAGCAGCGTCTGCGGCGCATGGGGGCCCAGGTCTCGAGGCCCACCTGCCGGCCGGGAGTCTGGGCGCCGATACCCAACGTGTGGCAGGCTGGACCCTCGGCGATCCGTCCATCGGCCCAGTGGAGCCTCCTGAAACCGCCGACGGCACCGGGACGTAGGTATACATGACGACGGACGTGGCCCGGATCCCGGACGCAGAGTTGATGGCATCGCTGGTGCGGGGGGACCCGTCAGCACTGGCCGAACTCTATGACCGCCACGCCGACGTCATCTTTCGCGCCGCATACCGGCGCCTCGGGGACCGACAGTTGGCAGAAGAGGTCGTGCAGGACACCTGGCTCACGCTCTGGGATCGCGCCGAGATGTACGACCCTGCCATGGGGTCCCTCGTCGCGTGGCTGTCGACCATCGCCCGCAATCGCGCCGTGGATCGGCTCCGGGCTTTGGCGCGCCGTCCGGGGGCGCTGCCGCTCAGCGCCGTGTTCACGACCGACGCCGGTGACGACCGGGCGCTGGCAAACGGCCAAGTGCTGGTCATGGATGACCGGTCGCAGGATCCGCAGCTGGTGCTGGACGAGCTCGTGTTGCGCGACAGCATGCTCGACGCCCTTGCCGCCCTGCCCGTCGACGAGCGGCGATGCCTGGAGCTCGCCTACTACGGGGACCTGACCCAGCCCGAGATCGCGCAGCGTCTGGGCTGGCCGCTGGGCACCGTCAAGACCCGCACGCGTCGAGGGTTGCTCCGACTCCGGGGCGCC
>JBBQNA010000056.1:0-15950 GCA_038329515.1 Candidatus Limnocylindrales bacterium | reverse complement strand
TTGTCGTAGGGGTAGAACCACTGCCACACCTGGAAGGCGTCGTACAGGGCCTGGTTGATGCTCGCGCGGACGCAAAAGCCGGCGTGCTCATCGGTGGTCAGTCGCTTGGCGTAGTCGAGCAGTTCCGCAGGATTCTGGGGCGGCGCGGTGATGCCCGCCTCCTCGAACATGCGGGTGTTGTAGTACAGCAGGCCGCCACCGGTCTTGTTTGCGATGCAGTAGGTCACGCCACCGTTCTGGCAGGCCGCCTCGACCGCGGGCGCGATGTCCTTGAAGTCCCACTCGGCCGGCGTCAACTCGGGGTTGTTGATGTACTGGTCGAGGGGCTCCACACCCGAGATCCCGAGGTACCGTCCGATGTTCTCGGACCCCGTGAAGAACACATCCAGGGAGTCGTCCTTGGCACTCAGCTGGAGCGGGACCTTGACGTCCATGAATTCGATGGGCTGGAACGTGAAGTTGACCTTGATGCCGGTCTTCGCTGTGAAGTCGTCCATCAGCGTTTCGTAGAACTCGAACTCCGGCACGCCGGTGTACGTCGACAGGTTGAGGGTCACGCCCTCGTACGGCTTCGCAGGATCCTGGGCAAGCGCGGCTGAGCCCGAGAACAACGCACCGACAGTGAACACGGCGGCTGACGCCATCGCGATCTTCGGGCGTACCCGGGACGAACCAGGATGATCCATCGACATCTCCTCCTCGATCCACCAGGAGTGGCCTGACACCGGGTCGGAGTGACGGATGTCCGGCGCTACAGCCCCACCAACCGCGAGGGTGGGTGGGTCCGGAACCCGCAACGGGCGCCGGCACTGCTCTGGGACAGCCGCACGTCGCGTCCCGCGTGGCGCAGCCACCCGTGCAAACGTTGCGGTTCGAGTATCGCACGGTAGCGGGTGGGATCGTCAAGATACCAAGATATCGTATGCCATCTCGGCACCCGGACTGCCTCGGGGACCCTGCCCAGAGGTGCGACGGACCGGGCCGCGATGTGCACCCGGTGGTCGATCCGGCGGTCGGTGGCCCGGATACCCGGCCGTATCCGCCATCCAGGCGACGGATGTGCGTCGGGTGGTCGACCTGTCGGTCAAGCCGGACCGCTTCGAGCCATCAGCGGTCACATCGACCACGCCACGCACATCGTGCGTGCGGCGAGTCCGACACCCACGACCCGCCGCCTCGGCCTCGGCTACAGGCGGTCGCGGCCGGCCGGCAGCTCGACCAGGATGATGGTCACGCCGTCTGGCGCGGGGCACACCTGGACCTTGATCACGCCACCGTCCGGCAACACCTGTGGCACCACCTCTGACGAGGGGGAGTAGCCGCCCGCGGTCAGTCGTGCGACCACGGCGTCGATGTCCGTCACCCGAAGGTTCACGGACAGGATGCCGGCATCCTTGACCTCGCGCTCGACCCGGGTCTTGCCCTGCGGCCGCTCGAAGCGGACGAGCTCCAGCTCGCTGCCATCAGGGCAGCCGACGACCACGGCATGCACGATGGGGTCGGTATAGCCGAACAAGGCCGCGATGGCCACCGGGTCATGGTCATCGTCGAAGGTGACCGTGAGACCCAGCAGGTCCCGGTAGTACCGGACCGCCTCGGCCATGTCACTGACGTTGATGGCTGGATGGAACACCCCTTCGACGGTCCCCGACATGGCATCCTCCGTGTCCGCGCTGGCTGGTCGGGCCGACCCCAGGTCCGCGGGATGTGACTCGATATATCGTATCTTCCTGCACTCGGGCCGCGGTGGCCGCATACGTTCGATGGAGGCTGTAGGCGATGCCCGATGGATGGCGGATCATGGCGCTCGACACCGGCACCTCGGAGCTGGAGCAGTCCATGCTCACCTACACGGTCGGCTTCGGACGCGTGGCGCGCATCCCGCGCGTGATGTGGGTGCTCCAGGGCCCGACGACCGTGGTCATCGATACCAGCGTGCCGATGCACGGCCGCTCCAACGAGTTCATCGGTGAGGACTTCAGCCGGTCCGCGGCGCAGGAACCAGCGAACGCCCTGCGGGACGCTGGCGTGGATCCGAAGGACGTGGAATACGTGGTGCTCACCCATCTCCATTGGGACCATGCCGGCAACTGCGACCTGTTCCCCGACGCACGGGTGCTGGTCCAGCAGGACGAGCTGCGCTACGCGGGCGCACCCGGTCGCTTCTTCCGCAAGTCGTTCCTGGCGCCGGGTTCGGGCTGGCCGACGCCGCCGTACCTGATGCCCAACCTGGAGACGGTCGACGGCGAGACGGAGCTGGCGCCCGGCCTTCGGCTGGTGCTGGCTCCGGGCCACACACCGGGTTCACAGGCCGCCATCGTGGATACGGAGCTGGGCTCCTTCTGCATCGCCGGTGACGCCATCA
Source organism: Candidatus Limnocylindrales bacterium (assembly GCA_038329515.1). GTDB lineage: Bacteria > Chloroflexota > Limnocylindria > Limnocylindrales > CSP1-4 > JAFMJV01. Next base: position 13,585 of record JBBQNA010000056.1, on the reverse strand, counting down.
GCACCTACGCCAACATCGAGCAGGACATCCCGCCGGGGTTCCATGTGAGCGTGGACGACTCGGTCGACTCCATGGATCGCCTACGCACCCGGGCGGACCACTTCCTGCCCTCGCACGACTACGAGGTGTTGAGTGGCGGGCTCATCACCCAGGTCGGGCCCAGCCACGCGGCACGTCCACGGTTCGTGGCGCCACCCGTGGTGCCCTGGGATACCGAGCGCATGACGGGCCCGCTGTCGTGATGCTCGCGGCCCGTCGCCTCACGGCCGATGCCACGGAACTGAGCGTGGTGGAGGTGCCCACCCCGGAGCCTGGACCAGGTCAGGCGCGTATCGCCGTGACCGGGGCCGGCCTGTGCGGCACGGACCTGCACATCCTGCACGGCGACTACTCCAGCCGTCCCCCGGTGACCCTCGGCCATGAGATCGCGGGGGTCGTGGATGCCGTTGGCGACGGCGTCGATCGCGCCTGGCTGGGTGCCTTGGTGGCCCCCGAGACAGCGTTCTCCACGTGTGGCCTGTGTCGTTGGTGCCGCATCGGCCGGCCCATGCTGTGTGCCGAGCGGCTGTCGGTCGGCTCTGGCGTGGACGGTGGCTTCGCGGCCCACGTGATCGTGCCTGCGCGGCTGCTCCACCGGCTGCCGGCGTGGCTCGATGACCATGCCGCGGCGCTCATGGAGCCGCTCGCGTGCGTCTGCAATGCGATCCTCGATCCGGGCGTCGTCCAGGCAGGCGACAGCGTGCTGGTCTCGGGCGCAGGTCCCGTTGGCATCCTCGCGGCGCAGGTCGCGCGCGCGTGCGGCGGCATCGTGACCCTGACCGGCATGGATGCGGACGCCGAGCGCCTGGCCCTGGCAGGCGAGCTGGGTATCGAGGGCGTGTCGGTCCAGGACACGGGGGCACGTGAGGCCCTTGCGGCGCGCGGCGCGGCGCGTGAGATCGACGTGGTCATCGAGTGTGCGGGGGTGGAGGCCGCGGCGCGGTCAGGCCTGGAATGGGTTCGGCCGGGTGGTCGCTACGTCCAGATGGGGCTGCTGTCGGGCAACGTGAGCATCCCCTTCGGGTTGGTGGTGACCCGCGAGATCGAGATCCGGGCGACGTTCGGCAGCTCGCCCACTGGCTGGATGCGGGCCGTGGACCTTGTCACCCAGCGAGCCGTGGACCTGGCGCCGCTGGTCAGCACGGTGCTGCCTCTCAGCGGTTGGCGAGAGGCCATCGAGCGCCTCGAGACGCGGCGGGGACTGAAGACGATCCTCGATCCCCGGCTCCTGTAGCAAGCAGGCGCTGCGACCGCCGGTCGTTCGCCGCTAGTTGACGATGGGGTCGAAGTCCGGGGCGACCACTCGGCCGCCGCCGTCCACGGACTCGATGGTGCTGCCCTCGCGGAGCTTCAGTCCTGTGCCCCACGTCTCGAGGCGAGCGTCGTGGATGCCATTGGCGCCGTGCACCGCGGGCTGGGGCCAGATGGTCAGCACCACGAACGGTTCATCGTTCGGGTTGCGCAGTCGGTGGAACGTGCCGGCCGGGATGAACACCACGCCGCCCTGCACCAGCTGGTAGGTAGTGTGGCCCTCGCCCGTGTCAGGGTGGCCACCCAGGTCCACCAGGCATTGCCCCGATTCGGCGTAGTAGATCTCGTCGTTGTCGGGATGGTTGCCGCCGCCCAGGTCGTAGTTGGCATCGACCGTGCCCCGGTTGAGGAGCAGGTCGTGGCCGCCGGTGATCTCGCTGCCCAGCACGTGCTGGGAGTGGTAGCCGAGCTCCTCGGGATGCGTGAACGGCTCGATGTCGTCCGAGCGCAGCACCAGGTACGGGGGCTTGTCCATCAGGTCGGGTCCTCCATCGGTCGAGGTGACTGGTCACGCGGTACGGGCCTCACCACGTGGCGTCCATGGCGGGCAGACTGCCGCCGGCATTGAATGCGAGGTTGCCGCCATCCACGGGCATGTTCACGCCCGTGACCATGGAAGCAGCGGGCGAGGCGAGGAACAGGATGGGGCCCACGATCTCGTCGGCCTCCCCCATCCGGCCCAGGGGGATGCCACTCACCATCCGCTCCACGGTCCGGGCACGTGCCGGGTCCGCCACGAGGCCCTTGAGCCCCGCGTTCAGGAACTGGCACGGCTGGATGGAATTCACCCGGATGCCCCGCGGCGCCCACTCCACGGCAAGCTCGCGCGTCAACTGGTCGACACCGGCCTTGCTGACGCCAAAGGCGAGGTTGCCACGGCCGAGCGCGGAGGCGCCCGAGATGGAGCTGACCATGATGATGCTGCCACCCCGGCCGCCCTGGGTCATCCGCTTGGCGGCGGCCTTGGCATGCATCAGGTACCCGGTCAGGTTGGTGCGCATGACCTGGTCCCAGACGTCGATGGGATAGTCCTCACTGGCCGCCTGGTGGGGATTGATGCCCGCATTGTTGACGAGCACGTCCAGCCGACCCCATTCCCCGTCGACGGCCGCGAACGTGGCGTCCACAGATGCCGGGTCGCCCGCGTCCGCGATGACCACGACGCAGGGTCCGATCGCGGCCACGAGCGCGCGCGTCTCCTCAAGCGCCCCGGGCACGATATCCGTGATGCACACGCGCGCACCCGCACGCGCGAAACCCAGCGCCGTGGCCCGTCCGAAGGCGCCGCCAGCGCCGGTGATGACCGCGACCTTGTCGTCGAGTCGGAAGAGATCCGGGCCGGGTGTCGGGAGCGGAGTGGGGCGCGACATGACAGCTCTCCTGGGTCTGACTGACCAGGCGCTTCGGCCGCACGGAGCGACAGGCGCAGTGACTCACATCATATACGATATCTTGCGATATCCAGAACTCTGATCGAAGGTATCATCGGTGACGACGACTCGTCAGCGACCATCGTTCGCGACGTGTGGCGGGAGGATATCGCGTGGCGTTCCGCGCTCGGGTGGCCCCGGATCTGGGCGGAAGTACATCGTCCACGGCGTCAACACCTGTCGTCGTCTCTGGCCTCAACCTCCGGACATACAAGCGCGCCGTGTACGAGGCGCTGCTGGAGATGATCGTGACCCTGGAACTGCCGCCCGGGGAGCGACTCGTGGAGAGCGATCTGGCGGGACGCCTGGGTGTGTCCAAGACACCGGTCCGCGAAGCACTCGCGATGCTCGAGTCCGATGGCCTCGTCGAGGCGACGCCGTACCGCGGCGCTACCGTGCGCTGGCTGTCCATGAATGAATCGCGCGAGCAGGGCTACCTCGTGGATGCCCTGGAGATGCCCGCATACCCCATGGTCATCGAGCGCATCACGAAGGCGGAGCTGGCGTCCATCGGCAAGATCGTGGAGCGCCTGAAGCGGGCCCGCAAGGCACGCGATCAGCGGCAGTTCGCGCTGCTGGCGGCGGAGATCCACGAGCAGCTGTTCGCGTGCACCGGCTATCCGCGACTGCTGGCGCTCATCCACCAGGTGCTGGGTCCCGTTGGTCGGCGCTACGACACGGCGCTCGTGTTCCCGTTCGACGAGAGCTGGGACCTCTTGCGCGACATGGCCGTGGCGCGCTACGAGGCGGTCTGCACCCGCGACCTGGACAACGTGGTGAACGCAGTCCGGAACGGCCGCCAGCAGATGTGGGAGATGGCGCTTGTACGGGCCGCCCTGCCGGAGGTCGCGCGCTACCTGCGACCCGAGTGATGAGCGTCACCGGCGCCCACCTGGCGGCCTCCCATCAGGCGTTGGGCGTGATGACCACCTTGAGATGTCGCCGCAGGCGCTGTGCCTCGAACGCCTCCGCGAAGTCAGCCAGCGCGTACCGACCCGGCGCCAGCCGTTCCAGACCCAGGTCACCCACGATGGCCACGGCACGCGCGTGGGTGTACGGATTCAGCGCGGCACCCAGGATGGTCAGCTCGCGGGCATAGATGTCATTGGGACGCACACCCACCACCGCGTCCGGGTGGGCCACGCCGTAGACCAGGATGCGGGCGTGTCGCGCCGCGAGACCGATGGCTACGCCCAGGCCGTCCGGGCTGCCGGCCGCCTCGATGAGCTGGTCGAAGCCGTGGCCGCCAGTGATGGCGCGAGCCGCGTCCTGCCAACCCGCGTCGGCTGTGTCCAGGACCACGTCGGCACCACCCGCGAGGGCGGCCGCGCGCCTGGCCGCATCCGGCTCGGCGACCACGATGGGTCCGACGCCCGTCCGGCTCGCGAGCGCCAGGAGCATCAGCCCCGCGGGCCCGCCGCCGATGATGAGCAGCGGCAATCCCGACAGTGGCGCCAGGCGATCGATACCGTGGATGCCACAACCGACCGGCTCCGCCATGCATGCGACGGCGGGATCGACACCGTCTGGGACCACGTACGCCAGCCGGGCCGGCACGACCACGGACGCGGCCATGCCACCGTCCAGATGGACGCCGAAGGCGCGCTTCTCGGGGCACAGGTGCTCCCAGCCCAGTCGGCAATAGCGACACGCGCCGCAGTAGAGGTGCGGCTCCACGGATACCAGGTCGCCCTCCCGGACCGTGGTCACACCTGCGCCGACGGCCGACACCAGGCCCGCGATCTCGTGGCCCAGGATGGTGCCCGGCCGCGCGGCATAGGCGCCGCTCAGGATGTGCGCGTCGGTACCGCAGATGCCCACGGCGAGCGGCGTGATGCGCACCTCACCGGCGCCCGGCACCGGTACCGGCCGCTCTTCCAGGCGCAGGTCGCCGATGCCCCGGAACACGACACAGGGCTCCATGGCGGCAGCAACGACGGTCACGGCAGTTCCCCTGGACGGACGACGATCATTCCATACATCATATCTCTGTGACCGATCCAGTCGCCCTCCCGGCCGCCCAGTCCGGCATCCATCTGGCCGATACGTCCGGCATCCATCCGGCCGCCACGCCCGAGTCCGCGCACGTCGTGTGCATCGGCTCGGCGGCCCTGGACGTGCTGATGGAGATCGATGGGATGCCGACCCAGGATGGCCGTATCGCGGCCCGCGACGGGATGCTCTCGGGTGGTGGCCCGGCAGCTACGGCCGCCGTGGCGCTCGCCCGGCTGGGCATCAGGACTGATCTCATCTCGGTCGTTGGCGACGACGTCGCGGGCGACATCATCGTCTCCGGGCTGACCCGCGCGGGTGTCGGCACCCGGTGGCTGCGCCGCGGGGCGGGTGCCCGGTCGGCGCTCTCGGTGGGCCTCATCGTGTCCAGCCCGGTGAACACCCGAAGCCTCGTGGCGCTGTCCGCGATGGGCACCAGCATCACCATCCCTGACGATGCCCTGGAGGCGTGCCGGACAGCCGCCTGGATCCATGTCGACCACGCGGGCTGGCCGCTGGTCGCGTCCCTGCGCGCCGCCGGCGTCCGCACGCCCATCTCGGTCGATGGAGGTAACCCCCTGACCCCGGAGCGATGGGCCGACGCGGACCTGTACGTGCCGGGCCAGGGGGAGCTGTTGCGCTCCACCGGTTGCGCGGATGTGGCAACGGCCCTCGGGGTCGCCGCGGCGCGGGGTGCGGCGCTCACCGTGGTGACACTCGGTGCGGAGGGGTCACGCTACCTCGGTGTCATCGACGCCACCTGGAACGATGCCGATGCAGCCATCCGGGCACGACGGGTACGGCCCGATACGCTGGCTGCCGGCGACCCCCATCACGGCTGCCAGGTCTCCTCGCCGACCGTGGACGTGCGCAGCACCCTGGGTGCCGGGGACGTCTATCACGGCGCGCTCCTGGCGGGCCTGCTGCGCGGCCGGTCGGTCCGCGATGCGATGCACTACGCGTCCACGGCCGCGGCGCTCTCCTGCCAGGGCCTGGATGGCCGGAGCGCCATCCCCAGCCACGACGAGGTGGTCGTGGCCATCCACCTGTACCACCAGACCCGATAGACCAAGGAGGCACGGTGCCAGAGAACCCATCCAGTACGACATCGACGACGACGCCGGCCGCGCCTGACATCGCGTCGCTCGCGCGCCCATCAGGCGCCTTCGCGATGCTGGCCATGGACCAGCGCGTGTCGCTCGAGACCATGTTCCGCAACAACGGGCGGGATACATCGTCGGGGACGCTCGACACATTCCGGGGCCTGGTCCTGGACGCTGCCGCTCCCTACGTGTCGGCGATCCTGCTGGACACCGGCTACCTGTCACGTGCCCGCGTGGGCAGCTCGGCCCCTGACGCCACCGGCCTCATCGTGGCGGTCGATGACCTGGAGCAGCCGGCGGGGATGCCTGCACAGGACTCGACCATCGACCGGGAGGCGGTCCAGTTGGCGGTGCCCCTCCAGGCGGACGCGCTCAAGCTGCTCATCATCTGGCTGTCCGAGGCGGGTGACGAGAAGCACGCCCAGCAGGCCGCCATGGCAGTTGAGTTCGTGGCCCTCGCGCACGCCCAGGGGATGCTGGCTCTCGTCGAGGTCATCGGCCACGGTGGCGTCCGACCCGGCGACCGGCCGATGACCGCGGATGAGCTGCTGGAAGCGGCGGAGGTGCTGGGTCGTGGCGCAGACATCTACAAGGCGCAGGTCCCCATCCACGGCGGCGACTCGGCGCAGGACGTGGAGCGCCTGGCGCGCGAGATGACCGCGACCGTGCAGGTGCCCTGGGTGGTGCTCTCCACGGGTGTCTCGGACGAGCGGTTCCCGGAGCTGGTCGGTGCATCCTGCCGGGGTGGCGCGTCCGGGTTCCTGGCGGGCCGCGCGATCTGGAGTCGCGCGGTACCGGCGACGACCACCGAGGAGACCATCGCCATCCTCCAGAGCTCAGCGACGGACCTGGGCCGCCTGTCCGCCATCGTGGATGCCGAAGCGCGTCCGTACACGGAGGTCATCCGCTGATGCCGCTCGTCGAAACCGTACTGGGTCCGGTCGAGGCCGCGGACCTGGGCTTCACCCTGTCGCATGAGCACATCGTGTGTGGCTCTCCGGGCGTCGTGCGCGGCTGGCCAGCGCTCTATGGCGGCCGCGATCGGCTGCTCGAGACCGCGGAGGCCGTGCTCACGCGTGCGGTCGCTGACGGCGTCTCGACCATGGTCGATGCCACGACGTTCGACCTGGGTCGTGAGGTGGACCTGCTGGTCGAGTCCTCACGACGCTCCGGGATGCACATCGTGGCCGCCACGGGCATGTGGCTGGCACCCTCCCCTGCCCTTCAGGTGCGCACCACGGACCAGATCGCTGACTGGTTCACGGCCGACCTGACGGTGGGCCTCGACGGCACCGACGTCCGGGCGGGCATCATCAAGGTGGCCAGCGAGTTGGAGCTGCTGCCCTTCGAGGAGCGCGTGCTGGAGGCTGCGGCTCGCGCCCACGCGGCGACCAATGCGCCCATCCTCACCCACTCCCTCGCCCGCAACCACATGGGCGAGCAGCAGGCGGCGGTGCTGGAGCGTTTCGGCGTCGACCCGACCCGGGTGGTCATCGGCCACTCCGACGACAGCACCGAGATCGACTATCTCGTCAGCCTGGCTGACCGAGGCTATCGTATCGGCATGGACCGGCTGCCCAACGGCAACCTGCCGGAGTACGGCACCCAGGATGTCCAGGCGCGTCTGCGGATGATCGCGGCACTCGTGGAGCGGGGCTACGCCGAGCACATGGTGCTGTCGCACGACGACCCGGTCTGGGCCGGCGTGTTGTCGGACGTGGACCAGGCGCGTCACCTGGACTCGAATCCGGTCGTCATGTCGTTCATCCCGCGCATCGTGCTGCCTGGGCTGCGGGAGCTGGGCGTGCCGGAGTCGGCGATCACGCTCATGACCCGCGACAACCCGCAGCGGTGGCTGAGCGGCGCGGCATGAGCCAGCCCCAGGCCATCGTGGTCGGGCGGCTGGTCACGGACATCTACCCACTCCAGGCCGAGGTGCCCCTGGAGCAGGTGCGCACCTTCGAACGGTTCACCGGCGGCTACGGCGGCAACGTGGGCATCGGGCTCGCCCGCCTCGGTGTCGCCACGGCTGTCGTCTCCGGCGTGGGTGATGATGGCCACGGCCGGGCGATGATCCGGGACCTGGTCGCGGAGGGCGTCGACACCCGCTGGGTGGTGACCCACCCCACGCTCCGGACAGCACTCGCGTTCTGCGAGATCTGGCCGCCCGACCACTTCCCGCTGCTGCCCTACCGATTCCCGAGCTGCCCCGACCAGGAGATCACGCCCGGCGACCTGCCGCCGGCCGATGTGCTCCGCGGGGCGCCCATCGTGTATGTCTCGGGGACCGCGTTCGCGCAGCAGCCCAGCCGGTCCGCGGCATTCGCGGCATTGGAGGCACGGCGCGGCGTGGACGGGGTCGCGACCATCCTGGACCTCGACTGGCGACCCGCCTACTGGACGCAGCCCGAGCCGTACCCGGACCTGATGCGCCAGGCGGCGGCCATGGCGGACACCATCATCGGCAGTGACTCGGAGTTCGCGGCAGCTGGCCTCGTGGCTGCTGACGTGGCTGCCGCGGGTGCCCGACGCGTCTTCGTCAAGCACGGCCCGAAGGGTGCCTCGCTCCTGGAAGCTGGCACGGTCCATGATGCGGTCGGCGTGCCCGTGCCCGTGGTCAACGGCCTGGGTGCCGGTGACGCATTCGCCGCCGCGGTCGGTGCCGGCATGCTCCGCGGCCTGCCCTCGGCCCGCCTGCTCCAGGTGGGCAATGCCGCGGGCGCCATCGTTGCCACCCGGCTGTCGTGCAGCAGCGCCATGCCCACGTGGACCGAGGTGGAGTCCATGGCCGATCACCCGGCCGATCGGGTCACTACCTGACAGCTGCTTCGTCGCGTCCACCACTGCCGGTCGGACCGTGGCTGGAATCGACCGGCAACGGGACCACGACGGGTCGGCGGTCCAACTGCCGGGACGGAGTCAGCCCGGACGAGGCCCGCCGACCCGAAACGCCCGTGCACCTCGTCTCATCTCTCCCGAGATCCAGCCACTCCTGCCCGGTGGCCTTCGGGGGCAGGCTCGGGTCGCTCCGGTCCGGCAGGTGCAGGGCATGTCCCGCGGTGAGCGCGGGCCGCTGACGCCCGTGTGGGCCGGCCACGTCGCCGGACCACCGCCTGAGCCCGCTGGGCGAGACGGCGCCCTGCGGCCGTGAGCGCGGCGTCCACTCGGCGTCAGGTTTCCCACCCGGTGGTCAGCGCGACGACCGGACGTTCACTCGGCGTCAGGTTTCCCACCCGGTGGTCAGCGCGACGACCGGAAAGTGTCGTGGGGTCTGGCCGGATGCCGGATCGACCACGGTGTGGGAATCCGGGCCGTGAGCGCGGCCTCATTCATCGAAACGCCCACTTCATGGGAATCCGAGGACACATCCGGCGATCTCAGCCGAGGACCCAGCCGACAGCGCAGATTCCGAGACCGGCCCACGGTCGCGCAAGAGGAGCGGGCCAAGAGCCCGGACCCGGAGCCAGGGCCTGGAGATGGGAACGCGCCTGGCCCTCTGAGCCGCCGCCGCGAGACAACGGTCCCGGGCCACTATCGTGGGACATGGCAACGCCCCCGGGGCGCGGTGCCGGGGGCGTCAGGAGTGTTCGTGCTGGTACCGCATACCGGATTCGAACCGGTGGTCTCCGCCTTGAGAGGGCGGTGTCCTGGGCCTCTAGACGAATGCGGCGCAGGTCCGAGAGGATAGCATGGCCGCGCCCGGGACCTAGAGGCGGTGGTGCTCCAGGAATGCGCGGACGGCATCCGCGACCTGTTCGTGGCTCTCCTCACCGAGCACCAGGCCGTAGTGCGAGTGCGCGCCGAAGGCGTGGTACTCGGCGCCCAGCCACTGGGCGAGGCGCTCGCTCTCCGAGCCCGGGAACAATCGATCGACACCGGCACCCACCACCTGGATGGGCAATCCGTCCAGGGCGGCCAGATCGAGCGGGACACCTTCCAGCATCTGCCGCCGCGCAGCGCCACTCTCGGCGCCCATGAGGTGCTGGACGCGCAGCACATCCGCCATGGACAGGTCCGGGTTCTGGCGCTGGATCTGGTCCGCCGCGCCTGCCCATCCGATGAGCTCCCGGCGGAATCGGGCGGGCACCAGGCGCACCACGTGGGACGGTGACTCGGGCCGAATGGGGCCCGGCAGGCCCGGGCTCAACAGCACCAGACCCGCGACCTCGCGTCGCTCCGCGACCTTGAGCGCCAGCAGGCCACCCAGGCCGTGGCCGACGACGACCGCTGGCCGGCCCAGGGCATCGACGCCCGCGACAGCGTCGTCGATGTAGCTGTCCAGGTCGAGCGTCTCGAAGTCCGCGGTCTCTGACCAGAAGTGCGACCGCAGGTTGAGGGCGTGGCCTTCCCAGCCGCGCTGCGCGAAGTACTGGAGGTAGCGCTCCCAGACCCACGAGCCGCCCAGCTCACCATGCAACAGGTATAGCGGCCTGCGACGCGAGCGGCGCTCCGGCAGCCAGCTCTCGATGTACAGGCCGCGCTCCTCGAGCACGATCTCGTCCTTGCGCACGGGTCGGCCGGACAGTCGCGACCCCGCGCCCGGCAGGGTCTCGATCCCGACGCGCGTCGCCTCTCGCTCGTCTACCACTCGAGTGGCCCGAAGACGAGCCCGGTCGGGGCCTTGGGGTCGAAGAACGTCGACTTCTGGGGCATGACCTCGGTCGCGGCAGCGACCCGGGTCACAGCGGTGACGGGTGGGCCGTCGAGCAGGAACGTAGCGACGCCGTCACCGCGCGTCGTCTGGGCGACGGCCTCCGTGGCGTCCTTGACGTACACCACGCGACCACCCGCAGCGAGGGCATCGGCGTCGACACCGAGCCGCTCCAGCATCAGCGCCAGGCGGTTGACATCCAGGCCGCGGGACGCGGACGAGCTGGCAACGTCCTGGAGTGGGGCGATGACGGCTGTCCCGACACGCAGGATGGCCGCGACGTCGCCGCTCACCAGGCCGATGCGGCCGGTGCCCGTAGCATCCACCGACGGCAGTGACTCCTGGCTGGCCATGGCCGCGAGCAGGGATCCGGGATCCGCCACCGGCTCCACATCGACCAGGTCGCCGAGCGCCTCGATGAGGGCAGCACCTGAGGGCCCGCTGGCGAGCACCCGATGGGTGGGCAGCACCGGCGGCGCCTCCGACACGTCGTACAGCAGGGCCATCGCGTAGTCCCAGGCCGGGTCACTCTCACAGGCACGGTTCCTGCCGCGCTCGGCCTGATACCGCAGCGTGGTCTCGTAGCGATGGTGGCCATCAGCGATGGTCAGCGGACCGCCACCCAGCTCAGCCAGCAGCGCGCCCACATCACCCGTGACGACACCGTCCGCATCTGTCGTGGCGGGGCAGACCCACAGCTCATGGCTGACGCCGTCGTCGGTCGTCGCGACCACGTCCGGGGCACCGACCGTGAGTCCGTCCAGCAACGCCGTAACGGCACCCGGCGCAGCCTCACGCAACAGGATGACTGGGCTCAGGTTGACACCGGTCGCCTTGAGCAGCTGGTACCGATCTTCCTTCGGCCCCGTCATCGTGCGCTCGTGTGCCCGGACGCCGCTGTCCGGCCCGAACTGCTCCAGCTTCAGGCGCACGAACACACCCCGGGCACGACCGGCAGGGCGCCCACGTGCCGTCACCCAGGTCATCTGGTGGATGTAGACGGCGGGCTGCCGGTCCTTGACCAGGATGCCCGCTGTGCGCCACTCCGCCAGCGTTCGCGCCGCCGCCCGGTAGCGCGTTTCCGGCTCGCCGCCTGGCTCCGGGTCGGGCAGCTCCAGGCGCACCGCATTGTGCGCATCCCGTTCGCGCAATGCGACGCCCAGCGGCGCCGGGATGATGTCGTACGGCGGGCACACGACAGGTGTGAGATCAGGCCCGACGGCAGGGGCGTACCGAAGGGCGCGGAAGGGTCTCAGGCTGGGCACCCGCGCATGGTACTGGGAGGGCGCCCAAACCGGCTCCGGTCGCCCTCGACAGCGGTTCGGGGTAGGCTGGAACGTGTCCCTTCGAACCGGTCGACGTCTGCTGCTCATGCTCGCCGTGCCCGTCGTGCTGGCGTCCTGCTACAGCTTCGCACAGCCCTCGTTCCATCCCGGGGATGCGCGCCAGGTGCTGTCCGCCATCGCACGCCGGGGCGTGGACATCGAGACCACGACCGCGGGCGACTCCGCCTGCCCCGATCCGGGCCTCGTGCCCAACTCGATGCACCTGCGCAGTTTAGTGGCGTCCGACCCGGTGCAGCGCGACGTCTGGATCTACACGTTCCGGGAGAAGTCCTGGGCCAGCAGCCAGGCGGCGGTGGATGCCTGCCAGGCTGCGTTCCAGGCAGCCAATCCGGGGTCGGTCATCACGCGTATCGACATCCCGACCTATCGGGCGTTCGGGGCCGACTGGTCGACGGAGCTCGCAGATTCCGTCCGGGGCGGCCTCAAGGAAGCCTCGAACATGGGCGAGCAGTAGCCGTCCATCGCGCCTCCTCCGGGTCGCGACCAGCGGCCGGCATGCGATATTGGTCAGGTGATGCGCGTACCGACGTCCGACTGGCCGACCTTCGGACGTGATGTGCCCGACGCCGCGTGGCGGCCCTCCCCGGAGCTGCTGAGCGACAGCCGCCTGGCGCGGTTCCTGGCGCGCAGCGGTGCCTCCAGCCTGGACCGGCTGCAGGCACGCGCGGCGGCGGATCCGGCGTGGTTCTGGGCACAGGTGCCCGATGACCTGGGACTCTCCTGGCAACGACCGTGGCGGGACACCATGGACACCACCGACGGACCCGAGTGGACACGCTGGTGGTCGGGCGGCGCCTTCAACTGGTCGGTGGCCGCCACGGAGCCGCGCGCCGGGCGTGACCCCGATGGCGCCGCGCTCATCTGGGAGGGTGAGGACGGCGAGGTCACGCGCCTGACCAACGCCGAGCTGCTGGACCAGGTCCAGCGGGCCGCGGGCATGCTCGCGGGCATGGGCGTGGCCGCCGGCGACCGCGTCGGGCTGTTGCTGCCCCTGCTGCCCGAGACGGTCATCAGCGTCCTCGCGCTCGGGCGACTGGGGGCGGTCTTCACGCCCATCTTCTCGGGCTACGCTGCCCCGGCGGTCGCGAGCCGACTGACCGACTGTGGTGCGCGCCTGCTCATCACCGCCGACGGCACGTTCCGGCGCCGCTCGGTGGTGCCCCTCAAGCAGGTCGCGGACGAGGCCCTCGCACTGGCGCCCGGGGTGGAGCGCCTGCTGGTCGTCCGGCGCCTGGGCGAGCGCGCGGGCGCGATCGCCTGGGATGGCGCGCGTGACGCCTGGTGGCACGAGGCGATGGCGGACCCTGGGCTCCGGCCGCTCATCGATGCACCCCTGACCGATCCTGCCACGCCCTTCATGATCATCCATACCTCGGGCACCACGGGCAGGCCCAAGGGTGCCGTCCACGTGCACGGCGGCTTCCCCATCAAGGGCGCCCAGGACATGGCCCACGGCTTCGACGTCCGGCCGGGCGACCGGGTGTCCTGGATCACGGACCTGGGCTGGATGATGGGTCCCTGGCTCATCTCGGGGTCGCTGCTGCTGGGCGCGACCGTGGTCATCACCGAGGGTGCGCCGGACTGGCCCGGGCCCGACCGGACGTGGGCGATGGCCGCCCGCCACGGCATCACCCACCTGGGCCTCTCGCCGACGCTCATCCGGGCGCTCAAGGCACACGGCAGCGAGCCGGTCCGGGGTCATGACCTGCGGTC
>JBBQNA010000055.1:0-16008 GCA_038329515.1 Candidatus Limnocylindrales bacterium | reverse complement strand
GGCCCGTCGGGTGGCGCGCTGGTGGCCGGTAACACGGTCGTGTACAAGCCCTCGTCGGACACTCCCCTGACGGGCGTCCTGCTGACCCAGGTCATGCGCGAGGCGGGTGTCCCCGATGGCGTGTTCAACATGGTCCTCGGGCCCGGCGAGACGGTGGGTGCAGAGATCCAGGAGAACGTCGGTGTCGACGGCATCCTGTTCACGGGATCGTTCGAGGTCGGCTTCCGGCTGTACAAGGAGTTCGCCAAGGCGTACCCCAAACCGGTCATCGTCGAGATGGGTGGCAAGAACCCGGCCATCGTGACCGCCAGCGCGGACCTCGACGAGGCCGCCGAAGGCGTCATGCGCGCGGCCTTTGGCCTGTCAGGCCAGAAGTGCTCCGCCAACAGCCGTGTCTACGTGGAGCGACCCGTCTACGACGAGTTCCTGCGACTGCTGGTCGCCAAGACCCGGGCAATCACCGTGGGCGACCCGCTCGACCGCACCAACTGGATGGGCCCGGTCATCAACCAGAAGGCCATCGCCCGCTACGAGGCGGCGACCGCGGACGCCAAGGATGCCGGCACCATCGTCACCGGTGGCGAGCGGCTGACGGGCGGCGCCTACGACGACGGCTTCTTCGTGGCACCGACGATCGCGGCCGGCCTGCCCACCGACCACCGCCTGTTCCAGGACGAGCTGTTCCTGCCCTTCACCGTGGTGGCGCCCGTCGACTCCCTGGATGAGGCGCTGACCCTGGCCAACGCTAATGTCCAGGGCCTGACCGCCGGCATCTACACCGAGGATGCGGCCCAACAGCAGCAGTTCCTGGACGCCATCGAGGCGGGTGTCGTCTATGTGAACCGCCGGGCCGGTTCCACCACGGGCGCCTGGCCGGGCGTCCAGCCGTTCGGTGGCTGGAAGGGTTCCACGGCCACCGGCAAGTCCGGCGGCGGCTTCTACTACGTCCAGCAGTTCCTGCGGGAACAGTCCCAGACCATCGTCAGCTGAAACCGACCGCCAGCACCTCGAGGCCACGAATGGCTGCCTTGCTCAGCGCGCTCCTGTCGATGCTCCTTGCCTGGGCCGGGGTGCCCGCCGGGGCGCTGGCGGTCGCGCCACCGCCGGAGGCCGCCAGCGGGAGCGTCCGGCTCATGGTCGTTGGCGACATGATCCTGGCGCGCGGTATCGGCAGTCGGATCGCGGCCGAAGGCACGGGGGCGCCGTTCGCGCGCGTCCAGTCGATCCTCGATCGCGCGGACCTGCTCATCGGCAACCTGGAGTGTGTCGTCTCGACCCGCGGCACACGCCAGAACAAGCTGTACACCTTCCGGGCCACGCCGAGGTCCGTTGGGGCGATCCGGCGCGCCGGCTTCGACGTGGTGGGGCTGGCCAACAATCACGCCCTGGACTACGGCCGGGTCGCCCTGCGGGACACGGTCCGACACGTCCGCGACGCGGGCATCCGGGTCATGGGTGCCGGCGCGGACAGGGACGCGGCACGGGCCCCGGTCATCGTCGTCCGCAATGGCCTGCGTATCGCGTTCCTGGATCGTGCCGACGCACACCTGGACAGCAACGAGTGGCCCCGGCTCGATTGGGAAGCCACCGATGGCAGGAGCGGCCTGGCGTACGCACGGCCGGCCCAGCTGCGGGCTGACGTACGGGCTGCCCGGAAGCGGGCGGACGTGGTCGTCGTGATGCTCCACAGCGGACGCGAATACGCGAAGGGACCCACGAAGGCACAGCGCAAGGTGGTCGAGGCGGCCGTCGATGGCGGCGCTTCGCTGGTGGTCAGCGCCCATCCCCACGTTCTCCAGAAAGGCCGGCTGCGGGGCACCCAGATGGTGGCCTGGAGCCTGGGCAACTTCCTGTTCGATGGCTTCGAGTCGGTGCCCGGCGCGCGTGACTCGGCGATCCTGGACGTGACCCTGACCAAGCGCGGCGTGCAGGCCGTCACATGGCACCCGGTCATCATCCGGGGCGGGTTTCCCCAGCCAGCCCACGGCGCTGACAAGCGTCGGATCCTCCAGCGTCTCGGCGCGGACTGAGGGCTGCCCGGCCCCGCCACGGCTGATGACGGTCACAGCGGGACCCGTAGGGGCCATCGCGTGTGGTCCCATCGTACGGCTGGGTGATCTGTCGCTCGACACGTACCGTCGGTGAGGTCAGGTGCGGATAGGTGGCCACTGGTGACCCCGGCGCTCCCTGACGTCCGTCATGCGGATACCAAGGGAGATCATGCGGCTCCGTCCGACCTGCCTGGCCATCGCCGCTGCCACGTTGCTGGGAGGTCTCCCGACGGCCACATCCCCGGTCGCTGCCGCAGGCCCGACCAGGGACGTGCTGGTGGCCGTTGCACGTGGCTCGGACGCGGGGTCGATCCGCTCCCAGGCGCGTGCCCTGGGCGTGACGCCGACCCAGGTCTACGTCAGCAGCCGGGTCTTCGCGACTCACGTCAGTGCCCAGCAGGCGGAGCGCCTCGAGCGTGACCCGCGAGTCACCGAGGTCCTCGACGACGTGTTGTTGTCGGGCATCTCGGGCCTGGACGACGCCGACTCCAAGATCGTCGGCCGGCCGGCGCGGGAGCGACTCCGGCGCCAGGTGACGCCACGTTGGCTGAAGCGCATCGGCGTCACGAGGGTCGATCGACGCCTTGGCTCTGGCAAGCGTCGACCGGCGTTCGATGCGGACGTGGCCATCATCGACAGCGGCATCAGTCGCCATCCGGACGTGCGCACCGCGGGCGGCAAGGACTGCACCCACAGCGGCAGCTGGCGCGACGGCTACGGTCACGGCACGGGCGTCGCGAGCATCCTGGGCGCACGCGACAACAAGAAGGGCATCGTGGGCGTCGTGCCGGGCGTCCGGCTGTGGTCAGTGCGCATCTTCGATTCGAAGGGCCGGACCAGGCTGTCGTGGGTGCTGTGTGGTCTCGACTGGGTCGCCCGGAAACGAGACCCACATCACAAGCAGCGAGCGTTCTTCGAGGGCGCCACGCTCTCGTTCTCCATCGGCGACTCGGACGCCCGAGCCGACCCCGACCAGACATGCGGCAGGGGTCCCGTCGGCGTCATCCATCGCGCCATCTGCCGCATCGAGCGACGGGGCACCATCCTGGTCGCGGCCGCCGGCAACTATGGCCAGAAGGCAGCCAAGCGGCTGCCGGCAAGCTACCAGGAGGTCATCACGGTGTCGGCGCTCGCCGACTTCGATGGTCGACCGGGTGGTCGCGGACGGCAGGCACAGGCATGTGCCGCGGGCGCTGCCCGCGAGCGCGACGACCGCTTCGCCTCGTTCTCCTCGTTCGGCAAGGGCGTCGACCTCATCGCGCCTGGCAAGTGCATCTGGGTGGCCTATTCCGGCAAGTCCTACGCACGGGTGTCGGGGACGTCGTTCGCGGCGCCGATGGTGCTGGGCGTGGCGCTCCGATATCGCAAGCGCTATCCGGCTGCACAGCCCAACCAGGTGCGCCAGGCGCTCATCCATGCCGGTAGTCGCAGGTGGCGGGTGGCCTCCGACCCCGATCGGTTCCATGAACCGCTGGTGGATGCGCGTCGGCTCAAGGCACCGCCAACGTTCGAGTACGACCGAGTGTGGCGTCGATCCGTGGCACGCGGCACCGTGGTGCGTGTCTCACTGCGGGCCCACCGGCAACGCGGGCACACGGCCAGGATCACCATCGGCACGGCCAGTGTCCCGGCGGGCGTCAGCGTCGTCATCGACGGCTCGCGGGTGACCATCCGTGTCCGGGACTCCGCGGCCACCGGTCTGCGGAGCGTGATCCTGCGCGCCACGGACGGTGAGGTCCGACGCACCATCCGGATCCCCATCCGGGTCACGCGCGGCTGAGGGTCCGCCTCAGTCGTCGCGCCGCTCGTCGCGGCTGAGGGTCCGCCTCAGTCGTCGCGCCGCTCGTCGCGCCGTTCGATTCCCGTCGGGTGGTCGATCCGGCCAAGGAACGCTCCAAGATGCCGCTGAACGGGCCGATCCCGAGCGAATCTGCCAGAGCAGCCCGCTCGATTCCCGTCGGGTGGTAGATCTGACTAACGAGGTCACCGTTGCTGGCGCCCAGGCCCGGCTGAGTCGTCGTTGTGCTCACCCGATGGGAACCCGGAGGAGAGAACCCAGTTCCGGGCCACTCTCGGCTGATCCACGGCGCCCACGAGCTCCGGCGATGGCCCGGTGAGCCGTACCCGGCATCAGCTATCGCGGGTGGCGTCCGGGCCGGGCCCGACGCGTGATCCATGCCAGCAGCATCAGCAGCGCCCGGCCGACGGCCCAGCCGCATACGCCACCCAGCGTGTTCATGAGCACGTCCGTGATGTCCGCCGAGCGGCCGTTCCCCGCGACTCCCTGGGTCAACTCGATGCCGATGGAGTAGGCCACCGACACGATGGCCACACGCCACAGTGGCACCCGCCAGCCGCGCAGCGTGAGGGCCAGTCCGAACGGTACGAACAGCAGCACGTTGGCGGCCATCTGTCCCAGGATCACGTGCCGCGCCCAGTCGATGGGCCACGCGCGGATCAGGTCCTCGAAGGGCATCCAGGTCCAGGAGCCCAGCCCGCTGCTGGGTTCCGTGGACGGCAGCGTGGCACGCAGGATGACAAGCACCGACGCGACCAGCAGCGCGTCCGCGCTGGCCAGCCGGGCCGCGAGCAGCATGTGCCCCCGGCGCGCATGCCACACGAGCGCGACCGGGAATGCGACGAGCAGCGCCAGGATGGCCAGGGGAGCCAGCTGTGCCGTGGGACCGGGCCACATCCGATAGACTCTACCGGTATCCAGCCTGCATAGATCGTATGCACTCCCGAGGACGCCCGTGACCCTGATGGAACAGAACCAGACCAGCGCGCCCGGTATCGCCGGCGCGACCGGCATCGCCAGCGCGCCCGTGCTCGTCACGGAGATCCCCGGCCCCAAGGCCCGCGCCCACGTCGAGTTCGACCAGCGGGTCACCTCCCCCAGCCTGCCCCGGGCCTACCCCCTCGTGCCCGTGCGAGGCGAGGGCTGCGTCATCGAGGACATCGATGGCAACCGGTTCCTGGACTTCTCCGCGGGCATCGCGGTCAACTCCACGGGTCACGGCCATCCCGCGGTGGTGGAGGCGATCCGCCAGCAGGCGGGCGAGCTCATCCACTACAGCGCCTCGGATTTCTTCCTGCCCATCTATGCCGAGCTGTGTGACCGGCTGGCAGGCATCGCGCCGATGTCCGGCCGCGTGCGGGCCTACCTCGGCAACTCCGGGGCAGAAGTGGTGGAGGCGTCCATCAAGCTCGCCCGGTACGCCACCCATCGGCCCTACCTGGTGGCTTTCCTGGGGGCCTTCCACGGCCGAACGTACGGCGCTGTCAGCCTCACGGCATCCAAGGCCAAGTACCACGCGGGCTTCGGTCCGCTGCTGCCGGGTGTCTATCACGCGCCGTTCGGGCGCGTCGAGGACCTGCGCTGGTTCGATGAGGTGCTGTTCGAGCGCCTGGTGCCAGCCAGCGAGGTCGCGGCCATCATCGTGGAGCCCATCCAGGGTGAGGGCGGTTACATCGTGCCGGAGCCCGGGTTCCTGGCCGGTCTCCGCCGGATCTGCGACGAGCACGGCATCGTGCTCATCGCCGACGAGATCCAGTCGGGCGCCGGTCGATCGGGCCGGATGTGGGCGATCGAGCACGAGGGCGTCGAGCCGGACATCCTGCTGACGGCCAAGGGCATCGGCTCGGGCATGCCCATAGCGGGCATGATCGCGCGTGCCGAGCTGCTCGAGGCATGGGGCCCCGGTTCCCACGGCTCGACCTACGGCGGCAACCCCGTTGCCTGCGCTGCGGCGCTCGCGACAATCGACCTGCTGCAAGATGGGCTCATGGACAATGCGGCGGTCCAGGGTGACCGCGCCCTCAGGGCGCTCGGGGGACTCCAGGACCGGTATCCCGCGATCATCACCGATGTCCGGGGTATCGGCCTCATGATCGGCATCGAGTTCGACACCCCTGAGCGTGCCGAGCGGGTGGAGTGGGGCTGCTTCGAGCGCGGCCTGCTGGTGCTCCAGGCGGGCAAGTCGTGCGTCCGGATGTCGCCGCCGCTCATCGTCACAGGGGACGAGGTCGACACGGCCGTGCGCATCTTCGCGGAGGCCGTGGCGGCGGCGAGCTGAGGGCGGCGGTGAGCTGAGGGCGGCGGTGAGCTGAGGGCGGCGGTGAGCTGAGGGCGGCTCATCCACGCGAATCCCGCCCAGCGGGCATTACGACCGACGACGGACTGTCACCCCGCGATCCGGGAACGCATTCCCGCGGCGCGGTCACAAGGACCACCATCGCGTCGGTTCGGCGACGCGTTTCCCTCCGACCGGGAATCTCGCACACGGGCGACCCGAGTCCTGGGCCTTGACCGGCCACCCGCAGGTCTCGGTGGTCCCAATGCCCTTCGGGTGGGAACCGATCGGATCCTGAGGGACCGGCCAGAGAACCGTTTCGGGCCATCGCGACCCTCATCCTGCGCGATGGGGACCATGCTCATGACGCGGTCCAGGAAGCGCAGCGGCTCGCCTCTTCACGCAGATCCTCCTCTCGCGGGTCGCGCCGGGACTCGCCGGGGTGGGTCCCGGCGTTCCCGTGTCACCCGTCAGAGCCGGAGCCGCGTCACGGCGCCCACCCCGACACCCGTCAGATCCGGAGCAGGGTCACGGCGCCCACCCCGACACCGGCGATCACGGCACCTGCCAGCTGGTGTCGCTCCACGCGTTCGCCCAGGAACTTCGAGACGATCACCGTCAGCACCGCGAACTGCGAGGCCAGCACAGCCGTGATGGCGATGGAGTCCTGGCTGCCCCACGTGATGGCGAGGAACCCGAGGACCTCCGCCAGACCGCACACGATGACGAACGGCAGCGCCTCCCGGGTCATCCGGAAGCGACGCGTCAGGAGCAGCGGCAGCGCGATGACCAGGACCCCGAAGATGCGCCCCGACGCCACGATCCAGGGTGCCGGCACGACGCCGCTGGAATGGCCCACGGCGTAGAGGCTGACGCCGAACAGCAACGCGGAGCTGCAGGCCATGGCCAGGAACAGTGGTCCGCCGGTCCGCGCCGCGGCACCTGGGTCCAGATCGGAGGTATCAGCCTCCGGTCCGTAGGCCGTGAGTGCGATGCCCGTGACCACGAGCGACAGGCAGATGAGCAGCACCGCGGTCACCGGCTCACCCGCGAGGATCGCGATGGTCGCCGCGATGGCCCCCTCCGTGGACGTGATGGGCGCCACGATGGATACCTTGCCCCGGTTGAGGGCGGCATAGCCCAGGAGCAGGCCGAGGATGTTGCCACCGCCAGCGACGATGAGCCAGGGCAGTTGGGACGCATCGGAGTCGGAGAAGGAAGGCGCGGTGGCCAGCAGAGGTACGGTCGCGATGAGGCCCACCATGGCGACCCCGGCGACGGTCGACGGGGCACCGATGCGCCGACTGGCACGTGCCGAACAGAGCGTGGCGACGGTCCAGATGAGGGCTGTCAGGATGCCCGCGATGACTGCCGTCACGCTGCACCGTGGCGCAGACGGGCGGCGTGGACGAGCGTCAGGGGTTGCACGGGCCGTCCGATGATAGGGGCTCCGGTCCCGGCCGTTGCCGATGGTAGGATCGCCCGGTGATGGAGGACAGGGCCACAGGCACGGGTGGCGACCACGCGGCGGCCAAGGTCGTGGATATGCGCACCGCGATCGCGGACCTCGTGCATGACGGCGATACGATCGCCATCGAAGGCTTCACGCACCTCATATGTTTCGCGGCCGGCCACGAGATCATCCGCCAGCACAAGCGCGACCTGACGCTGGCGCGCATGACCCCGGACGTCATCTATGACCAGATGATCGGGGCCGGCGTCGCGCGCAAGCTCATCTTCTCGTGGCTGGGCAACCCGGGCGTCGGTGGGTTGCACGCCGTCCGGCGGGTCACGGAGGGTGACGCCGCGACTCTCGAGCTCGAGGAGTACAGCCACTTCGGCATGGTCGGGCGATACACCGCTGGCGCCATGAACCTGCCCTTCTTCCCGCTGCGCTCCTACTTCGAGACGGACCTGCCGGTCGCGAATCCGCTCATTCGGCCCATCCGTTCCCCGTTCGGGGACGACCTGGTGTACGCCGTGCCTCCCCTGCGACCGGACGTCGCGATCATCCACGCGCAACGCGCTGACGCGGCGGGCAACACCCAGATCTGGGGCCTCACCGGCTGCCAGAAGGAGGTCGCATTCGCGGCCGAGCGGGTGATCGTGGTGGTCGAGGAGCTCGTGGACGAGTCGGTCATCCGGGCCGACCCCAACCGCACGGTGGTACCCGGACTCATCGTGGACGCCGTGGTGGTCGAGCGGTATGGCGCGCATCCGTCCTATGTCCAGGGCTTCTACGACCGGGACAACCGGTTCTATGTCGATTGGGACGCCATCAGTCGCGACGCCGCGTCCCTGGATGCGTGGCTCGATGAGTTCGTCCACGGCGTCCCCGATCGCGCGGGATACATGGCGCGCCTGGGCGATGCCGTCCGGGATCGTATCCGACCATCAGGCTCGGCGCCATCGGGCTCGGTCGAGTACGGCGAATACCGGTGAGCGCGTCGGAGCCCCCTGCCGCCTTCTCCCGGTCGGAGATGATGATCGTGGCGGCAGCGCGCGAGCTGGCCGGTCAGCGCGTCTGCTTCGTGGGCGTGGGGTTGCCCAACATCGCGGTCAACCTCGCCCAGCGGACCGTGGCACCGGACCTGCAACTGGTCTATGAGTCGGGCGTCTTCGGCGCTCGACCGGCGCGGTTGCCGCTGTCCATCGGCGATCCGACCATCGTCACCGGCGCCACGGCCGCGATGTCCATGCTGGAGCTGTTCGGCTACTACCTGCAGCGGGGCCTGGTCGACGTCGGTTTCCTGGGCGCCGCCCAGATCGACCGCTTCGGCAACATCAACACCACGGTCATCGGTGACTACGCCCACCCCACGACGCGACTCCCGGGCTCCGGCGGCGCGTGCGAGATCGCCATCAACGCGCGCACCGTGTTCGTGATCATGCGCCAGTCCAGGCGCTCGTTCGTGGAACACATCGACTTCCGGACATCGCCCGGCAACCTGGGCGGGGCGGAGGCGGCAGACAGGATCCGACGAGAACAGGGCTGGATGGGAAGCGGGCCGTCGGTCGTGGTCACGGACCTGGGCATCTATCACTTCGGCGCCGACGGGCAGATGCGCCTTGACTCGCTGCACCCGGGTGCGACCGTGGACGCGGTGCGTGCATCCATCGCCTGGCCTATCGCGATCTCGGGCGATCTGCGGAGCACCCCGGAGCCGACCGGTCACGAGCTGCGGCTCATCCGCGAGGAACTCGATCCGGCCGGCGACTACACCCGCTGAGACCGACCCGGACCATACTCCCCCGACCACACGGGACCACCGGATGGGCGTCACGATCGTCGACAGGCGGCACCATCTGGTGCATGGCCGCCGAGCATGTCGCCACTGATTCCCGGATGCCTGCTATGCGTCTGCCTGGTGGCGCCGAACAGGTCTCCGGCATGCTCCGGGGAGTACCGCTGCCTGCGGTCACCTCCCGGCGGTTCGCGACCATGTCCTACGGTGCGACGCAGCCCACGACGGGACCCAGACCGATGATCGGCGCGGCGCCTGACTCCGGCCAGCCCACTCCGGGCTCTGGCCAGCCCACGCCTGACTCCGGCCAGCCCACTCCCGGCTCTGGCCAGCCCGCTCCGGGCTCCGGCCAGCCCACTCCGGGCTCTGGCCAGCCCACTCCCGGCCCGACAGTGCGAGCGCCTCGTGAGGCGGCATCCCAGCGGCTGTCCGAGGTGCTCGCCGCGTTGTCCGTCCTGCTGGATGCCGCGGAGCGCCGAGCCGAGGGCCACGCTGTCCGAACCGCGTACATCGCCGCCCGCATCGGTGGGGAGCTGGGGCTCCCGGAAGAGCGACGCGCCGGCCTGCTGTACTCGGGGCTCCTGTCCGACGTGGGCACCATCGGACCGGCGGCCGACCCGGACGTCGATACCGCGCGTGTCCGCCGTTCGGGCCTGTCGCGATACCGCCGCGACACCACGCCGGCGCACCTGTCGCGGCCCCTCCGGGCGCATGCGGTCATCGCGACCCTGGGCTTGCCCAGCCACGTCGCGGAGAGCATCGCCACCGCCGATGAGCGCTGGGATGGCCGAGGTCCTGCACACCTGCGCGGGGACCGGATCCCTCGCGATGGACGCCTCATCGCGCTCGCCGCGGCTGTGGCGGCTGTCGGGATGACTCCCGCGGCCACTGACATCGACCGGATGCTGCGCGTGGAGCGCGGTCGTAGCCTTGACCCGGGACTCGTTGACGAGGTCCTCCGGATGGGCCGCGCGGGTCTCTGGGCGGAGTTGGCTCAACCTCTCCAACTCGACCGGGTGTTGGCGCTGGAGCCACCGGAGACCATCCGCTGGACCCACGACCAAGCGCTGGATGCGGTCGCGGTCGCCTTCGCTGACGTCGTCGACACCCGGACCCCACGCATGGGCCGACATAGCCGACGCGTCGCGGCATTCGCGGTGCGCACGGGTATCGAGCTGGGCTTTGACGCGCGGCTCCAGATCGACCTGCGACGCGCTGCCCTGCTCCATGACATCGGCAAGTTGTTGGTCCCCATCGCCACCCTCGAGAAGCCCGCCGAGCTCACCGAGGCGGAGCGACGGGTCGTGGACGAGCACGCGCGGGCCGGCGCGGCAGTGCTCGCTGGGTCGCGCGCCTTCGCGGGCCTGGCACCGCTCACGGTGGCACACCACGAACGCCTGGACGGCAACGGCATGTTCCCGGCACTGGCCGACGACCGCCTGGCCCTTGCGGCACGGGTGCTGGCGCTCGCCGACCGCTACGAGGCGATGACCGCAGTCCGACCGTACCGCGCGCTGCTCTCCCCGCAGCAGGTCTGGTCCATCCTGGACGAGGTCGTTGGCGAGCCGATGGCCCGTACCGCCCTCCGGGCTCTGCGCAAGGCCGTCGTCGACGCCCAGTAGCGTCTTGGCCCACCCCCGCGTTCGATCGCCCGCTCGCTGATAGGCGCCTGGGCTGGGCTGGAGCGTCTGCCGCGGCAGGTGTCGGGATCAGACCGTCTGCGGCTGCTGGTGTCGGGATCAGACCGTCCGCCGGATGATCGATCACCCCGTGCACGATGCGTTGGTCAGGAGCTCATTGGACCACCCGTCAGACCACCTCAGCCGACGGATGTGCATCGGGTGACCGGCCTGTCGGTCAAGCTCGGTCCAGATCGGGTGCCGACCAACGTACCGGTCATGGGGTGAACATGCCGCCAGGCGAGCCGGGTAGGTTGCGCCGAGTGCGCCTTGAACATGCTCCCGGGCGAGCCGGGTGGGTTGCGCCCGGGCGAGCCGGGGTGGAGATGAGCCGGGCGCATCGGCTCGACGCCCGAGTCGGGAACTACACCTAGTCGGTGGCGACGCTCGCGATACGCACCGCCGCCACGAACGCGCGATACGCCTCGAGGCCGTCGCTCGCCTCGTAGCGCACGCCCCGGTCGCCCATCCGCGCGTAACCTGGGATGACCGCCGCGAAGTCCGCTTGCCCGGCGTGCTGGAACTCGACGCCGACGCTGATGGGAGCCGGCAGCACGAGCGTCTCCAACTCACCTGCACGGGCGCGCTCGACGGCGCGCCGGGAGCCAGCCTCGATGAGTCCCCGGGCGATGGTCGGGTGCACCGAGTCGGCCGCTTGCCAGCTGAGACCCCGCTTCACGACCACTCGCTCGGCCCATGGCATCCATTCTTCCACCTCGTCGGCCAACGTATCGTCGCCGGCGACCATGCCCACGGGCACGCCCAGGGCACCCAGGTACATGCCATTGATGCCGGCTTCCCCGACTGCGCGGCCGGACAGGGTGCTGAGGGTCACGGCACTGGTGTACGTGTGCGCGATGGTGCCCCGCGGATGGCCGCCACGGGCGTGATAGCCCACGAACAACGCCACATCAAAACGGCCGTCGGCCGCACCCTGGACCATGCTGTATGGCTTCCTGCCCTGGATCAGCCGTGCCCGTGGATCGATGACCTCCGGGCTCAAGTTGAACATCATGTCGTGGCTGTCGTTGACCACGACCTCCGTGGCGCCGCCATCGAAGGCGCCGGCGATGGCCGCGTTGGCCTCGCCATCCATGAGTCGGACCGCTTCCGGGTAGCCGTGGTCGCCGCGGTTGGTGGGCGCCACGTGGCTGATGCCCGCGACCCCTTCCATGTCGACCGAGATGTAGACCCGCACGTGTCGGCGCCCCCCTACAGATATGGCTTGGCGGTCGGTGACTCATACAGGGTGGTCACCTTGCCACCCTCGAAGGCGCGCACCGCGTCGCGCACGGACCCTTCGGTCAAGTCGAGCGAACGCAGCGATCCATCCGACACCTTGGCGATGGACTCGACGCGCACGAACCGATCTGCGTGTGCCTCGGCGAAGTCCGCCAGTGCGCGGAGCTTGGCGCGCGCATCGGCGAGGTGGTCGCCGTGCGGATCGACGATGGACGCCCCGAGCGACCCATCCGATCGACGAGAGATGACGATGAAGTCGGGTTGCAGCGACGCCCAGGCGCCGGCGTCGTTCGGGTATGCGATACGCAGTGACGCGGGGGTCGCGCTGCCCGGGTTGCGGTACCAGGCCACGAACGAGGGCTTGCCAGTCTCCGTCGCGACCACAGTGCGCTCCCAGTCGTTGAGTTGGACCGCGAACAGACCGGCCGGGTCTGCGAACAGATGGCCCGCCAATCTGGGCAATTCCTCGCCCTGCGCACCCTTTGTGGCCGCGCGCTCGTTCGTGCGCAGGTGGATGGTCACTGTCTCGGGCGCCGCGGTCTGCTCCAGCACCCGCAGGTACGTGTCGCGGGTGGCACCGGTGGTGTTCTTGATCTCCACCCGGAACTGATCGAGTCGCTCCTGGACCCAGGCGGTCGCTGTTGCCTCGATCCGATCGACGATGCCCGGAACCCGCAGGAGTGCCGCCACGCGCACTCGCAGCGCGGCGCGGTCGGCGCCAGGTTCGGCGGTGACGCGGTGGGCGTACCACGACTTGCCAACGCCCTCGCGGACCGAATCGATGACACGCTGGCTATCGCGCGCGACATCCTTGGCGTGGGTCGCCACCTGGTGGGTGCTCTGTCCAGTATCGACGCCGATCGTGGTCACCATCGTGGTCACGACATCCGCGGTCATCAGGTCCTGGATGCTGTCCTCCACGACCTCCGCGAACTCGGCGGCCAGGCCGTCCAGTCGGGCGTTCAGCCGCTTCGTCAACTCCGTGCCCGCGCCCGCCAGCAATGCGGCCCCACTCTCGTCGTCCGCGAGCAGCCGCGCGAGCGTCCTCGCACGGCGCAGCGGGCTGGCGGTCCGGTCGGGTGTGGGGACGCTGGGCAGCGAACCCACGAACTCGAACACCGCGGCATCCAGGGTGGCATTGCGCTCGAAGAGCATCGGCGCGCGCACCACGACAGGACCGACGCGGTTCTGACCGTTCTCGGCGCCGGTGCCCTCCAGCTCATCCTTGATGGCGCCAAGCGCCTTCCGTTCGAACAGCGGCAGGTAGCACATGACGGAGTTCAGGGCGTCGTCCGTCGCGATGCGATGCGCCAGCGGTTGACGGACCATGCGCCCGATGATCTGGGCGATGTGTGTCGCATCGCTGGCTGGCCGCTCGGAGTACAGGACCTCCGCCCGGGGGCAGTCCCAGCCGGTGGAGATCGCCTCCTTGGCCAGGACGACGCGGACCTCCGTATCCGTCTGGATCGACTCCGGATACACCCAGTCCACGGTCCGCGAGCCAAGCGCGAGCGACTCGTGCTCGCCCAGCACATGCGCGATCGCCCGCGGGCCAAGCCCGGGCCATTCCGCCTCGATGATGCCCACGAGCTCCGTCAGCTTCGCGTCGCTCGCCTTGTCGGGCACCTGGATGACGAGCACCGGCAGCACCTCCGGTTCGCCCTCCGCCGCGGAGTACGCCGCCCAGCGCTGCTCGAACGAGAGCGTGGTCTTGACGGCCTCGCGCAGCAACGTCGTGGAGAAGGTGCCATGCTCGTCCGGCTGCTCCAGGCCGATGACGTCCTTGACCAGACCCGAGGCGCGGACGCGCTCGATGTCCACGCTGACGTTGGGATAGCCGGTCCGGTCGGTCACCTCACCCATCGCCTTCGTGAACCGATCGATGGTCGCGGAGATACCCCACACGATCGGGACCGGCAGATTGGAGCCCAGTTCGCCCTGGATGAGCCGGCGGACGATGGTCTGGCGGTCGGCGGTGCGCTTCATGCCTCTGTGCGCCTCGTCCAGGACCATGACCAGGTCGGTCCGGCCGCCCTGGACCGTGTTCCGGAGTACGTCCCAGAACGAGACCTCACGCTGGTTCGTGCCGCCTTGGGCCAGGCGACTGGTCCGGGACAACTTCTGGGTGTTGAGGAAGTAGACGGTACCGGGCGCCAGGTCCGCGTCCGGGAAGGACTCGTCCACCTCGCGCAGCGACCACGGCGTCAGCAGCTCCGATGCATCAAGCATCCGGCCACGGGTCTGGCGATTGAGGGCCGGGTCGTCCGTGATCCAGAGGAACGTGGTCCGGCCATCGGCATCGGTGTCCAGGTCGGCGGAGCCGAACAGCAGCGCTTCGATGACGGCCGTCGCGATGACGGTCTTGCCCGATCCGGTGATGGCGGAGAGGGCGAACGATGAGAGGCCGCGCTCCTCGGCCCAGTCGCGTCGCGCTCGACGGAGACGCTTGAGGACCTCCAGGGCAGCATCGCGCTGGTAGTCGCGCAGCTCGTAGCGCATCAGGCCCGTGCCCGGTCCGGCAGGAACATCGAGAGGTACGTGTCGTAGAGACGCACCGTGTCCATCGAGGACGGCAGTTCCGCGGCGACGCCAGTGGACGATGTGGGCGAATACGTGACGATGAACGCGGCTCGTGCCGTGGCTGGCCGAGCCGAGACAAAGCCCCGCCAGTGGTCCTCGTCGAACAGCACGCCGTACCTGTCGGTCCAGACGTACGGCACCGGCTGGCCCGCGTCGTCGAGCCGCTGTGCGACCGGCCCCTGGGCACCGGCCCGGAGCCACAGCAGTGGCGCGATGTCGTCGAATGCATCGCCCAGGGCGACATCATCCGGGTCGGGATATCGGAGTTCCAGGAACGCGACGTTCTCCTCAAAGCCGTCGGCCATCGGGAACTCGTCCGTGAACTTGTAGTCGCCGCCGATCGGCACCCCTTCCGGCGTCCGACCGGTGAGGGCCGCGGTCACCATGGGGCGCGTGATGTGCTCGAAGATGCCGAGGGCTTCCCATTCGGGATCGCCCGGCCGCAGCCCGCGACCGCGAAGCTCCCTCGCTTCGTCCGCTGAGACCTCGTTGTTGGTGACCAGGATCGACTGGCGTCGACCACCGTCCTGGTGGTTCAGCCGTGCGACCGCATGCGCCGTCGTTCCCGAGCCGGCAAAGAAGTCCAGAATGACTGCGTTCGGCTTGTCAGCGACGAAGAAGCGGAGCGCGTCCTCGACAGCGTATAGGGACTTGGGAAACGGGAAGTGCCTGCCCGGAAGAAACGCTGCAAGCATTCGAGACCCGTACTGGGTGGCGTCATGCGATGAGATGCGCCATTGGCTGCCGGGCACGACGACCACACCCTCAACTTCGGTATCCGCAACCACCAATGATCCGTCCGCACGGTACCCGGTTACCTCGTACTCGCCGCGGCGGACTTTGTCGTACTCGCCCGCTTTGAGAACCGAGATCGTGAATCCCCGCTCAGCGGACCCGGTCACGCGAACACGCCCTTCACCGGCCCTAGGAGGCTGGTGTCTTTCGCGCCGCCCACCCGACCGGTGATCTGTGCGCGATGGACGTGCATGCGGGTGCGGGATCTGCGAATCTGTGGGCATGACCCTCGGCCAGAGCCCCACCCAGCCCGACATCTTCCGTTCGACCACGGCCTACTGCGAGGGTCGGGTCAAGCCCGACTCGCTGTACGCGCTGCTCCACCGGGAGTGCTTCGGGCTGT
>JBBQNA010000054.1:0-16173 GCA_038329515.1 Candidatus Limnocylindrales bacterium | reverse complement strand
AGGACGACCCGGCGAACGAGACGGCATACGCGGGGTACCCCGGCCGCCGGAACGGCGCGCGCCAGTTGCCCGTGAGGCTCGTCGGCGCGTCGGGCATCAACCCGTCATCGGTGGTCTGCATCAGCTGACCTCGACGGTGGCGCCCAATGCCTCGAGGGCGGCTCGGATCCGATCCGCCTCGGCCGGGCTGAGACCGTCCGCGACGACACGCGGCGCCTTGTCCACGACGCGTGCAGCACGCCAGCCGCTGTGGCCGGTGAGCTCGGTGATGGCGCTGATGAGCTGCGCCCGGCGATGCGGGTCGATACGGCTGGGGCCGATGGCCACCAGCACGACCGTCGACCAGGTCGCGGCAGCTTTCGGCGGGACCGCTTCCGGGGCATCCGGCTGTCGCCCGATCCCGTCAGGCTGCTTGAACCACAGGACCTGGCGGATGCCCGTACCCGGCGCCAGATCCTTTCCCGGGCCCGACTCGACGAGCTCCCAGCCATCGTGGCCCAGCCTGGCCATGAGCGAGGTGATCGAGGCGCCATCGGTGGTCGGGATGCCGTCCAGTCGGATGTCCGATCGGTCCGCCGATAGGTAGGACAGCTCGAGATACCGCCAGCCAGTGGGTCGTTGGGTCATGCCGCCAGAGCCTACGACAGCCGTAGGTCACTGACAGGACACACATCCCGGTCACATGGATCTCTCAGGTTCGCGACGCATAGTCGATCACATGGCTACCCAGGGACAGCTCGATCGCATCGCAGGACGCAAGCGCCAGCTGGCCGTCCCGCGCGCCTGGACCATCACGCCCCGGGACATCCTGGTGGTGCTCTTCGTCAATGCCGCGCTCGTGGTCGGCATGTGGTGGCGGCACGGCGGTCTGGCCCAGTTCGACACCGCGGCGGGCATCTTCACGGGCCTGGGCCAGGTGACGGCGCTCGTGGGCACCTATATCGCCCTCGTCCAGCTGGTCCTCATGTCCCGCAGTCCGTGGCTGGACCAGGTGGTCGGCGCTGACCGACTCGGGGTCTGGCATCGGTGGGCGGGGTTCGCCTGCCTCTGGCTGCTGCTCGCGCACGCGCTGTTCACCACCGTCGGCTTCGGCCTTGGAAATGGCCGCGGCGTGATCGCAGAGATCGGGGCTCTGCTGTTCGACTACCCGTGGGTGCTCATGGCCACGGTCGGCCTGGTGCTGCTCATCGCGGTAGCGGTCAGCTCCATCCGGGCCGCTCGACGACGGCTGTCGTACGAGACCTGGTTCGGCATCCACCTGTATGCCTACCTGGCCATCGCGCTCGCCTTCCTGCACGAGATCGTGGTCGGCACCGACTTCGTGGACGACCAGGTCGCCGTTGGCTACTGGGTGGGCCTGTACCTCGTGGCCATCGCCCTGGTGCTCATCTTCCGGGTCGGCCAGCCGATGCTCTTCTCGCTGCGCCACCGATTGCGCGTCGACCAGGTCGTCCAGGAAGGCCCTGGCGTGGTGTCCATCCATCTCACCGGGCGACACATGGACCGCATCGCCATCCGGGCCGGTCAGTACTTCCAGGTCCGCTTCCTGTCCGGCGGCGGCTGGTGGCGCCACCATCCGTTCTCCATCTCGGCGGCTCCCAATGGCAGCAGCCTTCGGTTGACCGTGAAGGCCCTGGGCGACGACACCAGTCGTCTCGCGAGCCTGCTACCCGGCACACGTGTGTTCGCGGAAGGCCCCTATGGTGCCTTCACGCGGGAGCGGATGCGGGGCACCAAGGCGCTGTTCATCGCAGGCGGCATCGGCATCACGCCGCTGCGGGCCATGATCGAGGAGCGGCGCCCGATGCAGCGGGACATGACGCTGCTATACCGCGCAAGCAGCTGGGACGATGTGGTGTTCGGCCAGGAGCTCGAGGCCCTGGGTCACGTACCAGGGACGGTCGTGCGGTTCCTGGTCGGTCGTCGGGGCTCGCCCGAGATGCCTGTGGACCCGCTCGATGCCCAGTGGCTGCAGTACCTGGTGCCGGATATCCACGAACGCGACGTCTTCTACTGCGGGTCCGGCGCCTTCATGGACCACGTCGCCGACAGCCTCCGAACCCTGCGCGTCCCACGAGGGCAGATCCATGCCGAACGCTTCTCCTAGACCCGTCCGCCCGACCAGCACGCCGAGCCGCATCCCCCGACGGGGTGCAGCCGCGGTCATCGGCACCACCGCCGGCCTTGCCCTGTTGCTCAGCTTCCGGACGCCCGAGACGCTCTCCCTGACGGGTGTCGACCTGGGCGGCCTGGGCACGGGCGATCCGGTCGCGACCGATGCGCCGCGCCTCGTCGGTATCGCCGTCGGGCCCAAGCCGACCGCGACCCCGACCAAGCGACCAACACCCACCGCGGCGCCGACGACCGACGGCAGCGCCGGGACCCCGACGCCCACATCGACGCTGGCGGCCACGCCTGAGCCGACCCCGACCCCGACCCCGACCCCGACCCCGACCCCTGCGCCCACCAGCAGCACCCAGGTGGTGGACGGCAGGGCCGTGAGCACCCACTACGGCATCGTCCAGGTCGAGCTGACCATCACCGACGGCAGCATCACGGACGTGCAGGCACTTCAGCTGCCGAACGACCGCCAGTACTCCGCCGAGATCAGCGACTACGTCGCGCCATATCTGCGCAGGATGGTGCTCCGGGCGCAGAGCGCGAACATCGACATCATCTCGGGTGCCACGTACACCAGCATGGGCTACGCAAAGTCGGTCCAGTCCGCGCTGAACAATGTGAGATGAGCGTGCTCGTCGGTCACCGGCCCGATGTGCTCCACGTGATGGGCACCGTGGTCACGCTCGACATCCGGGACGACCGGCGCTCCGACGACCTGGTGGCGTGCGTGTTCGACTGGTTCCACGAGGTAGACGCGCGGTTCAGCGCCTGGAAGCCCGACAGCGAGGTCTCGCGCTATGGGCGCGGCGAGATCGACGAGGCGCGACTCAGCGACGACCTCCTCCAGGTATTGGCCACCTGCGAGCAAGTGCGCATCATCAGCGGCGGCGCCTTCGACATCCGACACCACCGGCCCGATGGCCAGCCTGATCCCACCGGGCTGGTCAAGGGCTGGTCGGTGGACCGGGCCGTGACGTTACTGGAGGCTGCCGGGTCGACCGACTTCAGCGTCAACGCGGGTGGTGACGTGGTCGTCCGGGGGCATCCGGAGCCGGGACGGTCGTGGCGCGTGGGCATCCAGCATCCGGCCATCCGCGACCGAGTCGCAGGGGTCGTGAGCGGTACCGACCTCGCGGTCGCCACGTCGGGTACCTACGAGCGCGGCCAGCACATCACCGATCCGCGCGTCGGGACACCACCGACCGGTCTCCTGAGCGTGACCGTCATCGGCCCCGAACTGGGGCTCGCGGATGCCTATGCGACGGCTGCATTCGCGATGGGCCCTGACGGTGTCGCTTGGCTCGATGGCGTCCCGGACTACGCCGGCTGTGCCATCACCACACAGGACGAGATGATCTGGACGCCGGGCTTCGATCGCTACCTCGAGTCGTAGCCTCGACCGACCCATGTCGTTGACCGGTATGCTCCCGGTCGCCATGCAGCAACCCTTGACCGGCAGCCAGCCCCCGTCCCGGGACCGTGTCCTGACGCTGCTCATCAGCGCGCCGGACAAGCCGGGACTGGTCGCGGGTGTCGCCGGCACGCTCTACGAGCACGACGCGAACATCCTGGAGGCGGACCAGCACGACGACGTGGGCACCGGCATGTTCTTCCAGCGCATCCGGTTCGAGATCGCCGCGGACGGCGTGGCAGACCTGACGACGGCCATGGATGCCCTGGGTGAGCGACTCGGCCTCGACTGGTCGATGCGTGACCGGGGTGACCTGCGCAAGGTGGCCATCCTCGTCTCGCGCGAGGACCACTGCCTGTACGACCTGCTGGTCCGGCATCGTTCCGGCGAGCTGCCCTGCGACATCCGGGTGATCATCAGCAACCACGAGACGCTGGCGCCCGTGGCGGCCCAGTTCGGGGTGGCCTTCCACCTCGTGCCCGTCACTGCCGGGACCGTGGCCCTTGCCGAGGAGACGCTCCAGCGGCTGCTGGTCGCGGCGGGTGTGGACCTCATCGTCCTTGCCCGGTACATGCGCATCCTGTCGCCGTCGTTCGTGGAGCGATGGCAGCGTCGGGCCATCAACATCCACCACTCGTTCCTGCCCGCGTTCGTTGGCGCTCGGCCCTACCACCAGGCACACGAACGGGGCGTCAAGCTCATCGGTGCCACGGCGCATTACGTGACCACGGTCCTGGACGACGGGCCCATCATCGACCAGGACGTGACCCGCGCCTCCCATCGGGACTCCGTGGAGGACCTTGTGCGGCGCGGCCGTGACATCGAGCGGACCGTGCTGGCGCGGGCGGTCCGCTGGCACCTGGAGGATCGGGTCCTGGTCCAGGGCAACCGCACCGTGGTCTTCCGCTAGCCCCGCGTCATCCCGCGTCGGATGATGCGAGCGAGGTACCAGAGCGGTCTACACTGCGGGTCTACGGCCATCAAGGAGGACCAGGGATGCTTCAGCGGCTCATCGGCGTCTGCGTGGGAGCGCTCGTGACCTTCCTGTTGCTGCTCATCTTCGACGGGCCGGACAACTCCTGGCGCTTCATGGGTGATGCCACGCAGGCGTATGCGGTCGCCGCGATCATCGGCGCGATCGCGTCGTTCTTCTGGCCCATCGTCATCGGCTGGTTCCTTGTCCGACGTCGCCGAACGCGCCGTGACAACCAGATCCAGTCGGAGGTCGAGCGTCAGCTGGCGGATCAGGACCGGCAGTAGCCGCCATCTCCGGCCGCGCCGGAACGCGGGGGCGGCGCTCTCGTGGATATGCCGGCAGAGGTGACCCTGCGGGCCCAGGGTTGGTGACACGTCCGTGGCCGCACCCTCGACGGGTCACTGCGAGGCAGGACCACGCCATGGCCGCCCTCATCGACCGCGATCGGTGATCCGTACACGCTGCGGTCCTGTGTGGGGAGGCCAGTGCGCCACCCCACGACCTGCCGTCACCCGGCGCTCGTGCACCCGGTGACCGGTACGTTGGTCGGCAGCCGCACGGAACCCGGTTTGACCGACAGGCCGGTCACCCGGTGCACATCTGTCGGCTGGACTGGCGTCCCGGGTAGTCGTACGAGCCCCTGACCGTCGCATCGATCATGGGGTGATCGATCACCCGGCGGACGACGCGGCCCCGGCCCAGCCGAGCTCAGCGCAGCTCAGCCCAGCCCAGTCCGACGCACCGCCCGACGCACCGCCAGACGCACCGCCAGACGCACCCTGAGGCTGTCTCACAAACCCCGGGAACGACGACATCAGCCAGCGAGGGCGGCCTCTGGCGGGGTCGCCACGTTTCGGGTGACCGAGTCACCACCAGCCCGCTTCACCTTGTACATCGCCGCGTCCGCGGCGCGCAGCAGCCTGGTGGCCGTCCGGCCGTCATCGGGGTAGAGCGCCAGGCCCGCGCTGCACGCGACGGTGCCCTCCGAGCCATCGGCGAGCTGGTGCCGCTGACCCCTGACGCCCGCCACGACCCGTTCCGCGACCAGCTGGGCGGCTGCCAGATCCGTATCGGGCATGAGCACCACGAATTCATCGCCGCCATAGCGCGCGACGATGTCGTTGGCACGCACCGCGAGCCGCAGCCCGGCGGCCACGTTGCGGAGCACCCGGTCGCCATCCGCATGGCCGTGGATGTCGTTGATGGCCTTGAAGCCGTCCAGGTCGATCATCAGGACACTCAGCGGTGAGCGCGAACGGGCGCTGCGAGCGACCTCCTGGGTCAGCCGCTCCTGGAGATAGCGGTGATTGTTGACACCCGTGACCTGGTCCACGTCCGCCGCTGCCCGCAAGCGGCGCAACAGCTGCACGTTCTGGAGTGCCACGGCCGCCTGCCCGGCCAGCGACCGGTAGACCGCCGTCTCCTCCTCCGTGAACGTCCGTTCGTCGGTGGCGAGGTACAACTCCAACAGCCCGATGGTGCGACCGGCGGCCGTCAACGGCAGTAACAGCAGCTGCCGCGCACCCGTTTGCTTGAGCATGGCCGTCTCGCCGGACGCCCGGCTGCCGTCGCTGCGGACCAGCTGCGGCCTGCCATCCAGGAGCACCTTGCGGGTGAGCGGGAACCGGGTCAGGTCGCCCCGCAGGCCGGACTGCCCGCAGTCGAGATGGCCCTTCCAGCCGAGCATCTCCAGCGCCGCGTTGTCCTCATCCCAACGTGACACGACGCACGCGTCCGCGCCGGACGTGCGCACCAGGGTGTCCGCGACCAGGCCCGCGAGCGCGGCCTCGTCGGGCTCGGTCGCACCAGCGCGGCTGATCTCCAGCAGTGCCTCGAGCTCCTGGACCAGCCGGTCCCGGCTGGCCAGCGAGCGCGCGTTCTCGAACGCGACCGCAGCCTGATCGGCAAGCACCTGGACCAGGCGCAGGTCGTCGTCCGCGAAGCTCCGGGGACCGATGCGCGAGAGCGCGATGGCGCCGCGGGCCGCACCTTCATAGTGCAGCGGCACGACGAGCATCGTCTCCTCGATGAGCGGCGTCTCGGGCACCGGCACGGCCATCGAGTGGCGCGATGCATCGGGCACGATGACACCCTGGCCCTGAGCCACGACCCAGCCCGTGATGCCCTCGCCGACCCGCAACCGGAGACTGTCCGCCGTCTCGCCCTCGTACTCCTTGGCGTGATGACTGAACGCGACCGCATCCAGCGTCTGGCCGTCCGGGGCGAGCACATAGACACGGGCGTTGTCATAGGGCACGACCTGGCTGGTCTCGCTGCAGATGGCGGCGCCGATCTCGGCCACGGTCGACAGGCGCGTCAGCTGCGCGGCGATGGACTGGACCGCCTGGAGCTGCCGGCTCCAGGTCGATCCGGGCGCCGGGGCCCCCGGGGCGTCGACCCGGCCGGAGAGCAGCGCCGCGATCTGACGGGCGTACAGCCGGGCAAGTGCGCGATCGTCCGAGCTGAAGGGATCATTCCGCTCTCGCCCCAGGGCCAGGATCCCCAAGCGGCCGTCGGGCACCACGACCAGCAGTTGCGTCGCGGGATCATCGGGGACGATCGGCACGCCGTTCGGCCCAGGGTCGCGGACGCCGGCCCGGGCTGTCCTTGGGCCACGGCCCAGGAATCGGCTGAGCCAGGAGACCGAACGTTCGGCGCTGGCCGCTCCCGGCGCGAATGCGATCAGCTGCAGCGTCCCCTCGGCATCCGCCACGAAGAGGCCGGCGCCCCGATCTGCGCCGACCGCACCACCGACCTCCCCCAGCAGACGAACGAGGTGCTGGTCGCTCACCGCACCACGAGCGGGCCGTCGATCGGCCCCGATCGCCAACGCGACGCGGCAGGCACGACCATGGACCGGATGACGCACCATGCCGCTCCCACGCCGATGAGCACGTCACCCACCGAGAACACGTTGGCCAAGGGGATAGGCCTGGGCAGCACGAACACGTCACCCAGGAACGGCAGCGCGGTGCCGGCGTGGATGAGCGCCGAGTTGGTCATGTCCCGCACAGGCAGTGCCGCGGTGCCGTTGAGGAGCGCCCATGCGTCGGGTGACGAGGGCATGAAGCCACCATTGGCCACGATGACCAGCATGTTCAGGGCGGCACCCACGGCGAGCACCGGGAAGCCAGGCAGGTCAAGGTTCCGGAGCATCGCCAGGAACACCAGCGCGCTCGACGCGACATACAGCACCGGCCCGGCATCACCAACCCGATGGGCCAGCACGGGACCGAACAACAGCAGCTGGAAGCAGAGGCCACCAAGGGCCATGCCCCACCAGCGGATGCGCAGCTCAGCCAGGGCAGCGACTTGTCCACCGGCGGCGCGGCCGACCAGCAGGCCGATGGCGATGGCGTACAGCAGCAGCATCAGGCGTCAGACCGGGGAGCGGGATCGCAGGACACGGGGACGCTCCAACATGGTGCAGGTCAACGGAGTACACGAACGGCGCGCCAGCAGGTGGCGCGCCGAGAGTGACTGGGATAGGGGTTCGCGGCGGCAGCGGCTGCGATCGACTGCCGCCGAGGCCCCGGTCAGCGTTCTGAGGTCACTACCAGCGGAACGGCGCCGCCAGCACGAGTGCGAAGGCGGCCAGGCTGGCCAGGCGAAGGGCGAGGGATGCGGTGCGGTTCATGTGATGGATCTCCGATCGTTGCAGTCAGTTGGGCGGACTGTCGACGACGACCCCGCGGGCTGCGGGTGGGTCCGGTCGGAGCACTCCGACGCCGCTGACTATGGGGACGCTGCCGTGCGCCCTCCATCCCCGATCAGTACCAGGACCGATCGGTCCTGATGGCTGGAAGTGGCGTCAGCTCGGCGTCTGACGCTCTGGTGTCGGCAGCCGTATCCTCGGCGCTATGGACGATCCACGGCTGCTCGAGACGACCATCGGTTCACGCGTCATCCACACCGGACGCTACCTCACCGTACGCGTCGATACCATCCAGGACGCGGACGGTGGCGTGCACACCCGGGATATCGTGGAGCACCCGGGAGCCGTCGCGATCCTGGCCCTGGACGCGGGCTGCGTGCTCATGGTCCATCAGTACCGGACGCCAGCAGGACTGGTGTTGCTGGAGATCCCCGCGGGTACCCTGGAACGCGATACGGCGGGGACCACCGAAGAGCCGGCACTCGCGTCGGTCCGGGAGCTGGGTGAGGAGACCGGCTACAGCGCCGCCGCGTGGCGACTGCTGTGCAGGTTCTGGACGGCACCCGGCTTCGCGACCGAGTACATGTACCTGTACCTGGCCACGGACCTCTCCCCCATCGAGGGATACGCCGGCCCCGATGTGGACGAGCGACTGTCCCTGGAACGGGTGCCGTGGCGGGATGCCGTGGGTCGCGCTCTGTGCGGCGAGGTCCGGGACGCCAAGTCGATCCTCGCGTTGCTGTGGCTGGACCGGATGGTCACGACGGGAGAGCTGACGCTCGACTGAGGGGTACTCGGCCGCTCCGGCGACCGCTGGTCGGCGCGGCTGTCGCAGCCCGACGCGCTTGCGTCAGGTCGGGGCTGGTACCCGCCAGGACCGCAGGTCGACCTCGCACAGTCGAGGGCTCGCGGTCAGGCCCGGGATCCGCCCACGCTTGGCGATGGGCTGGCCGTCGATCTGCTTCAGGTCACCCGTGAAGTCGATGGGTGTGGCGCCACTGATGTACGAGCCCACCGCGTAGGAGTCCACACGGGCGCCGGCCGCCTTGAAGATGCCGATCCGCTCGGGGTCCAGGCCACCGCTCACGATGATGCGCACGTGGTCGAAGCCGGCCTGGTCGAGTCGAGCCCGGACCTCCAGGACCAGGTCCGGCGTCACGCGGCCACGCTCCGAGGGTGTGTCCAGGCGGATGCCGTACAGCCGGTCACCAAGCGCATGGGCGACCCGGAGCGCCTCCTCCGCTTCGTCCTTGAAGGTGTCGATGAGCACGATGCGGGGCACGTCCGCCGAAAGGTGCCGGTCGAACGCTTCCGCCGCCCGCACCGTGTCGCCAAAGATGAGCACCAGTGAGTGGGGCATGGTGCCGGTCGGTGCGAGCCCGGCCAGCCGAGCGCCCGCAGGCGTCGACGCGCCGACGCAGCCGCCGACGATGGCGGCATAGTCGAGCGTGTCCGTGATGGCCGGATGCACGTGTCGGGCCCCAAAGCTGATCACCGGCTCCGGTGCGGCCGCCTCCACGCACGCACGTGCCGCGCTCGCCCAGCCGGTTGACTGGCTGAGCATGCCCAGGATGGCCGTCTCGTACAGCCCGAACCGCCGGTATCGCGCCCGGATCCGGAGCACCACCTCCCGGGGGCTGAAGATGTCGCCGTCGTCGAGCGCCTCGACCAGCACCCGATCCGACGCGGGCGCATCCGCCAGCACGTGCGCCAGCAGGATCTTGGCTTCGTCGACGCCGCACAGGACGCCCGTCTGGCGGGTGAACACTTCCATGACCACGACCGGGTCCAGGCCCTCGCCGGCAAGGATCTCATCGGCCCGCGCAAAGTACACGTCAGCCGAGTCGCCGGTCAGGATGCTCGCGGCGGGGAACCGGCGCTGCATGATCGGTCGGTCCATGGAACGACGTGACTCCCTACTGATCTCGGCGGCAACCGGCGCCGCCGAGTCTACCAGCGCCGCACCGGTGGACAGCGCGGGGTGGCGCGGTGCGCCCTCGGTGTCCGTGGTCGTCGCGCGGTGGCGGCCACGGCGATTCAGCTGCCGAGGGCGGCCTCGCGGGCGACCCAGTCCGTGACCACGTGCCAGAACCGCGTGCTGGCCGAAATCCCCCAGCGGCGCTCTATGATCGAGTTCGCGTTGGGTCTCCCGACCAGGCCGCGCGACATGACCGCGAACAACGCCCACGAGGTGCCGCCCAGGAACGTCAGCCCACGCTCCTCCCACGGCTCCGTGTGTGGGTCCGGGATGGGCGATCGGCAGAAGCTGACCGTGAGCATGTGCGAGGCAGTGTCGTAGTCGACGAACGGCCGGTGCGTCGCGAGCCCGACGAGATCGGTCCACGGTCGGACGATGGCGGCCGGCCGCGCGAGTCCGAGCTCGCCCATGACCGTCTCGACCGTCCGCGCCACGGCCTCCGGTTCGGACGTGTCCGCATCGAGTGACAGGTTGCCCGTCTGGAGGGTGCTGCGCACGTCCGTGAACCCGGTGTCGGTCAACGCAGCGCGCAATGTGTCCATGCGCACGCGGTTGTGCCGCCCCACGTTGACGGCCCGCAGCAGGACGCCATACCTCACTCGGACGTGTCGGCCGCGTCCGTGTCGCCAGCGGGTGCGACCAGCTCCCCCAGCTGCTCGGAATAGCGCGCCAGGAACGCCTCGTGCCGCGAGCGTCGCTTCGGGACCGGGGCAGCCTTGGCGCCCGGGAACAGCCACTTGAGGGACTCGTCCAGGAGCAAGTCACACACCGTCACGAGACGCGCAAGCGCCATGCCCAAGGTGTCGCGATCCAACGTCGAGACCGCCAGCTCTGCGGTGAGCATCGGTCGGCCGTCTTCCGCGATCGAGAACTTCACGAACGGCAGCTCGTCGTTCCAGCGCAGGAACTTTCGATAGGAGACCCGGAAGGAGTCGCCGATGGGCGGCGCGTAGTGCACCCAGCACAGCAACGCGAGCGAGGGGTCGAGGATGACCGTGACCCGGATGTCGTGGCGGCGCATGCCGTCCAGGGACAGGTCCCAGCTGGTGATGCCGTCCCGTTCGGCGCGTTCGTCCGTGGCCAGACCCAGCTCAGCGAGCCAGGTGTCGACAAGGGCGGGTGTCACGCCCCTGTGGCAACCCGACGCGCGACCGGCTTGCGAGCTTCCTTGTGCACCACGCTGCCACCACTGCGCACGGTCTTGCTGACGAAGTCGGCGGGTCGGACGTCCTCGCCGATGCGCACGTTGCGGCCGATGCGGGCGCCAGCGGGGATATTGGCGCCCTTGCCCACGAGCGTGATGCCCGTGTTCAAGCGCGTCGGCTCCATCTTGTTGGGGGTCGTGAAGTCATCACCCATGCCCACCACGGAGTTGGGTCCGACCGATACGTGCTTGTCCAGGATGGCGCGGTCCACGACGGCACCGGCCCGGATGTGGCAGTCGAACATGATCACGCTGTCGCGGACGATGGCGCCCGGGTCCACTCGCACGCCCGGCGAGAGGATGGAACGCTCGACCGTGCCGGCGATCAGGCAACCATGGGAGATGAGGCTCCGATGGACGCTCGCGGTGGGCCCGATACGGGCGGGCGCGCGCTCTTCGGATCGGGTGTGGATGACCCACGATCGGTCATACAGGTCCAGCTGCGGGTGGTCGTCCAGCAGTTCCATCTGGGCGCGCCAGTAGCTATCCACGGTGCCCACGTCCTGCCAGTAGCCATCGAAGCGATAGCCAAAGACGCGTGCACCACCGGCCAGCATGGCAGGGATGACATTGGCGCCGAAGTCCGGGCGGTCCTCGGCGAGCCACTTGAGGATGGCGCGCTTGGAGAAGACATAGATGCCGAGGCTCGCGAGATCGCTCTTGGGCTGCTTCGGCTTCTCCTGCCAGTCTGTAACGGCGTCGCTGTCGTCCAGGGCCAGGATGCCGAAGCGATGCGCCTCGCCCAGAGGCACCTGCTTGACCGCGATGGTCACGTCCGCACGCTTGCGGCGGTGCTGCTGGATGAACGGGCCGTAGTCCATCTTGTAGATGTGGTCACCGGCCAGGATGAGCACCGGATCCGCGGGTGAGTCGCGGATGGTCTGGATGTTCTGGAGCACGGCATCGGCCGTGCCGCGGTACCACTCGGCAGGCCGGCTGCGGGCGATGTACGGCTGCATCATGCGCACGCCGCCGGTCGACCGGTCCAGGTCCCAGGGTCGCCCGGCACCGATGTGGTCGTTGAGCGAGCGTGGGTTGTACTGGGTCAGCACCACGACATCGTTGATGTCCGAGTTGACGCAGTTCGACAGCGTGAAGTCGATGATCCGGTACTTGCCCGCGAACGGCACCGCGGGCTTGGCGCGCACACCCGACAGGATCGAGAGGCGCTCGCCCTCACCGCCAGCGAGGACGATCGCGGTCACGTGCTTCACGCCACGATCCTACAACGCGAGGAGGCTGTCGCGTGGCTCGTCACGCGTGCGTGGCTCAGGTGTACGAGCGCGGGTTGACCGGGGTCGTGCCGCGCTGGATCTCGAAGTGCAGGTGGGGTCCGGTGGAGTTGCCGGTATTGCCCATGTAGCCGATGATCTGGCCCCTGCTGACCCGCTGGCCAGAGCGGACGACACTCCGCGACAGGTGGCCATAGAAGCTGGCGAAGTTGCCGCTGTGACCGATGAGGATCGCGCGGCTGCCGCCGTACGTCCAGCCGGCGAAGGCCACGACCCCCGCCGCCGCAGCGCGCACCGGGGTGCCGGATCCGTTGGCGATGTCGATGCCGGAGTGGAAGTGGGCGCACGATCCGCGGGGCGGCTCGAGATAGAAGCCCGTGCAGCCGTACTCCTGGGTCACGACCCCGGACGTTGGCCACATGAACATGCCGTTGCCGCCGCCTCCGCCTCCGCCGCCGCCGGTGTTCTGGCTCGCGGCTCGCTTGGCAGCTGCACGCTTGGCAGCTGCTCGCTTCGCGGCCGCGAGCAGGCCCGCGGTCTGGCGCTGCAGCCTGCGCTGGGCAACCTGCTGCCGACGGATGAACGCCTTGGCCTGACGCTGGTTGGCCGCGATCTTGCGCGCCTTGGCCATCTGCTTCTTCTGGATGGCCTGTGTCTTGGCTTCCAGGCGTGCGAGCCGGGCCTTGGCGTCGGCCAGGGTCGCCTTCTGGGAGCGCAGGTCCGCCGCGGCGTCCTCCTTGGCGCGACGTAGCTGGTCCGTGCGATATCGGGTCGCGGCGGTCACGGCGCGCAGCGAGTCGAGGGATGCCTGGTCGTCCGCGATGTCCTTCGCCATCTGCGCGTCCTGGTCGCCATAGGCGAGGTACGCGGAGGCATCGCTCACCACGTCCGTGAACGAACCGGAGTCGAGGACCTGCTCCAGCAGGCTGGTGTTCTGGCTGCGATACGCATCCGCGAGGCGCGCCCCGAGCGCCGCGCGGCGCTGGTCCAGCTCATCGGCGCCCTGCTGGATCTCCTGCTCCAGGAGGTCGAGCGTCTGGTCCAGCTGGCCCAGCTGATCCTGGAGGGCCTGGCGACGGGCCTGGACCTTGGCCAGCGCCGCGGTCGCCTGCTGGATCTCCTTGCGCACCTGCGCCTGGTCGACGTTGATGCCTTCGAGCTGGTTGCCGGTCTTGGTGAGAACACTGCGTGCCTGCGCCGCGTCGCTCTGGAGGTTGCCCAGCAGCCGGTTCTGCTGGTCGATGTCCTGGCGCAATGCCGACTGGCGGGCGCGGGCTGCCGCGATGCGGTCGGACAGGGAGTCAGCGTGGGCGGGCGACGAGGTCGTTGGAAGACCGAGCAGGGACAGGGCGACCACGAGCAGGATCGCGCCCCGGAGAGCCTTCTGGAGGATGTGGCGGCTTGTCGCGGATACCGCGGACAGCCCGAACCACGTCACGGTCGCACCACTCGCAGGCTACTCCCTCGATCTGCGATGCACCATCTCCGGCTTTGGGGCACGGCGGCCAGAATGGTGCGAGTCCAAGGGAGCATATGCCCTTACGCTGGATGTGGCAAGCACGCACCACTTCGTACTGGGCCGGGGGTAGCCCGAATGGCCGCGCAGGGGACCGTGTGGCCGGGTCGTGGCTCGACGGCGCGCCAGGCGTAGCCCGTCGTGGCCGCGCGTCAGGCCAAGCTGTGGCAGCGCGTCAGCCCGGCCCTGATCACCGGGTGATCGATACGTTGGTTGGCGGGCCAGCGCGTCAGCCCGGCCTTGATCACCGGGTGATCGATACGTTGGTTGGCGGCCCACCGAGGCCCTTGAATCACGACTCCAGCCAACGAATGTGCGCCTGGCGACCGGCCTGTCGGTCAAGGTCGGGCATCCGACGCATTCGACCGACGCATCGACCACCGGGTGGTCGATCGGCGGGCCAAGGGGTCCGAAACCCACCCGGGCACCGACGGCGCGACGGCATGGCGCGAACGCACGAACGCGCTCCGCGGCGGCGCGGCGGCGCGACCGCGGCGCCGCGGAGACGCGGCCCACGGAAACCTGGCCGTGTGGGAGCCACGCCTACGGCAGGAGTGCCCCGATGACCCCGGCTGCGATCAGGATGGGCCCGAACGGGATCGCCGACTTGAGGCTCAGCCGGCGCAGCGCGATGAGCAACAGCAGGAGCACGGCGCCCAGGATGGACGCGACCAGGAACCCGGCCAGCAGTCGCGACACGCCCAGCATCAGGCCCAGGCTGACCGAGAGTTTGATGTCGCCCATGCCCAGGGCACCACCGAACAGCCGGTCGGTGATGAGCAGCACGATGGGCGCCCCGATGCCTGCGGCGAGGGCACTGC
Source organism: Candidatus Limnocylindrales bacterium (assembly GCA_038329515.1). Classification (GTDB taxonomy): domain Bacteria; phylum Chloroflexota; class Limnocylindria; order Limnocylindrales; family CSP1-4; genus JAFMJV01. The sequence goes on along the minus strand of JBBQNA010000054.1, from coordinate 1,259 downwards.
CGAGGGCCAGGTCCTTGCCGGCCAGCAGCGGGTCCAGGCCCAGGATCACCGCCAGCAGAGCGAACGGGATGAGCGGCAGCGTGATGACATCGGGCAGCAGCTTCTGGTCCAGGTCGATCGCCGCGAGGACCATGAGGGCACCCAGGTAGAGCCCCAGGACCACCCGATCCTGGGTCTCCGGCCAGCGCGCCAGAAGCAGCGCGAAGGTGACGGCACTGCCGACGATGAGCGCCACCGTGCGCCAGTCGATACCCCGGACGGAGCCGTCGGCGTGTGCCGGCCAGCGTGCCGCGAGCCGATCGGCGGCCAGGCCCAGGATGCCGCCGCCTATGACGCCGACGCCGACGCCGAGGACCAGCGTGTCCGCGCTCATGGGCAGTGGCTGGCGGTGCGGCTCAGATGCCGCCGAGCGCCAGCTCCACGAGCGTGGCGTGGCTGACGCCCGTGGCACCGCGTGCGGCCCACGGATGCGCCTTGCGGAAGTAGGCGGTGCCCGCGATGTCCAGGTGTGCCCAGGGCTTGGTCACGAACTCGGCCAGGAACATGCCGCTCTTGATGAGCGAGCCCTCCGCCGAGCCGCTGTTCTGCATGTCCGCATACGCCGAGTCCATCTCGGCGCGGTAGTCCGCGATGAACGGAATCTGCCAGTACCGCTCGGCCTGCAGCGCACCCGCGGCGGCGACCTCGTCCCACCACGACTGTGGCGTCGCGAAGCCGCCCGTGATCTGGTCACCGAAGGCGCGTGCCACGGCACCGGTCAGGGTCGCCACGTCCACCAGGTGCGTCGCGCCGTTGCGCTCCGCCCATGTGAACGCGTCGCCCAGGATCAGTCGCCCCTCGGCGTCCGTGTTGGTGATCTCCACGGTCTTGCCGTTCATCGCCTTGACCACGTCGCCGGGGCGCGTGGAGTGGGGCCCAGGCATGTTCTCGACCGCGGGTGCGACGGCCATGATGGGCAGGTCGGGCGCCAGCTGCTTGATGGTCGCGATGGCCGAGATGACGGTGCAGGCACCGGTCTTGTCGGTCTTCATCTCCTCCATCCGGTCGGCGGGCTTGATGCTGATGCCACCGGAGTCGAAGCAGACGCCCTTGCCGACCATGGCCAGCAGGCGACCCTTGGAATCGGTCGCACCCGCGGCGCCGTTGCGGATGACGATGAAGCGGGGCGTGTTGGACGAGCCCCGGCCAACGGCCATGAACATGCCCATGCCCAATGCCTCGGCCTGCTCCGGACCCAGGATGTCCACCTGGAGCCCGTG
>JBBQNA010000053.1:0-16350 GCA_038329515.1 Candidatus Limnocylindrales bacterium | reverse complement strand
CTCGATGTCCGGATCGAAGGCCTCGCTTCGCTCTCCGGGCGTCAAGTCGGCATCGATGAGTTCGTTGACAGCGTCCGACTCGGCCACTCCTGTGAGGTCCGGCACAACGACGGTCGTTGGGGTCGGTTCGGGGGTCGCGGTCGGCTCAGGGCCGCGGGAGACGACATAGTCGACGCTCGCGTCACGGTCGACCTCGGCGCCGCCGGTCGGCTCGGTGCTGATGACGAGGCCCTCGGCCACGTCCGGATCGAAGGCCTCGGTGCGGTCACCAGGCGACAGGTCCGCGTCGAGCAGCTGATTGAATGCATCGTTCTCGTCGACACCCACCAGCTCCGGCACGATCACCGTCGCGGGAGTCGGTGACGGTGTGGGCCGCGCGCCGATGGACACGATGTAATCCACGGAACTGCCGCGTTCGACTTCGTCGCCCGAGGGGGGATCGGTGCTGATGATGGCGCCCGCCTCGACATCGGGGTCGATGGCTTCCGTGCGCTCGCCGGGACGGAGGTCCGAGTCGAGCAGCAGGGTGACCGCGTCGACCTCGGCGATGCCCTGGATGGCGGGCACCAGGACATTGGGCCCAAGCTGCGCGACGACCAGGAAGATCTGGTCGCCCGGCAGGACCGCGCTGCCTGGCGGCGGCGCCTGTGACAACACCGTGCCGTCTGCCTTGTTGGTCGTGGTGTCAAAGCGGATATCCAGCTCCAGGCCGCCCGCGTCGGCAAGGGCCTGTGCCTGATCGAGCGTCTTGCCGGTGAACGTCGGCGCCTTGAACGGAGTTGGCGCGGGTGTGCTGTCGTCGGTCGGCTCAGGGGTGGGGAACTCGGTCGCAGTCTCGGTCGGTTCCGGTGACGGCGTGAGACTGACGATGGGCGACGGGGACGGGCTGGCGCTGGCCGTGTTGGGGCCAGGTCGGAGCAGCAGGAACCAGGCGCCAAGGGCGACGACGATGGCGAGGCCGATGACACCACCGACGATGGCGACCGGCGGGGTCGTGCGTCCGGTCGGGGGACCCTCCGGCATCCGCGGCCTGCCCGCGGCGACGCCACGGGCGACGCTATCGGTGCCCAGTGGCGGGGTGGTGCCCGCTGTCATCTGGGACGCGTCGGGGCTCCATGCCGCGGGCGTGCCGAAGCTCTCGGCTCCGGCGGCAGCAGCACCGGCCTCGCCGGCGGCAACGTCCGCCACATCAGCCGCACTCGCGGCACCGAGGTCAGCGCTCGTGGCGGCCGCGGTCGGCACATCCGAGGGATCCCAGGGCTGGGTCGCGTCGCTGGCCAGGCCAGACGCTGCTGCGTCGGGCTCTGCGGGGTTCCAGAGAGGCGCGGACGACGGGTCTTGGGGGGTGTTCGGGTCTGTCATCGCCGGCGCATCGTAACCGGAGGTTTCGCGTTTGCGGGTGCTTTCCGATGGCTGTTTCGGGCGTTCAGAGGGCACATAAGCGTTTCTTCACCTTCTCCCTGCTGGCCCCTTCACGCCAGCGCCGATACCTTGCTGGAGCGGGGCCGGGACACATTCCCGGCTCCTCTCCCTCCCTCGGACCGAGGGGCGCCGATTGGGCAGGCGCCCCTCGTTCCATGTCCGGGGAATGCCCAGCCGATCGATCGAGCCGTGAGAGCCGACGGTTGTGGCACCATCCAGCCATGGAGATCACCTGGCTTGGGGACACGTGCATCCGTCTGAAGGGTCGCGAAGGCGTCGTGGTGGCGGACGCGTACCGGTCCGTCGCGGGGCCAACGGGCCGCGGCCTGACCGCTGACATCTGCACCTACAGCCATACCGATGACGCGAGTATCGCGACGAAGGACGGGCGGGCCGCGCCTGGAGTCCTGAGCACCACGCAGCTCGGCGTCATCCGCCCCACCAGCCTGGACCCGGCTTTCGCGGTCGACTCGCCTGGCGAGTACGAGGTCCACGAGGTCCTCATCACCGGCGTGCGCACCTTCCGTGACGACGCCAAGGGCGGCGAGCGGGGCAGCAACACCTCCTTCGTATTCGAACTGGACGGCCTACAGGCGATCCACCTCGGTGACGTGGGTCATGTCCTGACGGATGAGATGCTGGGCGAGATCGGCCCGGTCCAGGTCGCATGCGTGCCCATCGGCGGGGCACTCTCCGCTGCCCGTGCCGCGGAGCTGGTCGCCGGCCTGGACGCCAACCTCGTCATCCCCATGCCCCTCGGTGACGAGGAGCAACGCGCCGCCGTCCTGGAGCGGTTCCTCAAGGAGATGAGCGTCACGGACAGGCAGCCGGTGGCGAAGCTCTCGGTGTCCATCTCCACCGTGCCGCCGGAGACGACCGTGGTCGTCCTGGAGCAGCGCGCCCGCACCTGACCGCCTCTGACTTCAGTCCGCGGCAGGGTTTCCGGCAGGCCGGCCGGTCGCCGCGAGTCGCGCGGCGAGTCGCAGCTCGAGTGCCATCTGCGGCCTCGCGTCGCGGAGCTGGAGCCATTGCGCGGCGGCACGCACGCGACCATCGGTCGAATGCGTGCTCGGCACGCCCGCGTGGTCGGCCACATCCAGGAAGGCACGCAGGGGCGCCAGCCCGATCAGCTCCGTGTCCCGTAGCGCGACGCCACCCGCAGCGGCCAGGTCACGCACTCGTTCGAACACCTGCCACATAGGGGTGCGCTGGTGGTCGAGGAGGTTCATCGACACCTGGACACAGCCCGCTGCCGCCAACGGGATGCCGAGCGCCTGGACACCGCTCAGGCCGCCATCGCGCTCTCGGATGGTCGTTGCGATGCGGCGAGCGATGGCCAGTTCGACCGTCTCGAGCTGGATGTTCCATGCGATGAGGAAGGGTCTGGCACCCACGACAGTGGCACCTGCGGTGGGATGGGCGCGCTGCGGACCGAAGTCGGGCGCGCCATCCTCGGCTGCCAGCGCAGCGCCCAGTCCTTCGAAACTCGGGTGGCGGATATCAGCCAGGATCCGGCGGTCGGGTCGTCGCGCGGCACGCGCATACAGGTATACCGGCAGCGTGTAGACCTCGCCCAACCACGCGCCGAAGCGCCCGGCAAGCTCGATGCAGGTGTCCATGGATGTATCCCCGAGGGGCACGAAGGGCACCACATCCAGGGCGCCGATGCGCGGGTGCTGTCCGTGTTGCGAGCGAAGGTCGATGCGCGCGATGGCCTGCGATGCGACGACCTGCATCGCGAGCAACACGGCGTCGGCAACGCCAACGAGCGTCAGGACGCTGCGGTCATGATCCGCATCGGACGTCCGGTCGAGCAGCGTCACACCGGGGACGCGCAGCACCGCGTCCACGATGGCATCGACGACGCAGGGCCGGCGTCCTTCGCTGATGTTGGGGACACACTCCACGAGCTGGTACACGGATCCGAGTGTATGCGTGAGACGCGTCAGGCTCGCGTCGCATCGCCGCCCGGTTGCCCGGTCGGGACGGCTACCATGGGACGGTGACACGGCAACACGACGCAGGCCACCCCCCATCCGAGGCCGCCCAGGCCTATCTGCTCACCCTTCGCTCCATGGAAGGCTCCGGGACCACGCCGATGACGGCGTCACTGTCCCGGCGGATGCACGTTTCGGTACAGGCGGCCTCGGAGATGGTCAGCCGGCTGGCCGTCGACGGGCTGGTCGAGGTCCGCTCCGACCGGACACTGTCCATGACCCCGGCCGGCTGGGCCGCGGCGGACACCATCTTCCACCGCCACGCCCTCATGGAGTGGCTCCTCACGCGAGTCGTTGGTCTGGGCTGGGCCGAGTCCGATGAGGAAGCGATGCGACTGCAGAGTGCCATCTCGCCGCGTGTCGAGGCCGCCATCGACGACCTCCTTGGCCACCCGACGACGTGTCCCCATGGCAATCCCATGAATGCTGCGATGGCGCGCGAGCGACCCGCAGGCATCCCGCTCAGCGAGGCCGAGAGCGACAGCGACATCACCATCCTGCGCATCTCCGAGGAGGCCGAGGAAGACGCCGGGTTGCTGGTCTACCTCGAAGAGCAGGGCCTCACCCCGGGCGTGCGCGCCCATGTCGCCCAGGTATCGCAGTCGCGTGACTCTGTGACCATCGATGGTCCCAAGGGCCAGAGCAGCATGGGTCTCCGTCCGGCATCGCTCATCCGGGTCCTGCCCGGTCATGCCGACCCGGCATTGTTCCATCAGGTGCCCGAGGCCGTGGCTCGGCTCGGCCGCTGAGGTCAGCGCTGACCAGGAATCAGAGGCCTCCTTGGCCCCGGGACTGACCGGCGAGCGGGGCACCATCGTGAACGGATCCGACTCAGCGACACCAAAGTCCGACGCGGCAGGACGGCCACCTACGCGCCTGGGCCTGCTGGCGCACGCCGATTTCCGGCGACTCTGGATCGCCGAGACCATCTCCCAATTCGGTACCCAGGTCAGCCTGCTGGCCGTGCCCCTGGTCGCCATCGTGCTGCTTGACGCGACCCCGTTCCAGGTCGCGCTGCTGGGCACCGTCGAGTTCCTGCCTTTCATCCTGTTCAGCCTGCCGGCGGGCGCCTGGGTCGATCGCCTCAGACGCCGGCCGATCCTCGTCCATCGAACAGTTGTACGTGGTCGGTTTCGTGAACGGCGCAATGACGGTGTTCTTCGACGTCTCGTACCAAAGCTCCCTGCCCAGCCTCCATCGCTGGTGACGTCGGCCGGGCCGTCAGTCTCGTTGCGCAGGCACTCCTGGGCTTCTCCGCTGTGGTCTACAACATCAACCAGGTCTGGTTGCGCCAGTCCATCACCCCGGAGCGGATGCAGGGGCGCATGAACGCCACGATGCGCTTCATCGTGTGGGGCACGGTACCCGTCGGTGCCACCATCGGTGGGGTCATCGCGACGAGCTTCGGTGTGACCCAGGCCCTCTGGATCGGCAGCATCCTGGCGTGCACGGCGTTCCTGCCCGTGTTCGCCGGCCCGGTGCGGCGACTGCGCGCGTTCCCGCGGCCGCTCGACGAGGCAGGACGCGAGCTGGTTGGGGATGACCTGGCCGCGGAGGGCGCCCTCTCGGGTCTGGAGCCCATGGGCATCTCGATGCCCCACTCGGTCATCGACCTTGGTCACGACTCAGGGGAACAGGGCAGCGATCCCGGTAGTGACGGACGTGAGCGCCAGGGCGGCGCCGACGGCCAGCACGGCGGTGGCAAGTAGGGCGGTCTCCAGTCGTCGAGTCATGCCCCCATTGCAGGGCGGCAGCGCGACCACCGCCATGACCCGATCGGACCACGGGCGGGGAGCCGTTCAGTCAAGTTCGCGGCGCATCACCGGGTAGCGATCGTCGGAGGCTGCCATCGAGAAGCCGCAGCCAAGCCAGAAGTCGGGTCGGGCGGCACTCGTTTCGTTCACGGGTCGCGTCAGGTCCGGATATGCCTCGACGGCCGCGAATCCCCGTCGCCCAAGCTCCTCGCAGACATCGAGCACGAGCGCCCGGGCATACCCGTGCCCACGAGCGGACGCGGTCGTGGCGATGCAGGTGATGACACCCGGCGGTGGTGCCACGGGCAGCGCCGGGTAGAGCTCCCGGATATGACGGGCCCGGGGATACGCCGAGAGGGGCCCGAACTGGGCGAACGCCACGGGTTCGTCGACGAGATACGCGACGCGGGCATAGGAGCCGAAGATGCCCCGCCCGCGGTCGAGCAGGCCGAGCTTTCGCGGCACGCCAGCGGAACGGGCACGTTCCGGCGGCGGTCCGGGGGCGAAGGGATTCCACGCCGGCGTCGCGAACAGGTCGTCGCCAGCCAGCACGTCCGACGCGGACAAGAGCATCGTCTGCTGGATGGGTTCCTCGGCTCGCAGGGCCGCGGCCAGCTCCGCGGCGGTGTCACGGGAGGCCGCGAATGGGTTGTCGACGACCGGACTCGTTCGGGACCGCTCGCTCGCCACCGGCCTGGGCTGGAGCCATGCGGGACGGGAGACGGCCGACCCTCGGTCGGCATCCTCCCAGTAGTCGCACGTCCGGTGGTCGAACCGGGGATCCGCACAGGGCGGCAGCGACAGGAAACCTGCGGCATCCTGGACGTCGACGATGCGCAGATCGGGCATCCGCGGTCAGACGCCGAAGCGAAGACTCTTGATGATCGACAGGACGTCACTGTCGTCAACCAGCACGACCGACGGGTCGGCGCCGAAGAGGACGATCACGCCGTCGTCGCCGACGGTGAACAGGTACGCCCGGGCATGGATGGACATCCCATCGCCGGTGACCACGAAATCGTACGTGTGTGCGTCGCCAGCCGCGACGGAGGCCACGCCCTGGGTGACGGACCCGTTCAGGGTGCTGAGGGCGTCGACGATGCCACCCAGCTCCTGCTGCGTCTCATCGTCCGACGCACCGTTCGTGGACATCACGAGGATGACCAACCCAAGGGGCACGCCACCATCAGACAGTCCTGACAGGCCCGCGGCGTCCACGCCGGCCATGCTCATGTGGGCACCGGTGGCATCCATGACCGATGTGGCGTCGGCGGCGAGTGCCGCGTCCTGCTGTTCCAGCTGACCGAAGGCATCCCTGCTGGCATTGCCGTTGGTCTTGGTCGCGATCCAGCCCGCCGGAAGGGTCAGCGCGTAACCGTCGTTGCTGGAGAAGAACGTGGGGCTGGAATCGGCGCCTGGAGTCGGAACATCGCCTTCTACGCCGACAGCCGGCAGGACATCCAGCGCGTCGCCGGCGGTCGGCAGGTCAAGAGCGGCACAGCCCGATACCAGCGGCACGGCCAGAAGGGCCACGAGCAAGCCGGGGAGTGCAGTGATTCGCGCCATGAGGCCGAGAAGGATGCCCCAACCGGCGCGGATGCGCACGCGAGGCCCATCGCGACGCCCCGATGTGGCCCGCGGCCGCGTCATGGCCGGGTGGCGGCACGCGCATCGCGGCGGCCGCTATCCTGAGTGAACGGTGTCCGTCGGGCCACCCATGGTCCACCCACGACACCGACTGGAGGACGACCCAGTGGCCGGAACTGACGCCACGGACGCGCATGCAGCCGCCGAGACGGCCCATCACCAGGACACGGGTGGCCACGGTGACACGGGTGGCCATGGTGACACGGGTGGCCACGGTGACGCGGGTGGCCACGGTGACGCGGGCGGTCATGGTGATGGCCACGGCGGAGAGCCCCTGGGGCCGATCGATTGGCGGGCCTGGGGAGCCGGCGCTGTCGGCGCTGCCGCGGCCGTGATCGTCGCGGGAGCCCTGTACCTCACCACGCATCCCAGCTGAGGGCCGCCTCACGGGCCCCAGGTCAGCTGGCCTGGCGGCCGAGGTTGTTAGCTGAACTGGCGGTCGGGGTTAAGCGATCTGGCGGATCGCTGACGCAAGGTGACGCAGCAGGACCGCGTTGGTGACCGGTCCCACACCACCCGGTACCGGCGTGACGGCAGCTGCGACTCGATCGACCGAGAGCCGGTCCACGTCGCCCACGATCATGCCGTTCACCACGTTGATGCCACAGTCCACGACCACCGCGCCGGGTTGGAGCATCTCGCCCCGGACGAGACCGGCACTGCCGGCAGCGACCACGACGATGTCCGAGCGCAGCACCTCTGCTGCAAGGTCACGCGTCTGGCGGTGGCACACCGTGACCGTGGCGTCGTGGCGCAGGAGTAGCAGCTCGGCAGGCTTGCCGACGACATTGCTCCGGCCGATGACGACCGCGTGTCGGCCAGCGATGGGGTAGCCGTAGGCCAGTAGCATCTCGATCGCCGCTTCCGCGCAGGAAGGCCGGTGGCCGTCGAGGCCCTGTGCCAGCAGGCCCGCGTTGTAGGGATGGATGCCATCGATGTCCTTGCGGGGATCGAGTGCACCGGCAAGATCGAGCACCGGGATGCCTGCGGGCAGCGGCATCTGGACGATGATGCCGCCGACGTCCGGGTCGGCACTCGCGGCAGCCAGGCGTCGAGCGAGCTCAAGGGTGGTGGTCGCCTGGGGCAACTCGACCAGATCGCCCGGGATGCCCATCCCCGACGCATTGCGCAGGATCCGGCCGGCATAGACCCTCGATGGCTCGTCGTCGCCGACCTGGAACACGCGAATACCCGGCAGTGCGCCACGTCGTGCCATGACATCTTCCAGATCGTCCCGGACCGTGGCCTTGATGGCCGCTGCGACCGGGGCGCCTTCGAGGATGCGGGCCGTGTGCCCGGCGTCCCCGTTGGTCACGCTGACTCCGGTGCCCGCAGACCGTCCGATCGGACCTGGCTGGCGATCCTCGCGACCGCCGACACCAGCTCGTGGAGACGTACCTCAAGCTCGCCGAGCATCGAGTCCGCGAGGCGCTCATCACCAACAGCCGGCAGGTTCACGATGACGTTGGCGCCTGCACCGCGAGCCGCCGCTTCCAGCAGGCGTGCGGCGACGTCCAGGTCGCTCGACGCGTTCAGGTTGCTGCGACCAGCGAGTCGGTCAACGTGGTCGATGAGGGCGTAGCACTCTCGGACCACGAGCATCGGGACCCTGGCCGCGTCATGCGCCGCACGCCGCACTGCCTCGTCCCGGACCGCTCGCTCGGCATCCGTATCGCGGACCAGGCCGCGGGCTCGGACCAATGCCGCATACGCAGCGGCGTCTTCGCCCGCTAGCTCCAGGAACCGTGATCGCGCCTGCTCGGCGAACTCGAGCGCGCGGGTGTGGGTGGCCTCGAAGGCCGCGTATCGCGGTCGGCCCTGCGACAGTCGCGTCACCATGCACACCAGGCTCGCGGCGAGACTGGCCGCGACCGCTGCGGCACTGCCACCTCCAGGGGTCGGCGAGTCTGACGCAAGCGCAACCGAGAATGCGCTCAGGGTCAGCTGGGAGTACCCGGGTCGATCAGCGGTCATCAGAGGGTGATTCTCTCACGTCCGCTGCCCGACCCACCAGGCGCGTCGCGAGTCAAGCGGCAGCCGGCAGCTCCGTCCGCAGCGGATCGATGCCGAGCATCAGCCAGCGACGTTCGCGATGACGGAATGCGAGCCGGATGCGGGCACGCGCAGTGCGCACCACGAAGACCGTCCGAGGGCCTTCCAGGACTGGATAGGCCGCCGACTCGTCCCGGACACGCTCGACCGCCAAGACACCGACTTCGTCGGGTCCGACCCGAAGGGTCCGCGGGGCTCCAGTCATGCGGTCACACGAGACCGAGATCTCCATCGGGTGCAGGTCCACCATCGACATTTCCGGACTCCTTCCGATATGGCGCTCTCCGGCCCGGGCACGTCGGCTGGTGAGAACATCTGTTCTATCGCTGGATCGAGGCTAATCGAACGTCTGTTCGATGTCAACCTATCGATCGCGACTGGGGGCAAGCATCGGAGCGGGCCGTGCCACCTCGTGTGTCACTCGTCGGGGTCGATGTCCTCAGCCGAGGATGGTGCCTGTCCTGGCTCCGCCCGGCTCACCACCCTTCCGACCCGGGGAGCCTCTGGCGCATGCAGGTGGTCACGGGCGAACGGCTCCGGCACGTCCTTGCCCAGCAGTCGCGCCCGGACGATGGTGCCCGGCCCGAACCGGTGCCGGATGCTATCGGTGGCGGCGGCGGCACGGCGCCGTCGATCGTCGTCATCGAACAGGGACAGTTGCTCGCGCTCCGTCAGATTGGACGCGGCGACGCCAAGCAGACGCACCTGGATGGCGCGGATCTCCGGCCGAGCCAATGCGAGCGCGACCCGAAAGATCTCGTCCACCTGGTCCGTCGGCACAGGCAGTGTGCGCTGGCGGGTGTGTGTCGCGAAGCTCGAGTCGCGGATCTTGACGCCCACGGTCGCCGCCTTGACACCACCGTCGCGAAGCCGCGTGCCGACACCCTCAGCCAGCGCCAACAAGGTCCGTTCGAGGACCTCGGGGTCGCGCGTGTCGGAATCGAACGTGTGCTCATGACTGACGCTCCGCGCGACCTCCTCATTGCCGACCGTCGCAGGGTCGATGCCCCGGGCTCGATCGCCGAGCGTCACCCCGTGCGCCCCGAATCGACGGATGAGGACGTCCGTGGGCAGGACTGCGAGGTCTCCGATGGTCTGGACCCCGTAGTCAGCGAGACCCCGCCGCGTCTGCTCCCCGACGCCCCACAGGCGCCAGATGGGCAGGGGCGCGAGGAACTCGGCCTCCGTGCCGAGTGGCACGACCACGAGTCCATCCGGCTTTCGCAGGTCGGACGCGATCTTGGCTACCAGCCGAGTCGAGGCGACGCCGACCGAGACCGTCAAGCCCAGCTCCACTCGGACCACCAACCGGATGGCTTCCGCGATGCGCTCCGGGGAGCCATGCAACGCCTGGGTGCCCGCGACGTCCAGGAACGCCTCGTCGATGGAGATCTGCTCCACCAGTGGCGTCGAGCGCCGAAGGATGGACATGAACTCGCGACTCACCTCTCCGTACCGGTCGCCACGAACGGGAACGAAGACACCATCCGGACACAGCGCCGCGGCAGTCCGAAGGGGCATCGCCGAGCGCACACCGAATCGGCGTGCCTCGTATGACGCCGCACTCACGACTCCCCGGTCACCAGGGCGGCCGCCCACGATGACGGGACGGCCGCGTAACTCGGGATGGTCCCGCTGCTCGACGGCAGCGAAGAACGCGTCGAGATCGACGTGCAGGATCGTGGCGCCGCGGGTGACGGGCATGACCCCATCATCCACGGCCTGTCGCTACCCCTTGGGCTCGACCGCCACCGTGACTTCCGGCGTCAGGCCTGCGAAGACGCGGATGGCCACCTTGTACGTGCCCAGCGTCTTGAGGGGCTCGCTCAGGTCGACCTTGTGCCGGTCGACCACGATACCTCGACGGCCGAGTGCGTCAGCGATGTCCTTGGCGGTGATCGATCCGTACAGCTTGCCGCCTTCACCCACCTTCACGCCGAGCGTGAGGGTGGTGCTGCTGATGCGCTGTGCAGCGATCTCGGCTTCCTCTCGTTCACGCTTGCGCTTCTCTTCACGACTGGCGATGTCGTGCTGCCACGCGCGGTACGCGCCACCCGCGGCGGGGACCGCGAGCTTGCGGGGGATGAGGAAGTTGCTGGCGTAGCCGTCGGCTACGTCCTTCATGTCACCACTCTTGCCGAGCGGCGAGACATCCTGGGTCAGGATGACCTTCACGCGAGGGGCTCCTCCTTGGGGCGGGGTGCGGACCGGCGATCACCGATCCAGGTGCGGATGACCGCGGCACCGCGGTCGATGGCGAGCGGCAGCTGTAGTGCAGCCGCCCGGATGGGTGCAGGCAGGAAGCGTCGGACCGAGGCCATGTCCCGTTCGAGCTCCCGGCCATCGATACCCAGCTTGTACATCTTCTCGATCATGACCTCCTTGGGGACACCCTCCAAGAGGAGGTCGAGGGCGATGACCAGCGCCGCGATGTCGTCCAGTCGACTGATGACCGGGATGAAATCCGGTACCAGATCGATGGGTGACACCACGTAGGCCGCTGCGAGACCGATGAGCACCTTCCGTGAGGCTGGCACCCTTCCGTCAAGCATCAGCTCGACGAGCAAGCGACCGTACAGCGGTGCACGGGCCACGACGGGCAGGAAGGGCCAGAAGCTGAGGACGGTCAGCCCAAATCGGAGACTCGAACGCACGGGCATGGGACACGGCAGTCTACCAGCACGTTCGGCGCAACCTGCACACGCGCGGCGGGCAAGCATCAGCAGGGACTTGCGCCGCTTGACAACCGAACAGACGTTCGGTACTGTGCTGCCCAGAGAAGGAGTCGCCTGGTGACCAAGCACGACGCGTTACGCAAGCAACGGATCATCGATTACATCGCGGCGACCCTGCGCGCGCGCGGGTATCCACCGTCCGTGCGAGAGATCGCGGTCGCGGTAGACCTCGCCTCGACGTCGGCGGTCCATCACCACCTGTCCGCCCTGGAGCGAGACGGGTATCTTGAACGTGGCGCGACCCGCTCACGCGCACTCAGACTGACGCCCACCGCTGCACTCCATGCGGGACTGGCGGGCGAGCTGGTGCCCCAGGCCGGCAGTACCGAATCCCATTCCTTGCCGATCGTCGGTGAGATCGCCGCGGGTGGCCCGATCGAGGCCTATCAGGAAGTGAACGACACGATGTCGGTGCCGGAGATGCTCGCGCCCAGCGGGGATGCGTACGTGCTCCGGGTGCGTGGCGACTCCATGGTGGACGCACACATCACGGACGGTGACTTCGTGGTCATCCGGCCGCAGCAGACGGCTCGCAATGGCGACATCGTGGTGGCCCAGGTGGAAGAGAACGCGGTGACGCTCAAGCGATTCTTCCGTGAGAAGGACCAGGTTCGCCTGCAGCCAGCGAACGACGCATACCCGCCGCAGTTCTATCCAGACGTGCGCATCCAGGGCAAACTCGTGGGTGTCATCCGAAGGGTGGACTGACACTCGTCCACACCGGGTCCACATGGGATGGGCTTGATCCCACCGTCGTCGACGTGTCGGTGATGGTTGTGCACAGACTCGGTGGACGGTCGGCGTTCGAGCACACCCTGGGGTGATTTACAAGGTTGCTCCTCGCGGGCGCGTCACGTCAGCATGAGTGGTAGCCATCGTCCCGACCCGGAGCTTGCGTGTCCATCGACCGTCTCCCGCCGCAGTCCATCGAAGCCGAGCGATCCGTTCTGGGCGCCCTGCTCATCGACCGGGACGCGGTCATCGAGGTGGCCGAGGTGCTGCGCGCGGACGACTTCTATCGGTCCGACCATGGCGCGATCTATGGCGCGATCATCGCGCTGTACGAGCGTCGCGAGCCGGTGGACCTGGTCACCGTCTCCGAGGCCCTGGAGCGTGACGATGAGCTGGAACGCATCGGCGGGTCCGCGTACCTGACGAGTCTCATCAATCTGACGCCGACCGCCGTCAACGCCGTGTACTACGCGCGCATCGTGGAGCGCAAGGCCGTGCTCCGCAATCTCATCGGCGCTGCCGGACGCATCGCGGGCATCGGCTACGACGACTCGGCCGACCTCGACGGCTCCATCGATAGGGCGGAACAGGCGCTGTTCGCGGTCAGCCAGAAGCGCGTCGCGAGCGGGTTCGCACCACTCAACAGCCTGCTGCACTCGGCGTATGACCGGCTCGACTACCTCCATCAACACCGGGGCGAGGTCAGCGGTATCCGCACCGGCTTCGCCGACCTGGACCAGCTCACGACGGGGCTCCAGAAGTCGGACCTGATCATCCTCGCGGCGCGGCCGAGCATCGGCAAGACCAGCTTCGCGCTGAATATCGCCGAGCACGCGGCCCTGCGCGAGGGCAAGACCGTCGGTGTGTTCAGCCTCGAGATGAGCAAGGAACAGCTGGTGCTGCGGCTCCTGAGCTCGGTCGCCAACATCGACTCCCAGCGGCTCAGGACTGGATTCCTGGAGGAGATGGACTTCACCCGGCTGGCACCTGCCATGAACTCACTGGCAGAGGCGTCGATCTTCATCGACGACACCCCGAACATCAGCACCATGGAATTGCGCACCAAGGCTCGCCGGCTCCAGGCCGAGGCCGGCCTCGACCTGGTCCTGGTGGACTACCTGCAGTTGATGCAGTCATCGGTACAGTCCAAGGACGCCAACCGAGTCCAGGAGGTCTCGGAGATCTCTCGCGGTCTCAAGGCCCTCGCCCGCGAACTCGAAGTACCCGTGGTCGCCCTGAGCCAGCTGTCGCGTCAGGTCGAGATGCGAGCAGAGTCGAAGGAACCCCGCTTGTCAGACCTGCGGGAGTCGGGATCGATCGAGCAGGACAGCGACCTCGTGATGTTCCTGTGGCGCGAGAAGGAACGCAGCTCGGAAGATCAGGATTCCGAGGGCGAGGTGGTGAACCTCAAGCTCGCCAAGCACCGCAACGGTCCGACCGGCGACACGAAGCTGTGGTTCCGCAAAAAGCAGACCCGGTTCGTGTCGTATGCGGAAGAGGAGCGCTTCGGCTGACGGGCGTCAGGGCGCCGATGGCGCCGCCGGGTCCACGGACTCACCCGGCAACAATGGTCGGAGCGTCAGGGTCACCGTCGTGCCATCTGGCGTCTGGATGGGCATCGCCAGGATTCCGCCGGATGGGACCGTCGTGACCTGGGCTGCCTGCTCGGGCGTCAGTCCACCGATCAACACGCCTTCTTCGGCGGCGTACGGCCGGAAGTCGTCGATGGTCAGGTCGCGCCACGGCCAAGGAATCGACGTCACGCTGGGATCGAGTGCCGGCGACAGGAACGCGCGGTACTCGATCGGCTGATACAGCTGGGGATCCTGGGCGTGGCCTGCGGCGACCTGCTGCCCGAAGTCGCTGAGCACCGCGCCGAGCGCCTGGAAGCCCTCGTACGCCGCAGCATCGTCACCTTCCGGCTGGGTCATACCCAGGGCATACACGGCGACCGACTTGTCCAGCCCATCGGCGTCGATGCTGAAGACGGTCGTTGGCATGTCAGTGATCTGGCGGTGCTCGTACGCCTCACGGGCATCCCGCAGCCCGCCCGGGTCGAGCGCATAGAGCAGGAGCGCGTCCGTCTCCGCCTCGGTCATGGTCGCCTGGACGAAGGGCGGCAGCCCGTCCCCCTCCGGATCCGCCGACGGGCGGAACACGACCGTCCCGTCGCCGTAGAGCGTGAACTCGGGCGCCTGGGTCATGCGATATGTGACCGGCACGAAGCCGCCGGCGGTATCCATGCGGAGCACTACGTCCGTGGCGCCCTCCGGGTGTGCTATCGGCGCCGATGAGGCATCCGGGGACCGCGCGGCAGCAGGTACGCTGCCAGCGACGATGGCGGCGAGCGCAAGGCTGGCGCCGAGACGACGGGTCGTGTTGGGCATGGCAGGAAGCATGACCAGACTGACGGCCGAAAGCCAGTCCCGGTTCCCTGCCCTCTACACTCGATGACGGCGGACGGTCATCAGACGTGGTCGCGAGAGGGGTCGAGGAGGCCGCATGGGCGTCATCATCATCCGGGAGATGGTCGGCACGAGTCCGCGATCGTGGAGCGACGCGGCCAGCCAGGCGGTCGCGACCGCTTCGCGGACGGTGCGCAACATCCGTGAAGTCGAGGTCGTGAAGTCGACTGCACGGGTGGTGGACGGCGAGATCGTCGAGTACCGTGTCGAGGTCAAGATCCACTTCGAGTACGAGGGCGCCTGAGGCCTGCACGACAGGCGTCCGACGGCACGCTGGGATCCGTGCCTGGCCCTGAGCAACAGGATATCCACGATCACCGCCTAAGTCAGCGGTGAGAGCGGGAGCTGATGATGGTCCCATGGTTCGACGGCTGGTCATCCCAATCGACATCCCGGCGGGCGCGGCGCTCCCTGGCTCACATGCGGCGGGCTGGCTCGTGACGGAAGCCGTGACGGGTGAGGGTGTGCCCATGCACGACGCCCCGGTCGGTGCCGACCAGGCTGCTGAGCCCGCTGTCGAACCGGATGCCTTCTCCGCGGCAGTCGTGCACAGCAAGGTGCGCTCGCCCGCCATCCGTCCCGCAACGCTCGAGCGACCACGACTGCTGAACTGGCTGGAACGGCATGCGACGGCCCGCCTGCGCGTGATCATGGCCGAGGCCGGGTACGGCAAGTCCACCCTCCTCGCCGATCATGCGCGCCGCACGACCAGGCCGACGATCTGGTTCCGACTGGAGCCCAGCGACCGCGACTGGGTGACCTTCCTGAGCTATGTCGTCGCTTCGGTGCGTGAGCTCAAGCCTGGATTCGGGACCCGAACAGTTGGCCTCCTCCAACAGGTCGGCGTGCTGAACGCCACCCGCGACGTGACGTTGGATACGCTGCTTGCCGAGCTGGAGTCGGTGGCCATCGAGCCCTTGACCCTCATCCTCGATGACTTTCACACGGTGCAGGACAGTGACGATGTCCGCGCCATCGTGCTTCGCCTGCTGGAGCATGCGCCGGCAGGTCTGGCGCTGGTGATCGCGGGACGGGACCGACCGAGCATCCCGCTGGCTCGCCTGGCAGCGCAGTCGCGTGTGGCAGAGCTCACCACCGAGGACCTTCGCTTCACCCGCCGCGAGACGGCGGACCTCTTCGCCCACTCGTATGGGACACCGATCGACGAAGATCTGGTCGCGGTCATCGACGAGCGCCTCGAGGGCTGGGGAGCCAGTCTGCAGCTGGTCTGCGCCTCCCTGTTGTCACTACGACCGGAAGAGGTCAGGACATTCGTCCGCGACCTCTCCGCGCACTCCGGTCCGCTGTACGACTTCCTCGCGGAAGAGGTCCTGAGCCGCCAAACGCCGGTGATGCGGCGCGTGCTCACACATGGTGCGCTCCTCCAGCGCATCAGCCCGCATCTGCTGGCTGCCGCCACTGCCGATCCGCGTCCGGTGCTGACCCGTCAGATCACTGTCTGCCTGTACCGAGCCGAGGATGCCGGTCTCATCAGCCGCACCGCGGCAGGTAGTGGGCGATGGCGGTTCCACCCGCTCGTCCACGA
>JBBQNA010000052.1:0-16627 GCA_038329515.1 Candidatus Limnocylindrales bacterium | reverse complement strand
GGTCGAAGTCGTCGCCGCCCAGGTGCGTGTCACCGTTGGTGGCCTTGACCTCGAACACGCCGTCGCCCAGCTCCAGGATGGAGATGTCGAAGGTGCCGCCGCCCAGGTCGTAGACGGCGATCTGCTCGTCCTTCTGCTTGTCCAGGCCGTAGGCCAGGGACGACGCGGTGGGCTCGTTGATGATGCGCTTGACGTCCAGGCCCGCGATGCGACCGGCGTCCTTGGTCGCCTGGCGCTGGGTGTCATCGAAGTACGCAGGCACCGTGATGACCGCTTCCGTGACCTTCTCGCCCAGATACGCCTCGGCGTCCGTCTTGAGCTTCTGGAGGATCATCGCGGAGATCTCTTGCGGGGTGTAGCCCTTGCCGTCCGACACGACGACCTTGATGCCGTCGCTCTTGGTGTCCTTCTCCATGGTGTACGGCACCAGCTCGCGCGACCGCTGCACCTCCGGGTCATCCCAGCGACGGCCCATGAAGCGCTTGATGGAGTACACGGTGTTGGTCGGGTTGGTGATGGCCTGGCGCTTGGCGATCTGGCCAACCAGTCGCTCGCCGGCCTTGCTGAAGGCGACCACGGACGGGATGGTCCGGCCACCCTCCGCGCTCGGGATGACGACGGGCTCGCCGCCCTCCATGACGGCGACCACGGAGTTCGTGGTGCCAAGGTCGATGCCGATGATCTTGCCCATGATGTGGGTTCACTCCTGCCTGACCGAGCTCGTGGCCCGGTGATGTCGATGCTTGATCGGTACGGGTGTGGTCGGGTGTCAGATGCCGGTGGAGACGACGACCAATGCGGGTCGCAACACTCGGTCGCGCAGCTCATAGCCACGCTGCAGCTCGCGGGTGACCATCCCCTCCGGGACGGCATCCGTGGGCTCCATGGTCACCGCCTCGTGGAGGCGGGGGTCGAAGGGTGTGCCGACGGCTTCGATGGGCGTCACGCCCTCTGCCGTGAGGAGTGCTGCCACCTTGCGTTCGATGGCTGCGACACCTTCGACCCAGGCCGATGCCTGCTGGTCGGCGGGCACGTGCTCCAGGGCACGGACCAGGTCGTCCGCGACGCCCAGGACCTTGCGCAACAGGCCCTCGCTGGCGAGACCCAGCTCGCGGAAGCGGTCCTCTTCCGAGCGTCGTCGGTAGTTGGCGAAGTCGGCGGCTGTGCGCTGCCACTGGGTCCGGATGCTCTCGGTCTCCGCCTCTGCCGTCTCGGCGCGTGCCTCCAGCTCCGCGATCTGCTCCTGGAGCGCGTCGCTCGACGTGTCGAGCGACTCGATGCGCTCCTCGGCGCGGGTCTTGCCACGCTTGCCGCGGCTGATCGGCATGGTGTCACCTGCCTGTGGTTCGGTATCGGCGTCGTTGGAGTCGTGGATGTCGTTGTGTCCGGTCATGCGTAGAGGTGATCCACCAGTTCATTCATGAGGCCGCTCACATAGCGGACGGTCGAGATCGCGTGGGGATAGGCCATGCGGGTCGGGCCCAGCACGCCCACGACACCGACGGCGCGGCCGGCGCGGCCATAGGGCGCGAGGACGAGCGACACGTCGTGCATGGCGATGTGGGCGTTCTCACTGCCGATGAACACCCGGACGACACCGTCGCGGGTGAGCTGGGGCATCAGGTCGCCCAGATAGACACGATCCTGGAGCACCCCGAAGATGCGCCGGATGGTCTCCGACCGGGAGAACTCCGGAGCGTCCATGACGTTGAGGAGGCCCTCGCTGAAGACGTCCTCCACGTCCGATGCGTCGTAGTCACGCATCAATCGGACGGTCCGCTCCACGGCCCGCAGCAGCAGCCCGTCGGTCGGCGGGCTGGCGCCCTCCAACTCGCCCAGCACCCGCTGGGCACCTGCCGCTGAGCGACCGGTGAGATGACTACTGAGGGCCCGTGACAGGAGCTCCAGCGTCTCATCGTCGCGCTGCTGGTCCACCGCCAGCAGCACCTGCTTGACAGGGCCCTCAGCAAGGACCACCACGAGGCTGGCCATGCGCGGGCCGGCGCTCACGAGGTCGATCCGCCGGACTCGGCAGGAAGGCGGCTTGGCAGCGGTCGCGATGCCCGCCACGTGGGTGGACGAGGCGAGTGTCGCGGCGGCAAGCCGGAACCACTGCTCGCTCGCGAACTCGACCTGGCCGAACTGGTGCCGGATCATGAGCTGCTCCACGGGCGCCAGCGCGACGGCCTCCGTGATGGACTCCACGTACAGGCGGTAGCCCTTGTCCGTTGGCAGGCGTCCGGCACTGGTGTGCGGGTGGTCCAGGTAGCCCTCGGCCTCGAGTTCCGCCATCACGTTACGCACGGTCGCTGGGCTGACACCCAAGCGATATCTCGTGACCAGCGCCTGGCTGCCCACGGGTTGTGCGGTTGCGACGTATTCCTCGATGATGGCCCGGAGGATGGCCTCGGAACGGGGCTCCAACGGGCCCGGGCGATCCTTGCGACGCGCCATGGGACCTCGTGACTCGAGCCTGCGGGCGATCCCGCAGTGGGTTGCTGTGCGTGGTTAGCACTCTCACGCCCCGAGTGCTAACCGTCGAAGCGCATCGTACCAGCGACCCGGTGGGGTGTCAATGAACGGGGCGTTACAGTGTCATCGGCCAGCGACTATGTCCGGGGTGAGCGGCCAGCGACTTTGGCCGGGGTGAGCGGCCAGCGACTTTGGCCGGGGTGAGCGGCCAGCGACTTTGGCCGGGGTGAGCGGCTGCACCACAGGTGATCGTGCCGACCGGCTGCACCACAGGTGATCGTGCCGACCGGCTGCACGACACGTGTGCACCCGCGACCACCCCCGTCAGCTTGCAGGCTGGCACATGACGACTGCGCACACCAGGCGTGAAGCCCAGGCCTCGGACTGGCTGTCCTCGTCGATCTGGCACGCCCCGCGTGCAGTGGTGCCCGACCTCGCCGCCGGAACGGTATTGGTGCACGCCTGATGTGCACGCTGCCGGGGAAGCGCCCGGGCCGCCGGGGGCCGCCGGGGAAGCGCCCGGGCCGCTGGGGGCCGCCGGGGCCGAACCAGCAGCTCGGACGGCGGGACCAGAACCAGCAGTTAGGTGAGAGCGCTCCGCCCCGAGGGCTCACGGGCCCTCCGGCGGCCCCTGGCAGGGGCCCTACGGCGGCCCCTGGCACGGGCCCTCCGGCGGCCCAGAGCCCGCCTATGATGATGACTCGCACGGAGGTGATGGTCATGAGACGGTGGTTATCGGTCATCGGCTTGTTGGTCCTGATGGCTTGGAGCGCCGTGCCAGCTCTGGCCGCGGACGGTCAGTCCTCCGCGACCGGTCGGGTGCTCGTCTCGGTTGGAGGCGATGAGACGCTGCCCGCCGACGACCAGGCAGACGCGGTCGTCGTGGTCGACGGGGACGCCCTCATCGAGGGTCACGCCACGGCCGTCGTGGTCGTCAACGGCACGGTCACCTTGACGGGGGCGCGGGTGGAAACGCTGGTCATCGTCAACGGGACCGCGAATATCGGGCCCGGCACGACGATCGCGCGCGATGTCTTCCAACTCAACGGCACCGTGAACCTCGACGACGCGGCGACGGTCCAGGGCGACGTGCGGTCGATGGCCGTCGACCTCGCGGCGATCGGCGTGGCGCTGGGCGTGCTGGGGCTGGTCTTGTGGGCGGGATGGATCCTCGTGACCCTGGTGGTGGGACTGTTGCTTGTCGCGTTCGCCTCTCGCCAAGTGCGGCTGGTCGAGTGGGTCATCTCCACGCGGCCGCTCCACACCTTCCTCGTCGGCCTGGCGATGCTCATCGTGCCGCCCATCGTCGCCGTGCTGCTGATGGCCACAGTCGTGGGGCTACCCATCGGGCTCGGGCTGCTCCTGTTCGCCTGGCCGATGTTGGCCTTCGTGGGCTATCTCGTGGGCGCCATCTGGATCGGTGAGTGGATCCTGCGAAAGTCGGGCCGTCCGGCCCCGGAGCGACGGCCCTATCTGGCCTCGATGATCGGGCTCGTGGTCGCGATGTTGCTGAGCCTCTTCCCCCTGTTCGCCGCGCTCATCTCGCTGTGGGGCATGGGCGGCGTGACGATCGCGGGCTGGCGTACGCTGACCGCCCGTGACGCTCCGCCGATGCCGCCGGTGGGCGTACCGCTGGCAGGCTGAGCGCGGCCCATCGCGATACGAGAGGGAAGGGCGCCCGTGGTCGCCGTGGTCGCGCCCGGGCCGCCGGGGGCTGCCGGTTCGGCCGCCGTGGGCCCGCTCGTCGGCCGGCCCGGCGTCAGGGAAGCGTGGGCCCGTACGTCTCCCACAGGTAGCGACGGGGCGTCTCGCCGCTGGCGTGGATCGCCGCCGCGACATCCTTGCCGACATATCGGTAGTGCCACGGCTCGTACGAGTAGCAGGTCTCATCCGCCTCCCCCCTGGGATAGCTGAGCACGAAACCGTACTCCCACGCGTGGTCCAGCAGCCAGCCACCGGCCGCCGTGTCCGCGAAGTCGTCCAGCTCCCAGGGTGGCGTCGCGTCGTCCGCGCTCCGGAAGTCGATGGACGTGCCCAGCTGGTGCTCCGAGTGCCCAGGACGAGCGCTGACCTTGCGTGCCTCCGCCTCGCTGGAGCGCGCCACCCAGCCAGCGAACGTCGTCACCTGGTATTGGTAGCTCCGGAACGCAGACTGGATCGCGAGCCCGGCATCGTCCGCGACCGCAGCGGCCGCCATGTCACGGAGGTCATCGATCATCACCCGCGACACCTTGAAGCCGCTGTTCAGGCCGGCCCGCGCGGTGCCCACCAGGTCATCGGGCTGGTAGCGCCTGGGCAGCCGATAGATGGTGTCCACGACCACCGTCGCCCAGCCCTCGGCCGGATCGACCGTGACCGCGACGTCGTCATAGCGGCAGTCCGGGAGGAGCGCGACGACATGCGGGGAAGACTCGGGCGTCGGCGTGGCGGGGACCGACGACGGCACGGGAACCGACGGCGAGTCGGACGCTGACGGCGAGTCGGACGCTGACGGCGGACCACCACTGAACGCACAGCCCGTCAGGGTCACCATGGCAGCCATCAGCAGCACGACACCCGCCACGCGCACCGGGGACCTCACCTGGTCTCGAAGTGCCTCCACAGGTACTCGCGCGTGGTGAGGCCGCTGTCGTGGATCTGCTTCGCGAGGGCGCGTCCCACGTAGCGGTAGTGCCACGGCTCGTAGCCGTAGCAGGTCTTGCCGGTCTTGCCCTTGGGATAGCTCATGACGAAGCCGTACTTCCAGGCGTTGGCCTTCATCCAGGCACCCGGCCTGCTGGTCGCCCAGTCGTTGTAGTCCCAGGGTGCCGCCTGGCTCGAGGCGCTCCGGAAGTCGACGGTCGTGCCCAGCTGGTGTTCCGAGTGACCCGGACGGGCGCTGAACTTGAGCGCCTGCCTGTAGCCCGACTGCCTGACCCAGCTCGCGAAGACACCCTGCTGGGCGCTGTAGCTGCGATACGCGGACCGGACCGCGATGCCCCTGCCCGCCTTGCGAGCCGCCTTGGCCATCGCCTGCAGGTCATCGATGATGATCCGGCGTACGAGGCCGCTGCCGCCGATGTTCGCCTGGCCCACGGACACGAGGTCCTTCGGACGGTACTTGCTGCCCACGCGCAGGCGAGTGTCGAGGAGCGTCTTGCGCCAGTTCGACAGCGCCCGGAATCGGGTCTTGGTGTCGAGGTACCTGCACGCGGGCAACGAGGGCGTCGCCGTGATGGATGCGGCCAGCGTGATGCCAGCCAGGTCAGGTGCCCGGTTCGGATGGGCCGACACGGCACCGCTGGACCCGATGAGGGCCACGAGCACGAGCGAGATGAGCATCAGGAACGCGGGCCGACGCTGCACGGCGTACCTCCAGGGACTGGGACCAGGGACGGAGGCGCCGATGATGCCCCAGACCGGCCAGGTGCGCCCGCGCGAGCCCGCGGAGCATGTCAGTCGGCGGTCACGACCTCGTCGATGACGAGCGTGCCGGCGTCGGCGTCGAGCGTCGCGAGGGCACCGTGTGGCACCGTCGCGTGGTGCTTGCCATGACCGATGGGCAAGCCATAGATGCAGGGCACGCCGAGGGGTCCGATGACCGACTCCAGGACATCCTCGATGCTCATGTCCTGCATGAACGAGGCCAGGTCCTCGCGCCAGCCGACCCGGTGCATCTGGCCGATGACGATGCCCGCGGCTGCCTGCAGCTTGCCCGCGTTGCGCAGGTGCACCAGCCCGCCATCCAGCTGATAGGCGCCGATATCCAGGTCCTCGAGATACACGATGCGGTCGGTAGTGTCGATCTCGATGGGCGTGCCCAGGGTCGCCCGCACCAGGTCCAGGCAACCGCCCGTCAGTCGGCCACGAGCAGTGCCACCGGTGATGGTCCGGATGTACGGGTCGTCGGGGTCCGGCGGGACCTGGCCGTACACCTCGTCCGAGAACAGGGCGCGCTGCATCGTGCCCCGCGAGAAGTCACTGGTGTCTGCCGAGCCCACCCCCGCGGCGCCGTTGGAGTAGAACGAGATGGTGCCCGGCTGCGTCCACGCCTCGATGGCCAGGTGCAGGAACGTGATGTCCGAGTAGCCGCATACCGGCTTGGGATTCGCGGCGATGGCATCCCGATCGAGCAGCGGCAGCAAGCGCGCGGAGCCATAGCCACCCTGGAGACAGATGATGGCCCTGATGTCCGGGTCCCGAAACGCCGCGTTCAGGTCCGCGGCACGGTCCTCGTCGCGACCGGCGAGGTAGGCCAGGCGATCGTTGATGTGCTCGCCCAGGCGCACGTGGAGGCCCCACCGCTCCAGGCCCGCCACGGCCCGCAGGAGCTCTGAACGGTTCTCCCAGGGGGTCGCCGGCGCGACCACCGCCACCGTGTCACCGGGCCGTAGTCGGCGGGGCGGACGATGCGCCTCGCGGGCAGTCTCGCCGATCGATTCGCTCATGCCCGGACGGTACCCGGATCGGGATGCACCGGCGCATCCGGGAGCAGCCGCGAGAAGACCTCGTTGGACAGCATGCGGCCGCGGGCGGTGAGCGCGAGCCGGGAATCTGTGCGCCTGACCAGGTCGACCTGCACTGCCCAGACGAGGCCCGGGCCGAGCTCCACGTCATCCAGCACAGCCGCGTCGATGCCTTGCGCCAACCGGAGGGCCAGGATGACCGCTTCGGCACGCGCCGTGCGAGCATCGATCGATTCACTGCCCCCCGGGGGCAGGCTTCCCGCGCTCCCATCCAGGGGCAGCAGCGCGGCGACGTATCGGTCCAGTCGTGCCGCGTTCCAGCGGCGCGTGAGGGCGCCATCGAAGGCATGCGCGCCGGGCCCCACGGCCTCCACGGCGGCCCGCTGCCAATACGCCAGGTTGTGGCGGCTCTCGTGTCCCGGCCGGGCGTGGTTCGACAGCTCGTAGCGCGCCAGCCCGGCCGCTTCCAGCCGCTCGCTGGTGCGCTCGTCCATGGCCGTCGCACGATCCTCGTCCTGGGCGGCGATGGCCGCATCCCGCCAGCGCCGGGCGCCCGGTCGGACCGGCAGGTGATCGCCGTCGGGCGTCGTCAGGCCGTCCGCGTCAGGATCCTCCAGGGTCAGCAGGTAGATCGACAGGTGATCGGGCCCGAGGGCCAGCGCCTGGCTCAGGGTCGAGTCCCAGGTGTCCAGGGTCTGGCCCGGGACGTCTGTGAGCAGGTCCAGGCTGAGCGACCCGAATCCCGCGTACCGGGCACGTGTCACCGCCGCCCGGACATCTGCCGGCCTGTGCCGGCGACCAAGTCGCTGGAGCTCGGTCGACTGCAGGCTCTGGACACCGAGGCTGAGGCGGGTGACCCCCGCTGCCCGGAAGCCCGCCAGGTCACCCAGCTCGGACGGACCGGGGTTGGCCTCGAGGGTCACCTCGGCATCCGACGCGATACCGAAACGCCGCTCCACGTGGTGGAGCAACGCGGCGACCTGCGCCGCCGACAGCAGCGAGGGCGTGCCACCCCCAAGGTAGACGCTGGTCAGTGGCGCCCGCGACCCGAACGACGCATCGGCAACGTCCGCGCGCAGGTCCATCTCCACATGGAGCGCGGCCACGAGGTCCGCGATCCGGTTCCCAGGTCCGACGGCGGATCGCCCCGTGACGACCACGAAATCGCAATAGGGGCAGAGCGAGACGCAGAACGGGATGTGGAGGTACAGCCCGACGGGTGGCCGGGCGCGAACGTCAGCCGTGCGGCTGCCCGTCACCTTCGGTCGGTGGCGGCGTCCATCCCTCCGGCGGCGCCTGCGCTGCCCAGTCGGGTGGCGGCCCCGATGAGCCCCAGTCGGGCTGCGGCGGTGGTGCGGCCTGCGGCGACCAGGCGCCCGTGATGGGATCCGCGACCCAGGGGCCGGACATCGGATCGGGCACGAAGCCCGGCTGCGCGTTGGGGTCCCAGTAGGCAGGTGCCGGCGCGGGGCCGGAGGGTCCCGGGCCATAGGCGAGGTCGGGGTATGGTGCGGGCCCGCTGATGGGTGCGCTGCTCATGCCCGGCGGCGGTGCCCAACCAGCAGGCCCGGGATAGCCCGGTCCGCCGCCATAGCCGGGAGGCGCGAACGGGGACTGGCCGGCATACGAGGGTCCCATGCCGGGCGGTCCGGATGGTGGCGCCATCCATGGCTGGGAACCCGTGTCGTCGTTGGCGACGTCCCAGCCCTTGGGCGGCATCGCGCGTCCGGCGACGTCCTCCGGCTCCCAGCCCACCGGTCGTGCCTGACCCGCGTGGCCCGTGGCCAGGAAGACGCCGAAGCGGGTGATGGCGTGGAACACGACCGCGGCACCGATGCCGGCCGCCGTGACCTTGTCGGCCTCTGTGATTCCGGTCGCGACCACCAGCCAGCCGCCGACGAGCGCGATGACGAGGTCGATGAAGAGCATCCCCTTGCTGCGGCCACTGACCCACAGCCGCGTGGCCACGCCGTAGAGCACGGCCTGGATGCCGATGGCGAGGGGCACCGCGATGCCCTGGTGGAGCAGCAAGCCCAGCAGGATGCCCCGGAAGATCGCCTCGTCGATGAGCGCCGTGCCGACACTGTTCAGCAGGGCGCCGGGATAGGCACCCGGCGTCGGCAGACGGAACCCGCCGAAGCGGTACCAGGCGTACAGGAACGCCAGGAGCATGCCCCCGAGACCTGCGACGAGGCCGTAGAGGAGCGCTTGCTCGCGATCGGGACCCATGTCCAGGTGGAGCACGCCCACCGGCTGGGGATACAGCCAGTACACCAGCAGCAACAACGCGAGGCCGATGCCATACCACGAGATGCGCCGCGACCAGCCGCGCCAGCCGCGGTGCCGATCGCTGTCGTCGTATTCCGCGACCCCGAAGCGCTGGGCGTCGAGGCGCAGCAGGAACAGCAGGCCCATGAGCCCGATGACGAGCAGGAACTCCACGGACTCCTTCACGGGGCCGCACCGCGCATGCTCAGCCCTCGCCCGTCCGGAGCACCGCCAGGAAGGCCTCCTGGGGAATCTCGACGTTGCCGACGCGCTTCATCCGCTGCTTGCCCTCCTTCTGCTTCTCCAGCAGCTTGCGCTTGCGGCTGATATCGCCGCCGTAGCACTTGGCGAGGACGTTCTTGCGCATGGCGCGGATGGTCTCACGCGCGATGACGTTGGATCCGATGGCCGCCTGGACAGGCACCTCGAACATGTGCCGGGGGATGAGCTCCTTGAGCTTGTCCACGAGCTGCTGGCCGGCGACCCGCGCCTTGTCGCGGTGGACGATGAGCGACAGCGCATCCACCGGTTCCCCGTTGACCAGCACGTCCAGCTTGACCAGCGCGCCCACGCGGTAGCCGATCTCCTCGTAGTCCATGGACGCGTAGCCCTGGGTCCGGCTCTTGAGCTGGTCGTAGTAGTCGATGATGACCTCCGCGAGCGGCAGCTCGAACGTCATCAGGACGCGTACCGGGTCAAGGTATGACACGTCGCCGATGGCGCCTCGTCGACCCTGCGCCAGATCCATGAGGGTCCCGATGTACTGCGACGGGGTGATGATGGACACCTTCACCCATGGCTCGGCGATGGCCTCGATCTCGCCCGCACCCGGCAGGCGCGACGGGTTGTCCACCGAGACCTCGCCCCGGCCGTTGGTCATCATCACGTGGTATTCCACCGATGGCGCGGACGCGATGAGGTCGAGGTCGAACTCACGCTCCAGGCGCTCCTGGATGATCTCCATGTGGAGCAGGCCCAGGAAGCCGCACCGGAACCCGAAGCCGAGTGCCCCGGAGCTCTCCGGCTGATAGGTGATCGAGGCATCGTTGAGGTGCAGCTTCTCCAGGGCATCCCGGAGCAGCGGGTAGTCGGGTCCGTTGAGCGGATAGATGCCCGCGAACACCAGGGACCGCGCCTGCTTGTAGCCCGGCAAGGGATCGGTGGCGGGTCGCGCGGAGGTGGTCACGGTGTCGCCCACCTGGCAGTCTCGGACGCTCTTCAGGCCCGTGGCGACGTAGCCCACCTCGCCCGGACCCATCCGGTCCACGGGCGCCAGCTGGGGCCGGAACATGCCCAGCTCGATGACATCGAGCTGGACGCCCGACTGCATCAACCGGATGTTCTCGCGCGCGTGGAGCGTCCCTTCCGCGAGGCGGACGTAGGCCACGACACCCTTGTAGGCGTCGTAGTGGGAATCGAAGATGAGGCCCCGGAGCGGCGCGTCCGGGTCGCCCTTGGGTGCCGGCACCCGCTCCACGACGGCCTCCAGCACGAGGTCGATGTTGGTGCCTTCCTTGGCGGACACGAGGATGACCTCCTCGCGCGGGATGGCCAGGACGTTCTCCAACTCCTCCATGACCACGTCGGGCTGGGCGGAGGGGAGGTCGATCTTGTTGATGACGGGCACGATGACCAGCCCCTGCGACAGGGCCAGGTGCACGTTCGCGAGTGTCTGGGCCTCGATGCCCTGCGCCGCGTCGACCACGAGGATGGCACCCTCGCAGGCCTGGAGGCTGCGACTGACCTCGTAGCTGAAGTCGACGTGGCCGGGCGTGTCGATAAGGTTCAGGCCGTACGTCACGCCATCTCGCGCAACGTACTCCAGGCGCACAGCGCGGGCCTTGATGGTGATGCCCTTCTCGCGCTCGAGGTCCATGGAGTCGAGGACCTGGCTGGTCATCTGGCGCGCGTCGATGGTGTGCGTCAGCTCCAGGATGCGGTCCGCCAACGTCGACGTCCCGTGGTCGACGTGGGCGATGATGCTGAAGTTGCGCAGGCGCGCCTGAGGGATGGTGGCCATGGGGCGGGCCGAGTATACCCAAGGTGGTCCCGGGGACCGCCGACGGACCCCGCGTCGATGGCAACGTCCCACGCCCGCTGGCCGGGTGAGTGGGCCGACGAGAACGCTAACGCCGTCGACGAACGTCCGTCCCCAGCCCTTTCACCCGACGGAAGGGTCAAGAGGCCGGGGAACCCGGGTAGCAGACGTCGCCCCGGGCGTTCGTCGGCGTGGTCACCCGCTCAGCGCATGATCCGGTCCTCGATGGGCCGTTCGCACGGGCGACCAGCCACCGACGGGTCGACCGCCTCGACATCCACTTCGCGATGGCGGGTGCCGTCGTGCATGCCGGCAGTCATGACGACGTCGCACCGTCGGTGGCGCTGATGGGGTCCACAGGGCTGAGCTCCAGCCGGGCGTGGACCACCTCCTCCGCAAGGTCGCCGTCGATGGCGAAGCCCTGACCCTGGGCGAGCCGGATCATGGGACCGTTGGTGGCCAGGATGTCGGCCATGATCAGGGACAGCCCTTCTCTACGCGCGATGTCCACGAGCCGCGCCAGGAGCTCGGAGCCGAGACCCCGCCCCTGATACCGGTCGCTGACAAGCACCGCGAACTCGCCGCTCACGCCGTCGCGCAGCTTGGACAACCGCCCGACGCCCGCGATGATGGGTGCGCCGTGTGCGTCCCTGCACTCCGCAACGAGCGCCAGCTCCCGGTCGTAGTCGCTGAAGCAGACCCGGATGAGCCGCTCGTGCGCGATGCGCAGGTCAAGCCCCAGGTTCTCGAAGTAGCGCTGGTAGATGGACTGCTCCGACAGCGTCCGGTGGAACTCCACGAGCAGCATCTCGTCCTCCGGACGGATGGGCCGGATGGCGTAGCTCGTGCCGTCCCGTGCCGTCCAGGTGGTGCTGTACTGGAGGGGATACGGACGGATGGCGGGCCGTGGCAGCTCCGCCGCAGGGATGCCCGCAGGCTGGAGGATGACCCGCGCATCGAGCGCCAGCATCCGGTCGGCCGAGACCAGCAGCGGGTTGATCTCGATGTCCGCGATCTGGGGCTGCTCCACGACCAGCTCGCTGAAGCGGACCAGCAGCTGCTCCAGGGCGTCGAGGTCGACCGCGTCGCGACCGCGCACGCCCCGCAACGCGGTCGCGATCTTCGTCCGGTCGATCATCCGGCGGGCGAGCGTCGTGGTCAGCGGCGGCAGACCGAGGGCCCGGTCGCGGAACACCTCCACCAGTTGGCCGCCGAGCCCGAACAGCAGCACCGGCCCGTACTGGGCATCGATGGAGCTGCCGACGATGAGCTCGTAGCCTGCCCAGTCGATCATCGGCTGGACAGTCACGCCCTCGAAGTGCTCCGCACCCCGACGCGCAGAGACGGCGTCGGCGATCGAGGCCCAGGCCTCGCGTACAGCGGCAGCGTCGCGCAGGTTGAGCTGCACGCCACCCACGTCCGTCTTGTGGGTGATGGTGTGGCTGAACAGTTTGAGCACGCTCGGGAATCCGATCGCCTCGGCGGCAGCCACGGCCTCGTCCACGGTCCGCGCGATGCGCGTCTCGGTGATGGGGATGCCATAGGCCGCCAGCAGCGCCTTCGACTCGGACTCAGCAAGGATGGTCCGACCCTCCGAACGGGCCGTGGCGATGATTGCCGCCGCGCGCTCGCGATGGATCCCACGTTCCTCCTCGGCGGGCAGGGTCGGGGTCTCATACAGGGACTGGAGGTCCTGCTGCCAGCCCCAGAGCTCGCTGAACATGCGCGCGGCGCTGTCGGGGAAGGGGAAGGTGGCGATGCCGGCCTCGCGCAGGATGACGGTGCCTGCCTCCACGTCGAGGCCACCCATCCAGCTGGCCATCACGGGTTTGCCGGTGACCTTCGCGAACGGCACCAGCTGTTGCGCGGTCTTGGTCGGGTCGGTCATCGCCTGGGGCGTGAGGATCACGAGCAGGCCGTCGCTGCCGGGGTCGCGCGCCGCGATCTCGAGCGCAGCGGCATACCGCTCTGGCGGCGCGTCGCCGATGATGTCGATCGGGTTGCCGTGGCTCCAGGTCGGCGGCAAGACGCGGTTGAGATCCTCCATCGTCTGCGCCGACAGCGGCGCGAGCTGTGCTCCGCCCCCGATCAGCGCATCGGTCGCGAGCACGCCCGGTCCGCCAGCATTCGTGACCACCGTCAGCCGTGGGCCGCGCGGTCGCGGCTGTTTGCCGAGCACCTCGGCGAAGTAGAACAGGTCCGAGATGCGGTCAGCTCGAAGCACACCTGCCCGTCGGAAGGCGGCGTCCAGGACCTCGTCCGAGCCGGCCAGCGAGCCGGTATGGGACGTCGCTGCCTTGGCGGCCTCCGCGGTGCGTCCCGGCTTCATGACGATGATGGGCTTGGTCAGCGCCACCTCCCGAGCCGCGGACAGGAAGCTGCGGGCGTCGCCCACGGTCTCCATATACATGAGGATCGCGTCGGTCTCCCGATCGTTACCGAGGTGATCGATGAGGTCGCCCCAGCCGACATCGGCCATCGAGCCCAGGGAGACGATGGAGCTGAAGCCGACCCGCTCCCGGAGCGCCCAGTCGAGGACGGCTGTCACGAGGGCGCCACTCTGGCTGATAAAGGCGACCCGGCCGCGGGGCGCCATCGCCGCCGCGAACGTGGCGTTGAGACCACTGACGGGGCTCATGACCCCCAGGCAGTTGGGGCCGATGAGACGCATCCGATGCCGCCGGGCCTCGGCGGCGACCTGCCGCTCCAGCTCCGCGCCCACGCCGCCGATCTCCTTGAAGCCAGCCGAGATGACGATGACGGCAGGCACATGTGCCGCGCCGCATTCCGCCACGAGCGCCGGGATGCTCGACGCCGGGGTCACGATGACGGCGAGGTCGACCTGCTCCGGCACCGATCCCACACCGGGTACGGTCGCGATGCCGAGGACGCTGCGCCGCTTCGGGTTGACCGGATAGACGGTGCCGCCGAAGGGGCTCGCGATGAGGTTGGAGAGGATGGTCCGGCCCACGCTGCCGGGCTTGTCGGTCGCGCCGATGACGGCGACCGCACGGGGCGCGAAGAACGCATCGAGCTGACGTCGACCAGCGCGCAGGACATCGGAGGCGGGATCGGTGAGTCGGGAGGCGGGAGCCGGCGCCGGCGCCGGCGCCGGCGCGGAGGAGGATCCCGGGCGGCGAGGTTCCGCGTCGAGCTGAGACACGAAGGCGTTCCCCATGGTGCGGATGTGTGACGATGCTAGGCCGTTCGCGCAGGATCGCGTCGGACGCGCCACGTGTGGCCGACCGGCTCCCCAGGAGCATCTTGACGGTCTCGACGGCGAGACGAACGGCACGTGGTCGGGCGCGGTCACATCCGCGTCGGCCTCACGCAGGCCGACGCCGACTCTCTGAGAGCGTTCACATTCGGCATACAGGCTTGTCACAGGCGGGGAGGTGAGGCTGACGAGCAGCGGTGCGTGCCGGACGGACCGGTCGACCGATCACTCGGGGGATCTCCCATTGCATCGAATCCTGACCACGGCGGCGATGAGCGCGGCGCTGCTGCTGCCCATCGCTGCCTCGCCGACCGATGCGGCCGGCATCGGCGTCAAGTACACCACCTTCAGCACACCCGTGAAGCGCGGCGCGACCGCCAAGGTCACCGTCCACAGTAAGGCCGACGCGCGGTGCAACATCAAGATGGTCGTCAATGGCGTGACCATCCATCCGGCCGGCATGGGCGCCAAATCCACCAGCGCCGTCGGCAATGCCAGCTGGACCTGGACACTCCCCAAGGCAACCAAGACCGGCACCTGGCCAGTCACGGTCACCTGTCAGTCGGGCTCCCACAAGGGCTCGGTCGCTCACAGCATGCGGGTGACCAATTAGCGTCCGCTGGGGCGTCTAGCGTCCGCTGGGGCGTCTAGCGTCCGCTGGGGCGTTGCCGAGCAGGTATCCGTTCATGGGCGTCGTCGCGCAGGCGGTTGACTAGCCTTGGTGCGGTGACACCTGCACCGGGCGGAACGGCGAACGACATGATCACGTTCCGACCGCCATGAGTCTCGCCGCGAATCGATCCTGATCTCGCCCGCCCCAACAACACCCCTCCATGAACTGCGTTGTGACGCTGGCGGCCCGGACCCACGGAAGGTGCATTCCCGGGGGCCAGGCAATGGGTGCGACCGCTCGATGGTCGGTCGCTCGCGACCTACGGCCGGCACCGACTGACGTCGTGCACCAGGTGATCGATACATCAGTCAGTGGCTCGTCCGCTGCCTCATCCGGCCACTCCGGTGGTCAGATGTGCATGGCGTGACCGGCCTGTCATCCAGGGCGGGCGGGCGGGACGTCCCACCCGATCCACCGGTCACCGGGTGCACGCGGGGCCAGCGGTGGTCCATTCGTCCCATCGGTCGGCGTCGATCGACCCCCGTCGATGCGCGGCGCGAACCGGCCTCAGACGCCACGGGTCAGCGGAGAGTGCCCACCGGCGGCGTGCAGCAATGCAGCGGGCCGCGCGCCTGAGGCGGGCCGCGAGGATCAGCTGACCATCGTCATCCAGCGTGGCGGGGCGTCCTCGTCGGGCTGGTTCGCGATCTTGCGTGCTGCCGAGACCAGCAGGAATACGGCGATCACCAGGAGCAGCACGCCCTCGGCGGGGCTGTCCCTGCCGCATCGTCGTCCGTCGCCCGTTCGAGGAGGAGCCCGAACAGCGCGGACTGGATCAGCCGCACCAGCGTCATACCGCCGATCCAGGCACCCGCCTTGGCGCGACCCCCAGCCGACCGGGAGCATCAGGCTGGTGATGGCGACCTGGATGGGCAGCACGGCCGTCGCGATCGCGAGCGGGATGAGCGTCGTCCAGAGCTCGGTCATGGTCGACCACTGTCGATCACGGTCGACCACTCCTGCCCGATGGGGCCACCGATGCGACCCACGCGCCGATCTGGGCACGCCTGGAGGCACCCAGTCGATCGAGGATGTGCTCCACGGGGGAGCCGGCGGTCCGGGTGGTGATGCCCAGCTCTGCGGCGATGTCCGGATTGGTGCGGCCCTCCGCGACCAGCCGGGCGACCTGGAATTCGCGCACCGTCAAGGGCGACCACGGGTCCGAGCGGATGGCGGCACCTGCCGCGGGGCGGGCATCCATCGCGGCCAGGAGCAGCGCGGCACCCAGGGACTGCGCGGTCACCCGGGCTCCCGCCAGCAGGCGGGCAGCCTCCTTGGCCCGATTCGTGCGCGACGCACAGCGTGCGAGGTCGATGGCCGCCCACGTCCCTTCCCACACTCGCGACCGCTCGGACCAGCCTGCGTGCGCGGCCTATGCAGCGGCCAGGCCGGCCATCAGCGCCGCCCTGATCGCTGGGTCGTCCTGCCCCGGCTCGTCCAGCTCGCGCAGGCCCGTCTCGACCAGGGCGACCCGCGTCGGCAGGTCGTCACCCAACAGGTGCCGCGCAGCGACG
>JBBQNA010000051.1:0-16633 GCA_038329515.1 Candidatus Limnocylindrales bacterium | reverse complement strand
ACGGCTATTGGGATCAGCATCTCAAGTCGGTCGCCTCGGTCGACGGTTCGGGGATCTCCAAGGACCAGTGGGCGGACCGCGCCCGACTGGAGGCCTTCCGCCTGGAGCGGCAGGATCGCCGCCTGACCCAGGCCATCGCCGGGGGTCAGATCAGCGCGGAGGATGGCGCCACGTTGCGCCAGGCCATTTCGAGCGCACAGGACGCCGTCACTACCAGCTCCATCGAATCGCTCATCGACCTGACGCTCCAGGGCCAGCTCGCCAGCAAGGCCGCTATCAGCGTCACGGATGCGGACGTGGACGCCGCACTCGCCGCGGACGCCTCCGCGCCCGAGTCGCGCGACGTCAGCGTCATCACCATCGCGCCGGTGGTGGACGCTTCCGGCACCGTGACGCCAGCCGCCCGACAGGCGGCACTGACCGCGGCCAACGCAGCGCTCGCAGCGCTCGCAGCGGGGACCTCGTTCGAGGACGTCGCCGGGACCTACAGCACGGACGCCAGCACGGCGGACGGCGGTGCCTTCGGGGTGGTCACGGCAGGCGACAGCCGCCTGGATGCCACCCTGCTGGGCGCGCTGTTCGCGGTCGACCAGGGCGCGACCACGCCGCTGCTGACCGGCAGCGACGGCTCCTTCAGTATCGGACGCGTCAACAGCATCACGCCCGCCACCCCGGACCCCAGCTTCGACCGGGACGTCCGCGAGGCTCTGTCGTATGACGCGTACCGCAGCAACGTGCGCATGGAGACCGTGGCGGCAGCGCTCAAGGCCTCCGTCATCGCGGACGCCACGACGGGCGCCAAGCCCCAGCTGCATCTCGCGGAGATCTGGCTGGAGGGCGACACCACGGCCGCGGACACCGACTCCGGCAAGATCCGCGCCAGCCACATCCTGTATTCCCCCGAGGACGACCCGGGCGGCGCCAGCTCCGGCAGCAACGGCACCGCTGGCGGCATCCCCCAGACCGACGCCTCGTGGACGGTCGCCCAGGCTGAAGCCGGTCTTGGCTTCCAGGAGCTGAGCGCCATCACGGATGTGGCAGCACGCCAGGCGGCCTTCGCGACCGCGGCCAAGGCGCACAGCGACGACACCCGCAGCGGCGCGCTGGGTGGCGACCTTGGCTACTTCA
The DNA here is from genome assembly GCA_038329515.1 of Candidatus Limnocylindrales bacterium. Lineage (GTDB taxonomy): Bacteria > Chloroflexota > Limnocylindria > Limnocylindrales > CSP1-4 > JAFMJV01. The sequence continues at coordinate 15,505 of JBBQNA010000051.1, read as the reverse complement.
CCCGGGAGACGATGGTCTCGGAGTTCGCCGACGCCCTGTTCGACAAGACGGACACGCTCCAGGCCGGTGACGTCATCGGGCCCGTCAAGACCGACTTCGGTTACCACGTGATCATGTTCGAGGACTACCAGCCGCCGCTCGCCGACCGCCTCACGGCCGTCGCGGACGAGCTGGCCAAGCCAGGCGCCGACCTCGCGGCCATCGCCACGGCCGCCTCCGATGGCGCCGAGGCCCCCACTGGTGGTGACCTTGGCTGGCGGACTCAGGCGCAGCTGCCCGCGGACGCTGCGGCCGCGGTGCTGGCGCTGACCCCGGGCTCGGTGAGCGCGCCCATCGAGCTCGACGACGGCTGGCACATCTATCAACTCATCGAGCAGGCCGACCGCCCGCTCGACCCGGCACAGGTGGCGGACCTCACGACCAATGCCTTCGCCACCTGGTACGACCCCCAGAAGGCGGATGCCGAGGACGCCGGCACCATCACCCGCGACGAGTCGATCTTCACCTCGGGCGGATGACCCGGCAGATGACGGACATCTGTCGGGCATGAACAGCCGCCAGGGCGTCTGCATCTGGTTCACAGGTCTGTCCGGGTCGGGCAAGTCGACCACGGCGGAGCAGGTCATCGCGCTGCTTCGCGCCCGTGGCCGGGAGATCACGGTGCTCGACGGAGATGTGGTCCGGACGCACCTGTCCAAGGGACTCGGCTTCAGCCGTGAGGATCGGGACACCAACGTTCGGCGCATCGGCTACGTCGCGTCCGAGGTCGTGCGTCACGGGGGCATCGCGGTCGCGGCCGTGGTCAGCCCGTACCGCAGCACCCGTGACGAGGTGCGCGCCATGATGCCCGAGGGCCGTTTCCTGGAGATCTTCGTGGACACTCCCATCGAGATCTGCGAAGCCCGCGACGTCAAGGGCTGGTACGCCAAGGCGCGGACCGGTGAGGTGACCTCGTTCACGGGCGTGGACGATCCGTATGAGCCGCCACTCCAACCAGACATGACGCTCTACACCGTGGGTACCACCGTGGGCCGGAACGCGCGTCTGGTGATCGACGCGCTGGAGGCCCGGGGGGACCTGGAGCCTGCCTGAGATGGCATCGCTGGACACCTTCCTGCGCGAGCTTCGTGCGACAGTCGGGCTGGATGCCGCGGACGGTGTCCAGCTGGTCTCGGTCGAGGCGCTGACGCGCCGACCCATCGATCCTACGATGGCGCTGGTCATCCTGCCGGACGAGCCAGGCCGTGTTCCTCACGTTCCGGAGCCGGTCGTCTCGTCACCGGCCGACCCGGAGGCGCCCGCCTACCTCCCTGCACTCTTGCCCGGCCGGCACGGCCACGGTGCCGATGCCGCCGACCTGCTGCGGCGCCTGTACCCCGCTGACCACCTCGTCCAGGGACTCGATGGTGCATCCGGGACCACGGTCGCGGCACTGACGGCCGCGGACCTGGCCACTGGCGCGCATCTCCTGGCGCCCCTGCCGGACCTGCTGAACGCAGCCAGCCCGTGGGGTCTGCCGTGGCTCGTGGCCCGGCTTCGGGCGCCCGGCGGCTGCCCCTGGGACCGGGAGCAGGATCACCGGTCGCTGCGGCCCTTCCTGCTGGAGGAGGCGTACGAGGTCTACGACGCGCTCGATGAGCCGGTGGGCCCCAAGCTGGCGGAGGAGCTGGGCGACCTGCTGCTCCAGATCGTGATCCACGCCGAGCATGCCGCGGAAGCGGGTATCTTCGACCTGTCGGACGTCCAGCGCTCGATCATGACCAAGATCGTGCGCCGCCACCCGCATGTCTTCGGGGACGGCGGCGCGAGGACGGCTGGCGATGTGACCCGGGCCTGGGAGGTCATCAAGGCCGACGAGCGGGCTGCTGCCGCGGCGGCGGACCCTGGCGCGGCTCCGACCAAGCCTGCCGACCCGGACATGCCTGCCGCGTTCGCGGGCCTGTCGCGGTCGCTGCCGGCACTGGCCTACGCCAACGAGATGCAGGACCGGGCCGCGAGCCTGGGCTACGACTGGCCGGACCTGGAAGGCGTCATCGACAAGGTCGCCGAGGAGGCCACCGAGTTGCTCCAGGCCAACGACCAGGCGAACCGTATCGAGGAATATGGCGACCTGATGTTCGTGCTGGTCAACCTGGCCCGCAAGCTGGACATCGACCCGGAGGCTTCGCTCCGGGCCGCGAGCCGGAAGTTCGCACGCCGCTTCGCGGGGGTCGAGCGTCTGGCCGGGGAACGCCACCTGGAGTTGCAGGCGCTGGGGCTCGATGCCCTCGATGATCTGTGGCAGGACGTGAAACGCGAGGAAGCGGCGGCTCGGGACGAGCAGGTCGCAGCAGGAAGGGAAGAAGCATGAGCATCGGTGGTGGGGTCCGGTTCCGGGAGGATGGTCGAACGCCGACCCAGTTGCGGCCGGTATCGGTGGAACTGGACGTCCAGAAATGGACTTCCGCGTCCATGATCATCCGGGTAGGTGGCACCCATGTGCTGTGTGCCGCGACCATCGAGGACCGCATCCCGCCGCATCTCCGCGGCAAGGGCACCGGTTGGGTCACCGCGGAGTACTCGATGTTGCCGGGCGCCACGTCCGAGCGCAGCCAGCGAGAGAGCTCCAGGGGCAAGATCGGCGGCCGGACGCACGAGATCCAGCGACTCATCGGCCGCTCGTTGCGGGGCGTGGTCAACACCGCCATCCTGGGTGAGCGGACCGTGACCATCGACTGCGATGTCATCCAGGCGGACGGCGGCACCCGCTGCGCGTCCATCACGGGCGGCTGGATCGCACTATCGCTGGCGCTCCGGCGCATCGGACTGGAGAGAGCCGTGGTCAGCCAGCTGGCGGCGGTCAGTGTGGGCATCATGGATGGCGTCCCGATCCTGGACCTGGACTACCCCGAGGATTCCCACGCCGAGGTCGACTGCAACGTCGTGGCCACGAGCGCCGGCACATACGTCGAGATCCAGGGCACCGCCGAGGGCAAGCCCTTCAGCCGGACACAGCTGGACGAGTTGCTGACGCTGGCCGATTCGGGCATCGCGCAGCTGTTCGAGCTCCAGCGCGAAGCACTCGCGAGCTCGCCTGCAGCGGCGGCCCAGCGCCGGTGACCGTCCGACTGCTCCTCGCCACCCGTTCCGAGCACAAGCTCCAGGAGCTCCAGACGCTGCTCCACCTGCCATGGCTGGAGCTGGTGACCCTGGACGAGGCGGGCGTGGTGGGGGAGGCGGTCGAGGACGCGGCCACGTTCCGGGGCAACGCCATCATCAAGGCGCGCTTCTACTGCGGCCTGTCCGGGATGCCCACGCTCGCGGACGATTCGGGCGTGGAGGTGGATGCCCTGGGCGGCGACCCGGGCGTGACCACCAAGCGCTTCGCCGGACCCGATGCGACCGATGAGCAGAACAACGTCAAGCTGCTGACGGAGCTGGGCGACCTGCCCATGGAGCGACGTCGGGCGCGCTATCGATGCGTCCTGGCATTCCTTGACCCGCGCTCCCAGCTCGTGGGGGGCCGGCCGTGGGTCATGACCCGGTCGGGGACCCTGGAGGGCCGCATCGCGTTCGCGCCCCACGGCTCCGGCGGCTTTGGCTACGACCCCATCTTCGAGCCGCTGTCCGAGCTGGGCAGTGGTCGCACGGTCGGCGACTACACGGCGGACGAGAAGAACCAGGTCTCGCATCGCGCCCGCGCCGCCCATGCGATGGCCCGCTACCTCAAGAAGCGCTACCCCAACCAGGGTCAGTGATCACCTGCTCAGGATGCTCCGGCTCTCCCCGGGACCACGCGGCGCGCGAATCTTCTGCGAACTGCCGGAAATCGAGGGGCGCCCGTCCTGTCACGGCGGCCACGTCGTCGGTGAGTCCCGCCGCCAGACCGAGTCGAGCTGCGATGTAGATGCCGAGCGTCACGGCTACCATGCCGCGCGCCATGCCCTGCTGACGCATGTGGCGCCAATACCTGATGGGGTTCGGGTCGGCATACCGGATCGTCCGACCAAGGACGTCGGACAGGGTGGCCGCGCACTCGTCGTAGGTCAGGGCTGTCGGCCCGGTCGGTGTGTAGGCGCGACCCACGTGCCCGTCCGTGGTCAGTGCGACCGCCGCGACCGCCGCCACATCCCTGGCGTCCACATGGGCCGTTCGTGACCGCCGTCCGGCGGGGATGAAGATCTCGTCCCGCTCCCGGATGTCGGATGCATGGGTCGTGGAGAGGTTCTGCATGAAGTAGGCGGCGCGGATGAACGTCCAGTCCATGCCCGAAGACCGGAGATATGCCTCGATCTTGTGATGTGGCACGAAGCGGTTCCGCTCAGCGCCCTGGATCGACAGGAACACCACATGGCGAACGCCCCGCTCACGTGCTGCGTCCAGCGCGGGCCCGATGACACCCTTGACGTCGGCGATAGCCGGCGGTCGGAGGAGGAACATCCGCTCCACGCCCTCGAAGGCGCTGAATGTGTCGGGATCATGGAAGTCGAAGCGGACGGACTCGAGTCCGGGGCTGGCCGCGAGCGACGCGCTCGCGGCATCGGGATCCCGGACGGCCGCCCGAACCGGGACGCCTGCCGCCGACAGGGCCGCCACAAGGGGAGCACCCACGTTCCCGGTCGCGCCGGTCACCAGGATGGGCGCGCTCATGTCCCGACCGCCACTCGCTCGTTGCTCGAGTCGAGCGAGCGCCAGATCGCGGTGATCACCCGGCCGACCCACGCGGTGTCCAGCGGGTGTCCCATGCACGCTCGGGCAAGCAAGCTGCCGAACAGCATGGCATCGACGACCTCGATGTCAGCGTCCGGGGCGACCTCACCGGACGTCACGGCGTCCGCCAGGACCCGCTGGACGACCTCCGACCGTGGCGAGAGCAACGTGCGCCGCAACACATCCACGAGCAGTGGGTCCTCGCGCGTGCGAGCCAGCAGGGATCCGATGACGGTCATCGCACCAGGTCTCGAGAGGGCCGTTGCGGCTCCTTCGAGCAGTGCCGAGACCGCCGCCCTCGCGTCGCCAGCAGGACCTTCCAGAGGCGCGCCGTCGATGTGCAGCAGCGCGTCGACCACGAGTTCCTGCTTCGAGGCGAACCGGCGGTAGATCGTGGGCCGGCCGACCTCGGCCCGTTCGGCGACCGCCGCCATGGTCAGCCCGTCATAGCCGACCTCGCCGAGGATGGTCATGGTCGCCCGCCTGATCGCCGTATCCGCCGTCCTGCTACGCGGTCGGCCACGGGACGCGATGACGTCCGTCATGCTGCGGTCGCAGGAGCGGCGTCGGCACCGACGTCGATGCGCACCAGATGCACTCGTTCGGCGGCTGCCGCCCGGCCCGAAGGCGTCAACTGGCCGGTGGCATCGATGTCCACACCGAATCCCTGCAGCATCCGTGGGCCACGGGTCGCGACGAGGAGCGTGATCGTCCCGTCGTAATCAGGATCGGTGGGTGCCACGATCCGCGCCTGCGCGTCCTTCCAGGACCCATCGAGGCGGACCTGCACCGGTGTCTCTCCGACGATGTTCCGCCACCAGCGGTACGTGGGCGACGTCACGACCACCACCACCGACCCCTGCCGAGCGTAGCCGACGGGTGTCTCGTACCACTTCCCGCTGGTGCGTCCCTGGAACCGGAGCAGCATGAGCGACCGTCCCAGACGCCCGCCGTTGCCTCGTCCCAGCCACCAGCTGATGAGTGGGTTCAGGGCCCCGATCACCCGCTGCATGATCCGGAACTGACGCGTCTCATTGAATGGGGTGCCTGCCGGAGTGGCGTGCTCGTTGGCCATCATGACCTCGTATATCGTTACAACAATGTAACGATAGCACGGTTCAGTCCGTCCAGGGCTGCTGCCCGCGCTTGCCTCAGACCTTGCCCGGGACGACCTCGACGGGCGGATCGAAGGGTGCCAGCTCGGCCTCCGCGGCATCCACCATGCGACGCCAGCCGTTGATGATCCGGTCGTCGAGCGGGTCCGCGTCACTGTCGGCCACGCCCCCGCTCGCATCCAGCCACGCCACCAGTCGCGTTTGCGTGACACGCCTTGCGATGGTCACATCAGGCCAGCACTCCAACGTCGATGATGACCTTCTCGGTCGCCTGCGGTCGGTCGTGCGCAAGCGCGAATGCCTCCGGCGCCTGCTCGAGTGGGAACCGATGACTGATGAGCAGGCCGGCGAGATCGGGCTTTCGCCGCACCAGCGACACCGCGTCGGCGAACCGTCCCATGTTGTTGCGCGACCCAACGATGGTCAGCTCCTTGCGCGTGAGCTCGACCATCGGGACCGAGACGCTCTGGCGCGACAACCCGACGACGACCACGGTGCCCGAGCTCGCGACCACGTCGATCGCCTGCTCCACGACCGCCGGAACGCCGGTGGCTTCGACCACGATCACTGGACCATCGCCGCCGGTCCAGTCGCGGATCGCCTCGCGGGGATCGCCGGTGCTGGCATCGACCACGATTTCAGCGCCCAGCCGTAGCGCCAGCTGCAGACGTGACGGCAACCGGTCGACGACCAGGACCCGCGCTCCCAGGTCAGTGGCACCCAGCAGCACCGCCTGGCCGATGGGTCCGGCGCCGAACACGACGACCGTGTCATGCGGCGTCATGCCGCTTCTGGCGATGGCCTGCAGTCCGATGGACATCGGCTCCACCAGCGCGGCGAGCGGGGCGGACAGCTCACCCGTGGGATGGAGCAATCCCGCCCTGACCGCAAGGCGTTCCGCCAGGGCGCCATCGATCTGGGCCCCGTAGGTGCGCATCTGGAGACAGCAATTGCCACGACCACGACGGCATGGCAGGCACTCGCCGCACATCAGGAGCGGTTCGACGGCCACCCGGTCGCCGACGTGCGCTGGACCGGCGTAGCCCGGAGGCAGCGACAGGACTCGACCGGCGAACTCGTGCCCCTGGACATTGGGGAAATGCGAGTACGGATGCTCACCCGTGAACAGATGGATGTCCGAGCCACAGATGCCGACAGCCTCGATGGCGATGAGCGCCTCATGCGGTCCGGGGGTCGGCTCGGGCCCGTCCTGGACCTCGACCCGCCCGGGCGCCACGGTCACCAGTCGTCGCATGTGTCCGCCTTTCCACAACTGCCAGGTCCTGGCCGCCATGATCGTCGACCCGCTTGCGGTCATGGTATGCCACATGCCGACCATCGCGACACGTGATCGACATCCGTCCGATACCGACTTGAAACACCATTGACACCGCATGGCCGCTCAGCGTAGATTGCGCGGCAGTTGCATGCGGCATGCGGTATTCCAGTCTGTTTCGAGCAGCCCGCACGTCGCAGCGAATGGAGGAGCAGGAATATGGCCAGCACACAACGGCGCATGGCGAGCTTCGCCGGAGCGGCGGCGCTTGCGATCACGGCGCTCGGCGGAGTCGGTGGCGGCGTCCTGGCGCAGGATGCGAGCGCACCGGCCGCAAGCATCATCGCCACGGGCGACCTGACCGGCAAGAACGTCTGCTTTGCCTTCGTTGCCCTCCAGACGGAGTTCTGGGGAGCCGGGCATGCGGCCATCGCTCGCTCACTCGCTGCGGCGAACGCGTCGGTCACGGAATTGGACGCCGGGACGGACGCGAACAAGCAGCTGGAGCAGGTCAGGACCTGCATCACGAGCGGTACGGACGCCATCTTCATCATCCCCCAGGACGGCGACAGCGTCCTGACGGTGATCGGGGAGGCCAACGCGGCGAACATCCCGATCGCCGTCTTCAACCGGCCGCCCGCCACGGAGGACGGTGCCGCAGTCGTCGTCGTCGCGGACAACCGCGCGATCTCGAAGACCGCGATGGAGCACATGTACCTCGAGGCCAAGAAGGTCTCCGACGCCAACGGCGGCCGGAAGATCAAGTCCGTGATCATGGTCGGCGACCTTGGTGATCCCAACGCTGTGGAGCGGCGCGCAGGGTTCTACGACGTCATCGACGCGTACCCCGATCTGTTCGAGAAGCCGGTCGAAGTCGAGACCAACTGGACCGCGGAGACGGGTCGTGCAGGCCTGGAGAATGCGGTCACGCAGGATCCGGCGATCGACCTGCTGTTCACCTCGTCTGACTTCCTGTACCCGCAGATCAAGTCAGTGCTTGACCCCATCGGCAGGTGGAAGCCGATCGGCGACCCGGCACACGTCATCATGGGCGGTGTCGACGGCGACAATGGCGCCTGCCAGCTCATGAAGGCCGGATACGTTGATGCCACGGCCGTCCAGGACCTGTTCGTCGAGGCCAAGCTGGCCCTCAATGGACTCGTTGACGCGGTGAACGCGGGCGATACGCAGCCGGACGAGTGGATCAAGGAGCCCGGTTTCGCGCTGACGCAGGCCAACATCGCGGAGCGAGAGTCGGACATGTGGGGCTGCGTCATCGAGCCGCCCAGCAACTAGCCAGGATCCTGTCAGCAGAGGACGGAGAGCAACCACTCTCCGTCCTCTGCGAATCACCCCAGCACCGCATGCGACGAGACGCGACCAGCCAACCTGAGGGAGAGGGCACGGTTCGGTGACCAGCAGAGCAGGGGTTCCCCCGAGTCCGGAGTCGCCAGCGGCTCCCGCACATCAGCCCCGGGTGACGACGCGAGGCGTTCTCCGACATCTGTTCCTGTCTGAGTACTTCGTGCTCTACCTCAGCCTCGCCTACTTCATCCTGCTGGCACCATTCCTGGCCGGTTTCGCCACGCTGCCCAACATCACGGGCAACATCCTGGGCAACATGTGGCCGCTGCTCCCGGTCGTGATCGGCCAGACGGTCGTGCTGATCGTCAAGGGCATCGACCTCTCGCAAGGCGCGATCATCGGCTTCACCAGCGTGATCGGCGCGGCACTGATGACATCGAAGCTGCGCGAGGTCCAGTTCGAGAAGAGCGTCCTGTGGGACTGGCTGCTGACGCCGGGCGGTGGCCCGCTCGCCAACAGCATCCTCGCTTCCCCTGTCGCCATCGGCGCGATGCTCCTTGTCGGGGGTCTGATCGGAGCCATCAACGGCTTGTCGATCAGCCGTCTGCGGATGCCGGCCTTCATGGTCACACTCGTGACGGGTACCTTCCTTGCGTCCATCGCGATCTGGATGACCCGGTCCTACAACATCGGGGCGCTGCCCGATGACTTCATCGCGGTGGGCAAGGACACGTTCATCGTGATCCCGTTCGCCATGGTCGTGGCCCTTGTGACCGCCCTCCTGGTGCACATCCTCCTCTCGCGGACGGTCGATGGCCGATGGCTGTACGCCACAGGGACGAACGAGGTGGCCGCGCGAGTATCGGGAGTTCCCACGAGACGTGCTGTCCTGCTGGCCTTCACCATCAGCGGCGTGTGTGCGGCGGTGAGCAGCGTGCTCCTCACGGCTCGACTCGAGGCCGGCTTCCCGACGTTGGGCTCCGGGACATTCATGCTTGAGGTCATCGCGGCCACAGTGATCGGGGGCACGAGCCTCTTCGGAGGCAGCGGCAAGGTGATCTGGGCCATCTTCGGCGTCCTCTTCTTCTCGATGCTCAGCAACAGCCTCAGCCTCATGGGGTTGTCGCCATTCGTCTTCGACGCGGTGCGCGGGACCATCCTCCTCGTCGTCATCGTGCTGGAGGTCCTTCGCACCCGCTTCCAGATGACGACCACGAAGGCCGCGACGCTATGACCACGATGCCGGCGCCCGGCGATCGGCAAGGTCTGGTCGCGGACTCGGTTGGCGATGCGCTGCCGGACGACCCGGCGCCGATCCTCGCCTTCGAGGGAACCTCCAAGGCGTTCTTCGGTATCGATGCGCTCCGGGACGTCACGTTCTCGGTCGCTCGGGGGCACATCCTGGGCCTCATCGGAGAGAACGGAGCCGGCAAGTCCACGCTGATGAATATCCTGGGAGGGGTGGTTCAGGCCGACAGTGGCCGGGTCCTCCTCGATGGACTCGAGCACCAGCCCAGAGACCCAGGCGAAGCGACCGCGGTCGGCATCGCCTTCATCCATCAGGAGCTCAATCTCTTCACCAACCTGACGGTTGCCGAAAACCTGTTCATCGGCGGCTTTCCCAGGATCGGACGGCGTATCCCGCTGATCGACCGTCGCGGAATGTCTCGAAGCGCGCGCGCCGCACTGAAGAGTGTGAACCTGGACGTCTCGCCGGACACGCTCGTGGAATCGCTGACGCCGGGCGAACGCCAACTCGTCGAGATCGCAAAGGCGCTCCACTTGAATAGTCGGCTCATCATCTTCGATGAACCGACCACATCACTCACCGTCCGCGAGGCGGAGCGACTCTTCGACATCATCGAGCGACTCCGCAGTGAGGGCCGATCGATGGTCTACATCTCGCACATCCTGGCCGACGTCCGACGCCTGTGCGACGAGCTGGTCGTACTCCGGGATGGCAAGGTCGTGGCGACCGGGCCGAAGGAGGAGTTCCCGGTACGCACGATGATCGCCGCCATGGTCGGACGCGATATCGAGCTGCTCCACCCGCCACGGACGAGCCTGCCGACCACCGAACCTGCGCTCGAGGTCCGTGACCTTTCGCAGCCGGGCGTCGTGAAGGGGATCTCATTCGTCCTCCACCGGGGCGAGGTCCTGGGCTTGTTCGGGCTGATGGGGTCCGGGCGGAGCGAACTCGCCCGGATCCTGTTCGGACTGGACCCCTACGACACCGGTGAGATCGTGCTCGACGGCGAGCGCTACGAGAGCGGCGACCCAAGGCGGAGTATCGAGCGCGGTCTGTCCTTCGTCACGGAGAACCGGAGAGAAGAGGGCCTGTTGCTCGACGTGACTATCACCGAGAACCTGGGCCTCGTCGCACTACCCCGGTTCGGGCACACCTTGTTGCGCTTCGTGGACCAGGATCGGCTCCGACAGGGTGCCGCCGAGATCGCGCAGTCCCTCCGGATCCGTGGCGGGTCGCTCGGCAAGGCCCCCGTCAAGAGCCTCAGCGGTGGCAACCAGCAGAAGGTGGTCGTGGGGAAATGGCTGATGGCCAAGCCGAAGGTGTTCATCCTGGACGAGCCCACCCGTGGCGTCGACGTAGGGGCCAAGGTCGAGATCTACTCCATCATCAACGACCTGGCAGCACAGGGCGCCGCAACGCTGGTCATATCCTCGGAGCTGGAGGAGCTGCTTGGCACCTGTGACCGGATCATCGTCATGGCGCAGGGACAGATCCAACGCGAGTTCACGCGTGGCGAGTTCCAGGAGGACGCCATCCTGCACGCGGCCTTCCGGGAGGAGGCGGTGCCGACATGATCCCGCGCACCAGGGAGGGAGCACAGGTCCTGGCGCTGCGCAGTGCGCCCTTCATCCTGTTTGCGGTCTTCTTCCTGCTCTTCGGGCTGTTGCAGCCGAAGTTCATCAGCCCGGCGACGTTCACCAACATCGTGACGCAGGCCTCCTATATCGGGATCATGGCCGTCGGCATGACGTTCGTCCTCCTGATAGCGGGCATCGACCTGTCGGTCGGGTCTGTGATGTACCTCTCCGCGACCGTTGGAGGGGGGTGGCTCCTGGCCTCGGGCATGCCGATCCCGATCGCCGTGGCCGGCGCCCTGCTCGTGGGCCTCGCGGTCGGCACCCTCAACGCATTCCTCATCACGAGGATCGGCGTCATCGCTTTCCTCGCTACCTTGGCGACCCTCGTGGTCGTGCGCGGCCTGGCGCTCACCATCACGCAGTCAGAGAGCATCACGTTCCCGGATGAGATCACCCGGCTCGGATCGACCCGCATCCTCGGGCTGATACCGGCGCCCATCGTCATCTTCGCCAGTGTCGTCATCGTCGGCCACGTCGTCCTCACACGCACCCCCTTCGGGCGGCAGGTCTATGCCGTGGGGAATGACAAGGAGTCGGCCAAGAAGGCTGGCATCAACGTGGGACTGGTCGTGGCCGTCGTGTACATCGTGTGCGGCCTGCTGGCCTCGCTGGGCGGCATCGTCAACGTGGTACAGCTCGGCTCGGTGCACCCCTCGTTCGGCGACGCGGTCGAGTTCCAGGTGATCGCGGCGTGCGTCCTGGGCGGTGTCAGCCTCTTTGGCGGGCGTGGCAGTGTCTTCCCTGGGGCGGTCATCGGTGCGCTCTTCGTACCCATGATCAACGCTGGTCTCCAGGCGATCGACGTCGAGATCTACCTGCGGGCACCTGCCTTCGCGGTCGTGATCTTCATCGCGGTCCTGGTCGACAGCCTCCGCAACCGCCAGCTCGCAAAGCTCTCCCGCAGGTACATCCGCGTGGAGAACCCGTCGCTCGAACACGGGAACGCGGCGTAGCGTGTCGCGTTGGTGGCAGCGTGCCGACAGATGCGTTCACCCGGAATCGTCACAATGGCATGCCACATGCCTTGCCGGGCCTCCCGCGACGCCCGCTCGGCCGGGCATCAGTGACGGAGGGTGAGCGTGCCAGAGGAGATCCAGGTGACGTCCGGGCAGACGCGGATCGTCGCGGCCCTTCGCCGAGAAGAGACCCTGGCGAACCGAGTAATGGTGGAACTCGAGCGGCTCATCGTCGACAGCCGCCTCGGCGAGGGTGACAGGTTGCCGTCGGAGCGAGAACTCGCTGGCCAGTTCGGGGTGAGTCGCACCGTGGTTCGCGAGGCCGTGAGGGCACTGGCCGCGAAACGCCTCGTCGAGGTGGAAGGCGGTCGGGGGACTGTCGTGCGAGCCCCCTCGACACGAGCGGCAGCCGAATCGATGCGCCTTCTGTTGCGCGTGCAGGAGAGCGCCGCGGACGCGGACAAGGTCGCGGAGGTGCGGCGTGTGCTGGAGAACGAGATCGCGAGCCTGGCCGCTTCGCGCCGGACACCGGCGGATCTGCTTGTCCTCGAGGACCTCCTCGATGCCGCCGAGGGACATGTGGACCAGCCGGACGCGTTCATCCAGGAAGACGTCGAGTTCCACGCGGCGCTCGCACGCGCCACCCACAACGAACTGTTCTCGATCCTGCTGGACTCCCTCGCTCAGGTGATGCTCGAGGTTCGGCTGCTGGCGCTGCGCATCCCGGGCACACCCCGCCGGAGCCTCGCGCATCACCGAGCCGTGTACGCCGCTATCGCCGTTGGGGACCCAGCGGCCGCTCGAGTCGCCATGAACGAGCACATGGACGAGGCGCGGGAGACGCTGCAACGTGCCGTCATGACCGACCCGGAGATCTGAGCGTCATCAGGTGAGCGCCCCCACTCCGCTCTTCCCAGATCCAACGGCATCGTCCGACCCTCTGTAGCGCTCTCCCCTACGGTGATGGCCACATGCGACCGGGACCGAACGGTGAGCTGGCCCTGATGCTCGCAACTGGGCGAACGGCCGTGCGCGCCGCCACCCTGAGACCCTCGACGCGCTCGGCGCCGCGGGACTCCTGGGGTCGGGCGGCCAGATGGACCCTGAGGGTGGTCGCAAGCCGCATGGGCCAAGCCAGGCGAACCTCGGCTGGTTCGCCAGTGCAAGTCACACGATGGTCACCCGCGGATCAGGGTTGCCCATCGGCCTCATCACCAATTCGCCCAAGCTCTCCGAGCATGAGCTCCAGCGGCGCCGCTACCCCCGTCCACAACTCGAAACCAGCTGCGCCCTGACGGGCCAGCATCGATAGTCCGTCCAGCGTCGCGAGCCCATGATGGCGCGCCGCCTGAAGGAAGGCCGTGTCGGCCCGGCCCGGATGGAGGTCGCAGACGACGCAGTCCGGCGCCAGGACCGCCAGGTCCACGGCGGGCACGGCCCGCGCCGCCTCACCCTGTCCCATACCGACAGGGGTGCAGTTGACGAGCAGTTGGCACGGCGGCGGCTGCAGTACCCCGTCCCATCGGAGCATCGTGGCCACCGTAGCCGTTGAATCGGTCACCAACCTGGCGACTGCCAGGCCGTGTGCCGGCGTCCGACTCGCGATGGTGATGCGCTGGGCACCAGCCAGCGCGAGCTCGATAGCCACTGCCCTGGCCGCGCCACCCGCTCCCAGCAGGACCACGTGCATGCCGGCTGGTTGTATCCCAGCCGCGACGATGGAGTCGATGAAGCCACGACCATCCGTGTTGTGTCCCAGCAAGTCTCCGGCCGCCGAGCGTACGACCGTATTCACCGCGCCCGTGAGCGCCGCCGTACGTTCCAGACGATCCAGGAGTGGCAGGACGGCAACCTTATGGGGCACCGTGATGTTCAGCCCTGCAAAGCGCAGCACCCGCGCTGCCCGCATCGCATCCGCCAGATCCCTCGCGACAACCCGCACATCGAGATAGTGCCAGTCCAGCCCACTGTGGTGGAACGCGGTGTTGTGCATCCGGGATGTCGGATTGCCGATGACAGGGTCGCCGAACAACGCCACGTAACTCGTCATGCCCGGCGCGCCTTCCCCACCGTGTCTCCTCCATGACCCGATCGCGCTGGCCCATCTGCGCCGTCGGGTTGCGACGCAACGGGTTGACAGCCACGGGAGATGGTGTGATGGTATACCAACTGACCGGATGGCGGACCCGAGAACAGCAACGAGGGAATCGATGGGACGGCTCGAGGGCAAGGTCACGGTCATCACCGGGGCTGCGAGCGGCATCGGCCGCAGAGCCGCCGATGCGTTCGCAGCCGAAGGCGCGATCGTCGGCCTGCTCGATCGCAACGAGGCGGCCGTCAGGGCGGCCGCGACGGCCCTGGGTCAGGCCGCATTCGCGCTTGTGTGTGACGCCTCCGATGAGACGAGTGTGGTTGGCGCATTCGATGAGGTCCGGCGCAGGCACGGCCGCCTGGACGTGCTCTACACGTGCGCGGCGATCCAGCTCATCGGTGAGGATGGACCGATCCACGATCTCGATCTGGACGTCTGGGAGCGGACGCAGGCTGCCAACATGCGCGGCGTATTCCTGACCTGCAAGCACGCCGCACGACTGATGATCGAGGCCGGCAACGGTGGTTCGATCATCAATACCGGGTCACCCACCGGCGCAACCATGGCTGGTGCTGGGTTTACGGCCTACAGCGCATCCAAGGCCGGCGTGATGGGCCTGACGCGTGTCATGGCCGCAGATCTGGCCATCCACGGCATCCGCGTGAACGGCATCGTCCCCGGGTCGATCATCACGGAACTGACACAGAAGCTGTACGACGACCCAGGGACGCGGGCGGCGTTGACGGCACGGCATCCCATCGGGAGGGTCGGCACGCCCGACGATCTCACGGGCATCGCCGTCTTCCTGGCTTCTGCCGAATCGTCGTTCGCGACCGGCTCCCAGTTCTATGTGGACGGGGGGATGTGCGTCCGATGAGGGTGCAGCCCGCATCGTCAAGACCGGGATGTACGGAGGGGTGCCCTTGGTGACGTCACAGCACGCGATCGCCGTATGACATGCGGCAAGCCCAGTCACGCGCTGCAAGGCGCACTGAGGAGGTCTGGATGAACAGGAACGTTCGCTTCGCGGCGCTGGCGGCGCTACTGGTCGGCGCGATAGGCATCCCCGCGCAAGCCCAGGACGATGGGGTAGTCATCGGATACTCGGCCCCGGGTCTGGTCGGCGCCCAGGCGCAGATCCAGCAGGGTCTCGTGGATGGCGCGGAGGCCAAAGGCTGGACCGTCA
>JBBQNA010000050.1:0-16710 GCA_038329515.1 Candidatus Limnocylindrales bacterium | reverse complement strand
GTCGACAGTGAGAGGGCGTGCTTCGGGCGTGGCACATCCGGGCGGATGGCACGCCCGTGGACTGTGTCGTCGACTCCCTGCTGCGGGCTGACAGGCCCACGGACTGAGGCGCCGCCGGGGCTCGACCGAGACGCGCAGCCGTCAGGCCACCACATCACCAAACGGCCCCGCCTCCTCCGGTTCCACCACCGGCACCGCGTGCTCGACCGAGGGTCGGTCTTCGTCGGTCGCCCCATTCGGGGCCCGCAGCACGATGACGCCGCCCGTCGCGATAGCCACGGCACCCACGATGCTCCGGACCGAGGCCGGCTCGGAGAACACCACGGCGCCCAGGACGAAGGCCCACAGGACCCCGAGGTAACCCATGGGCGCGAGGTCACTCGCACGACCCCAGCGATATGCGGCGACCAGCAGACGGTGCGCGATCAGCGCCAGGATGCCCACCACGCCGATGCCGGCCCACTCGGTGGGATCCGGTGCGCGTGCGGCCGGCAGGGCCACGAGCAGCAGCGCGCTCGCGGCCAGCGGGATGGCACCTGACCAGAACATCGTCACGGCAGGCGGCTCGTGACGCAGGCCACGCGTCAGCACGAAGAACAGAGCGAGGATCACGGCGTTGGCGAGGGGGAGCAGGACGGCGAGGTCGAGGTCAGTAGGGTCGAGACCCACGACCAGGAGCACACCCGCGAAACCGACACACGAGCCGACGATGGCGGTGCGCGTCACCTGCTCGCCCAGGAACGGGCCCGCGAGCGCGACCGTGATGAGGGGTGCGGTGGATGAGAGGGTGCTCGCCTCGGCAAGCGGCAGCACCGACAGGGCCCAGAACCAGGTGGCGGTGGACCCGAACAGCAACAGCCCGCGGGCCACCTGGGTCCAGGGCCGCGCAGTCCGAAGCAATCGACCCGGCGAGCGGCCACCGAGGAGCAGCAGGACCGTGGCCAGGTAGGCCAGGTTGCGACCGAAGACCACGAAGATGATCGGCACATCGGCCACGATGAGCTTGGCCAGCGAGTCCGTGGTGATGAACACGAGGCTCGCCGCGAGATAGATGGACGCCCCCCGCCGGGCAGGCGACATACCGCCGAGCGGCCCCGAGTGGGCCGTGAGAGGCGCGGCGGCTGGCACCTACGCGCCCGGCACCCTAGATGGTCATCGCGGAGAAGCCGCCATCGACACGGATGATCGCGCCGGTGACGAACCCGGATGCCTCCTCAGATGCCAGCCAGACCGCTGTGCCCACGAGCTCCTCCGGCTCACCCAGTCGCCCAGCGGGCGTGTGGGCCACGATGGCTCGCAGCCGCTCGTCATCGAGCAGTTTGCGGTTCTGCTCGGCCGGGAAGAAGCCCGGCGCGATGGCGTTGACGCGGATGTGGTGGGGGGCCAGCTCACGGGCGAGATACCGAGTGAGGTTGTCGAGCCCCGCCTTGGCCACGGAGTAGGTGAGGACCCGCGACAGCGGTGGTCCCGAGGACGCCGACGAGAAGTTGATGATCGATCCGCCACTGCCGCGCTCGACCATCGCGCGCCCGAATCGCTGGCACGCCACGAACACGGAGGTCAGGTTGGCGTCGATGAGCCGATGCCACTCCTCGAGCGTGATGTCGAAGAACGGCGTGCCGCTGTTGACGCCCGGGGCGTTGACGAGCACGTCCACCGGTCCAAGGGCGCGGTCGATCTCGTGGTGGGCGTCCTCGATGCTGTCGGGGTCCGTGGCATCCACTAGCACCGCAAGGGCACGAACACCTTGGCTGGTGAGGGCTGCGACACGCGCTTCCGCGCGCGCACGTGAGCGACCCATAACCGCGACCGAGGCTCCCGCACCACCGAGACCATGGCACACGGTCCCCCCCAGGACCCCTGTCCCACCGATCACGGCTGCCACCTTGCCGCTCAGATCGAACAAACCGAGGCCTCCCTGTCTTGGCCCTTGCGGGCACCGTGACCGATAGTCTACTGTAGGACGATCGACCGCTGTGGACGGTCGGACGCGATCGAGTCGGGGGAGTCGGATCGGTGACCCAGTACGTGTTCCATTCCGGTAATGCCATCCGCTATCGCTTCCCCACGCACACCAATGACCTCATCATGGACCGGGCGCAGGGTGCCGCGAGCGAGGCGTTCTTCGTGGTGCTCGAACCCGGTGAGGCGCCGCCGCGCCACACCCACCATGACGCCGAGCAGGTGTTCTACATCCTCGAGGGCACAGGCGAGCTGAGTGTCGGTCCCGAAGTCAACGAGCGGTACCCGCTGCGACCCGGCGACTTCGTGCGGACGCCGCCCGGGATCGCCCACCAGGTCACCTGCGTGGGCGACAGCCGGTTCGTCTACCTCAGCATCGACTGCTTCACTGCCGGACCGCCGGCACAGGAGCCGACCTGGGACAGCCACGTACGTGTCATGTGCGCCACGAACGGCTGGGACTTCGATACCGTGCGGCTGGGACGCGTCGAAGGCGACGCACGCGCTTTCCGCGACTGATCTGGCCAGGTTGGCCAAGACGTACCGGAGGAACGATGATCCGCCACTACGACGACCTTGCCGTGAGCCCTCAGCCGTACGCGGACTACCGCCCGGTATTCGAGACCAGCCGGCTCAACGTGACGTCTGTCCGAGTCTGGCCCGGACAGACAGTCCCGGCGCATACACACGTCGACGAGGACCAGATCTATCACGTCATATCCGGAGCTGGGTTCGTGGTCCTCGCCGGTGTCCGGACCGAGGTGTCAGCCGGCACGTTCGTGATGATCCCCATCGGCACCGAGCATGAGATCACCAACACGGGCAGCGAGCCCCTCGACTATGTGTTCTTCGTCGTCTTCGTCCCCGAGCGGACATGACAGCACTCGTTCGCGGCGACCTGCGGGTCGTCATCCTCGCCGACCGGCCCGCACTGGGTGCCGCAGCAGGCACCTATGCGGCAGGACGTCTGCGCGAGTTGCTCACGGCCCAGGACCGGGTGCGGGTCATCTTCGCGGCGGCCGCATCGCAGCTGGAGACACTCGCTCAGCTCGCCTCCGAGGCTGACATCGACTGGTCGCGCGTGGACGCGTTCCACCTCGACGAATACGTTGGGCTCCCCTCGGGGCATCCCCAGGGCTTCGGTCAGTGGCTCCAGGATCGGATCTGGGACGTGGTGCGACCTGGGACCGTGCAGCGGATGGATGGGGCCAACGCGGCAGGTCCTGAGGCGGAGGCCGCACGCTACGGCGCGCTGCTCGCGGCCGGGGGTATCGACCTCGCGTTGCTGGGCATCGGTGAGAACGGGCACGTCGCCTTCAACGATCCTCATGTCGCGGACTTCCGGGACCCGCTCGTGGTCAAGCCCGTGCTCATCGACGAGACCAGCCGCCACCAGCAGGTCCGCGACGGGGCCTTTGAGCGCTTCGAGGACGTGCCTGCGCTCGCCCTGACCGTGACCATGTCCACGCTGCTCGCGAGCCGGGTCATATCGCTCGCGGTGCCTGGACCGCAAAAGGCCAGGGCGGTCGCCGCTACGCTGGACGGGCCTGTCTCCACGTCGTGTCCCGCGTCCGCGCTGCGCGACCACCCGGACGCCACGCTGTTCGTCGACGAGGCAGCCGCATCCCTCGTCGCACGTGTCTGATCGGAGGCGCCCATGACTGCCACCGCTACCCACGGCCCCCTCGCGATCCATGGTGGAACGCCGGTGCGCACGGCGCCATTCGGGGGATGGCCACAATGGGGGGAGGAGGAAGAGCGGGCCCTGCTCGGGGCCCTGCGCTCAGGGACCTGGGGTTCGCTCGACGGCACCCTCGTCAAGCGCCTCGAACAGGAGTTCGCGGCATTCCAGGGAGCCCGGTACGGGGTCTCATGCGTCAATGGCACGCTGGCGCTCTCCGTGGCCCTCAAGGCCGTCGGGGTCGAACCGGGCGATGAAGTCCTCGTACCGCCCTACACGTTCATCGCCACGGCCAGCGCAGCGCTCATGATCGGTGCCATCCCCGTGTTCGTGGACGTCGACCTGGAGACGCTGCTGATCGATCCGGAGCGCATCGACGCCGCCGTCACCCCGCGCACGAGGGCGATCATCCCGGTCCACCACGCGGGCTCGCCCGCGGACATGGATGGCGTGATGGCGGCCGCCCAGCGTCACGACCTGCGGGTCATCGAGGACGCGGCACAGGCGCATGGCGCCGCATGGCGTGGAACGCCCGTGGGCGCCATCGGAGACGTCGGCACATTCAGCTTCCAGTCGTCCAAGGCCATCAACGCCGGTGAAGGCGGCATGATGGTCACCAACGACCCCGCGGTCGAAGAGCTCCTGTGGTCCTATCGCAACGTCGGGCGCCGCAAGGACGGCGAGTGGTACGAGCACGTGCGACTCGGCTGGAACCTGCGCCTCACCGAGTTCCAGGCGGCCGTGCTGCTGGAACAGATGCGCCGGTTCCCAGCCCAGGTGGCACATCGGAGCGAGAGTGCCGCGTATCTGTCATCGCGCCTCGAGGCCATCCCGGGTGTGGTCCCATTGCGCGTGCCGGACGGCGTGACCGCCCACACCTGGTACTCGTACCACTTCCGCTGGCTGGGCGAGCACGATGGCGGGCTGCCCAAGCTCGCCTTCTCGGCGGCGCTGAAAGCCGAGGGCATCCCCAACTTCCACGGCTACGTGCCACTCAACCGAAATGCTGCGGTGCGTGCCGAGATCGCCCGGCTGGGCGGTCCGGAGCCGGCGGCCTGTCCGGCCGCGGAACGGGCCGCGGACCACGAAGTGATCATGCTCTCGCTGCCCATCCTGATGGGGTCGCGCGCGGACCTCGACCAGGTCGCCGACGCGATCACCAAGGTCGCCGCGGCTCGCGCATGACGATGGATGTGCTGCGCATCGGCCTGGTCGGGGCGGGAGCCATCTCGAGCCAGCACTTCGAGGCTATCGCGGCGCTGCCATCGACCCGCCTGGTCGCCGTGGCCAGCGCGTCCGAGGAACGGGCGAGGGCCGCCGGCACGTCGCAGGGCGTGCCCTGGACGACGCACATCGATGACCTGCTCGCCCGGGATGATGTCGATGCCGTCACCATCTGTTCGCCTTCGGGCCTCCACTCCGGGCAGGCGCTGGCGTCTCTGCAAGCTGGCAAGCACGTCCTCATCGAGAAACCCATCGCGCTGACGGTCGCCGATGCCGACGTGGTGATCGCGGAGGCCCGCGCCCGGGGCCTCGTGGCGGCTGTCGTCTCGCAGCGCCGTTTCGAGCCCGCGGTCCGGGCGCTCAAGGCGGCCGTGGACGCCGGGCACCTGGGCCGGGTCGCCCTGGTCATCGGCGAGGGCCTGTATGACCGCCCACAGTCCTACTACGACAGCGCCGCCTGGCGGGGAACGACCGCGTTCGACGGTGGCGTGCTCATGAACCAGGCCATCCACACCATCGACCTGATGCGCTGGATCGGTGGTCCGGTCATTGCCATATCTGGTCAGGTGGCGACGCTCACGCACACCATGGAGGCCGAGGACACGGCCGCGGTGGCGATCCGCTTCGCGAGTGGTGCCCTGGGCACGATCACCGCTACCACGTGTGCCCGTCCCGAGCAGCCCGTGGAGTTGCGTGTGTATGGGGACAGGGGTCATGTGCGACTCTCGGGTGCCACGGTCGCGGAGTGGGACGTGCCTGGGGCGCCCGCACCCTCCGCCAGGGACGACGCGGCGGATGACCCACGAGACGAGGCCGGTGACGACGCGTCGGTGGCCCGCACCTGGGGCACGAGCTCGGCCGGATACCTGCGCCAGTACGCCGACCTGGTCGCTGCGGTGGGCAGCGGCGGGCCACCCGCGGTCACCGCACAGGACGGCCGGGACGCCGTCGAACTCATCGTCGCGGCATACGAGTCCAGCCGGACCGGGCACGAAGTCGCGATCGGAGGAGGCCGCTCATGAAGGTGGGAGCGGTCAGGATCGATATCACGCCGCCCCTGGGCATGGAACTCGAAGGTTACGGCGTGCGAGTGTCGGGTGCCAGTGGCGTGCACGACCCGCTCCACGCACGTGCATTGGTCGTCGAAGGAGATGACGGCACGTCGGTGGCACTGGTCGTGACCGACCTCCTCCAGGTCCTCCCCCGCCTGCAGGGCGAGGTGGCCGCGGAGATCCTCCAGCGCACAGGCATCACGCGCAGTCACCTGCAGCTGGTCGGGACCCATACCCACAGCGGACCCGACCTCAACCGGCCCTCGGGCGCCGAGCAGGCCATCGGCGATCGGATCGTCGAGGCCGTCGAACAAGCATGGCGAGAGCGTCGGGAGGCCGTCGCCGCGGTAGGCGTCGGGCACGTCGAGGGCATCGGTGCCAACCGACGTCCTGATGGCGGTCCCGTGGACGACCGGGTGACGGTCACTCGGTTCGACGGTCTCGATGGCACGCCCATCGCCACCCATGTCAACTACGGCTGCCACCCCACCACGCTGGGGCCGAACAACACGCTCTACTCTGCGGACTACCCGGGCGTGCTGTGCCGCATCGTCGACGAAGCCGTGGGCGGCGTGACCGTCTTCTCGACCGGACCCCAGGGCGACGTCAACCCGGGCGGCTACTCGCCAGAGGGAAGCATGGTGGGCATCGTGGTGCCTTGGCGAACGTTCGAGTCCGCTGAGCGCTACGGTCGAGCCCTTGCCGACGTGACCATCGAGGTCCGCGAGTCACTGCGGCCCGTCCCGTCGGCGCGCGCATGGGGCGACGCCCGCGTCCTCGAGTTGGAGCGGAAGCCTCTCCCGGACCCCGAGATGGCCCGCAGCGTGGCGGAGCAAGCTCGCGCGGCCGCGATGACCATGGAGGCGGCCGCCCTCACGCCGGACGCGACCTATCACGCACTCGTCGCAGCAGCCTACGCGGAACTGCTCGCTCGTCAGGCCGCCGCCCCTGACCGGGACGGCCCGGTGCGACTCCGGGTGAGCGCACTGGCGCTGGGGCCGCTCCTGCACGTCGGCGTCGAAGGCGAGCTGTTCGTGGCGCTCGGGCAGCGCATCCGCGCTGCCCTGGGCGATGACACCACGTGCATCGCCGCCCTGTCTGACGGCACCATCGGCTACATCCCGACGCAGGACGCGTTTGCGATCGGCGGATACGAGCCCAATGCGAGCGTGCTCGTACCCGGCGAGGGCGAGCGTCTGGTCGAGGCTGCCATCGCCCTCGCGTCGGCGGCACCCGCCGCCTGATGCGCCACACGCCAGCCAACCCGGAGGACGACACGTGACGGAGCCGCTCTACCTCACCTATCTCGAGCGGGCCACTGCCCTGCTGGCACGCATCGCGGCGGAAGAGGGTGACGCGATCATGCGCGCGGGCGCGCTCCTTGCGGACCGGATCGCCCAGGATCGCCTCATCTATGTCATCGGGCCTGGTGGCCACTCGCAGATCGGCGCGGAGGAGGTGTTCTCACGCGCAGGCGGTCTCGCGTGCGTCGTGTCCTTCCTTGATGACGGCTTCTACCTGGGCAATGGGTCTGCACGCTCGATGGCCATCGAGCGCACGCCCGGCTACGCACGCGCGATCCTGAGCCACCCCGAGATGGCCGAGGGGGACGTACTCATCATCTGCAACGCGTATGGCATCAATGCCGCCACCATCGACTCCGCGATTATCGCCCGCGAGCGGGGACTCGTGAGCATCGGCGTGACCTCGGTCGCGAACCAACGCGGGCTACCCCAGGGCCATCCCAGCCGCCACCCGAGCGGCAAGGACCTGTGCGATCTGGTGGATATCGTGGTGGACACGAAGATGCCCCTCGGCGATGCGGTCATGAGCGTCGATGGGGTCAGGGAGAAGGTCGGCCCGGTGTCCACGATCGTCAATGCATTCACGCTCAACGCGATCGTGCTCGAGGCGGTCGCGGAACTCGCCCGTCGTGGCGTCGAGCCGCCAGTCTGGCGCAGCGGCAACAGCCCGGGTGGCGATGAGGCGAACGAGGCGGTGATCGAGCGATACCGCCACCGAGTCCCGCATCTCTAGATGGTCGGTACGGGCGCGGCGCTCCGCAGACCGGTCGTCCCCGTCGGGTACGCGTCTGCCGACGTGGGGGATGACCCCTGCCGTGTCGCAGTGCCGGACGGTCGTACGAAGGGGGATACTCACTCCATGAGCCTTCGCCGGCCTGAGACGCTCACGACGGCCGTCGCCACGTATATCCGTGACGCGATCGTCCACGGCGAGCTCACGCCCGGACAACGGATGCCGGAGGTGGCGCTGGCGGCCCAGCTCGAGACGTCCAGGGGGACCGTGCGCGAGGCGCTCCGGGCGCTCGCCGACAGCGGACTGGTGGAGATCGTGCCCCGACGTGGGGCGTTCGTGTCGCAGCTGTCGGTGCGGGCCACCTGGGAGATCACCAGCATGCGCGCGTTGCTCGAGCCCTATGCGGCGCGTCTCGCGCTCGAGGCTGCAGGCTCCGAACCGATGTTCCAGCGCGAGGTGACGAAGGCGTTCCAGTCGCTCGAAGCGGTCGTCACCCGGAGCGTCCCCGACCCGGTCGCGGTGGCGGATGCCGATATCGCGTTCCACCGTGCCGTCTACTCGCGCTGCGGGCACGAGATGCTCCTGGGCCAGCTATCGCATCTCGCAGTGCTGTCGCGGCGCATCGTGCTCACCAACCAGATCCACTCGGCGGATGCACCGATACTCGTCATGCAACATGCACCCATCGCCGACGCGGTCGCGGTCCGCGACCCGGAGTTGCTCGAGGCGGCCGTGCGCACGCATGTGATCGAGGGCGGCGAGCTGCTGATGACCCGCATGGCGGCCCTGAAGCCGTCTCGTGCGCGGAGTCGTTCGGCCAGCACCTTCGGACTGGGCCGATGGCCCTCGGGCACATCACCGCATCCTCGGCCATCGGCGCAGGCTCGCGGGCCGCAGTGCTGATGGACCAAGGGTCGATAGAAGTCACGGCAGCCGGCGATCACCGCTTGATGCCGGATCCGAGAGCAGGCAAGGGGGTGTCGGTCGACTCAGACAGTCCACGCAATCACCGTTCACAGTGAGGAGGAAACGATGCACCGCACTCAAGGCAGGACCAAGGCGCTCGTGCTGGGGTCGTCGGTCGCCATCGCCGCAATGGCATGGGGGCCCGCGGCCGCAGCGCCAACGGCATCCAGCGGCGGCAGCGCCAGCTTTCAGCAGGCCGCGGATGCCTGCGGCACCGATCCCGTCACACTCAATGTGTGGGGGGGCTATCCGGAGAACGACGAGGTGTACCGGCAGGCCGGTGAGGCGTTCACCGCCCTCCACCCGAATGTCTCGTTCACGATCTTCAGCACTGACCTGCGCGGGTTCGAGCAGAAGCTCGTGACCGCGCTGCCGACGAACACGGCCGGGGACGTGGTGATCCGGACGACCAACTTCCTGGCCCGTTTCATCGATGAGGGACTGCTCCAGCCCCTTCCCGATGACCTCCAGGCAGCCGTGGCTGGCGGCGACTACCACCCGGCGGTCGTCCAGGACTCCACATACGCAGATGGCGTGTGGGGCGTGCCCTTGTTCACCGGCGGCACTGCCGTCTTCTACAACACCGACATGTATACCGAGGCCGGCATCACCGAGCCGCCGACGTCGATGGACGCACTCATCGCGAACGCCTACAAGACGTTCAAGGTGGACGGGGCGGGCGCCACCACGCGTTCCGGCTGGAGCCATCGCCTCAGTGGCCAGGGCAGCGGCGTCGCCGAGAAGTTCTGGATCTTGCTGCTCCAGGACGGCAAGACGCTCATCCGCGAGACCCCCGAGGGCTCCGGCAAGTGGGTCGCCGAGTACAACGGCCCCGAGGGTGTGAAGCTCTTCCAGATGTACGTCGACATGCTTCGTGACGGCGTCGACTCGATCAACATCGAGCATGATGCGGCGGCGTTCGAGAAGCAGCTCACGGCGCAGTTCCTGCGCGAGTCGTGGGTCGTTCCGGAGATCGCGACCAGCGCTCCGGACCTGGTCGGCCACTACGCCACCATCGCACCGCCGGCGGCCGACATCCTGACCGTCGAGAGCGCATTCGTGCCCGCAGCGGCGGCGCATCCGGAGTGCTCATGGGAGTTCATCCGGTTCCTGCGCGAGCCTGATCAGCAGCAGAACCTCATCAAGGTCTCCGGCTGGCTGCCTGCCCGCCAGGGTCTCGACTATACGGACCTCCTCGCACAGAACCCCGGCTTCGCTGGCTTCCTGACGGGTCGGGAGAACCTCGCCCTGACCGTGACCCCGGCGATCCCGGAGTTCGACGAGATCGAGACCAAGCTCGCTGGACACCTCGTCGAGGGCTACGCCGACTATGCCAATCTGGCCGGCAACCCCGAGGCCATCCAGGCACTCCTGAACGGTTGGGCTGACGAGACCAACCAGATCCTCAAGGACAACGACCACTTCGGCGGCTGAGGCCGTGAACGTGGACGCCGACGACTTCCGCCGGCGTCCACGGCATCCCTGACACTCCAGCAGAGGTGTCCGAGGTGACCAACCCCCTGGGAGCCGTGCGACGGGTCCCGCCTCGAACGTGGGCTCGCTACAGGTTCGTGGCCATCGTGCTCACGCCGGTGATGGCCCTGTTCCTGTTCCTCCGCGTCGTGCCCACCGCACAGGCGTTCCTGATGAGCTTCTTCGAGTGGAACCTCATCAGGCCCGCCTCGGAGTTCGTGGGACTCGACAACTACATCAAGCTCCTGTCCGACCGCAACTTCATCAGCGCCTTCACGAATACCACGGTCTTCGCGGTCGCGACGACGGTCCTGTCTGTCGGTATCGCGTTCGTCCTGGCCGCGGTGCTCGCGCGTGCCGTCGTCGGGCGTGTGGGCGCCTTCATCGAGCTCTTGTACTTCATCCCGGTGCTCGTGCCCATGGTCCCCGTGACACTGGGCTGGCGCGAGATCTTCAACTATCAGAACGGCATCCTCAACGCCCTCCTGGGCGTCTTCGGGATCCCCAAGCAACCGTGGCTGAGCGATCCGAACATGGCCCTGATCGCGGTCATCATCCTGTCGGTCTGGAAGCTCATCGGGTACAACCTGATCATCCTGCTCGTGGGCATGCGCGCGATCCCGCGCGAGTACCACGAGGCAGCAGCCGTGGACGGCGCCGGTGCGTGGCACCAGTTCCGATACATCACGGTGCCGCTGCTCGCACCCGTGACGTTATTCGTCATCGTGATCACCACGATCTCGTCCTACAACGTGTTCACCCAGGTGTACGTGCTGGCATCCGACGTCCAGGGACAACCGGGCCGCTTGGTACGGGTGATCGTCTACGACATCTTCGAGAACGGCTTCAGGTTCTTCAAGATGGGCTACGCGTCGGCCGAAGCCGTATACCTGTTCCTGGTGATCCTGGCGCTCACGTTCATCCAGTTCCGGTTCCTGCGGGGTGCACGCACATGATGATCCGGCGAGGGAGCCTGCGCGCCGACATCGGGCGCCTGATGCTCATCGCGGTGCTGCTCCTGGGCGGTATCGTGATGGTGTTCCCCCTATTCTGGCTGCTGAGCACCTCGCTGCGCCCGGCTCCGGAACTGCTGTTCGTGCCGCCCCGATTGCTGCCCGAGCAGTGGACGCTCGAGAACTACCAGGAGCTATTCGCCTCGGCGCCCATGTTCACGTATCTCTGGAACAGCATCGTCTTCGCCGTGGTGTCGACGGTGTTCGTCCTGCTCACGTCGACGGTCGCCGGATACATCTTCGCCAAGTTCCAGTTCCCGGGCAACAACGCCCTGTTCATCCTCGTGCTGGCGACCGCGCTTGTCCCATTCGAGGTCTACATGGTCCCCTTGTTCAGCCAGATGAACATGCTGCACCTCGTGAACCAGCCACTGGGGCTGTTCCTGCCGTTCCTGGTGCTCAGCTACGGCATCTTCTTCATGCGCCAGAACACCATCACCAGCGTTCCCGATGAGCTGCTCGATGCCGCCCGCATCGATGGCATGGGCGAGTTCGGGATCATGCTCCGGATGGTGCCCCGCCTGCTCGCCCCCGCCATGTCGGCGCTCGCCATCCTGGCATTCATCCAGGCGTGGACCGCGTTCATCTGGCCGCTGCTCATCCTCAACGATCCTCAGTTGTTCCCGATGGAGCTCGGCCTGTCCCAGTTCGCCAACAGCTTCTCGGTGAACTTCGGCGTGACCAGCGCCGGCGCGGTCTTCGCGATGCTACCCACGCTCATCGCGTTCATCATCCTGCGACGGCGCATCGTCCAGGGCATCACGCTCACCGGGCTCAAGGGCTAGCAGCATGGTCACCGAGTACGTCGGGCGAGATGTCACGAACGGCCAACCGATCCGGGTCGGCGTCACCGATGGTCGATTGGCATCCATCGAGCGCGCAGCCGAGGCGCCTTCCGACACATGGATCACGCCGGGCTGGCTGGACATCCAGGTCAACGGCTTCGGCGGCCATGACCCCAACGATCCTGGCGCCGGCGCGGCAGCGACCGCGGGTACGGTCCGGGCTCTCTGGCCGTATGGCGTGACGGGCACGCTCATCACCATCTGCACCCAATCTGAGGCACACATCGCGGCCGCCGTCCGGGCCATCGCGGACGCCTGTGACGCCGACCCCCTGATCGCCGCGTCTGTGCCGGGCATCCACGTCGAGGGGCCGCACATCGCGAGCGAGGATGGTCCCCGCGGCGCACACCCGTTGCGGCACGTGCGGCCCCCCGACATCGCCGAGTTCGCGCGCTGGCAGGAGGCCGCACGAGGACGCATCACCATGGTCACGTTGTCGCCCGAGTATCCCGGGTCGGTGGACTACATCCGCGCCGTCGTCGATCAAGGAGTGGTGGTCTCGATCGGCCACACTTCTGCAGACAGCGATGCCATCCGGGCGGCCGTGGACGCCGGGGCCACCTGCTCCACGCACCTCGGCAACGGGGCGCACGCGATGATCCGGCGGCATCCCAACTACGTGTGGGACCAGCTCGCCGAGGACCGCCTCAGTGCCGGCTTCATCTTCGATGGCCACCACCTGCCCCAAGCCGTGATGCAGACCGTGGTCCGCGCCAAGGGCGTGGAGCGGTCGATCCTCGTCAGCGACGCGGTGTCGGTGGCCGGACAGACGCCCGGGCGCTACCGGCTGTTCGAGGACATCGATGTGGACCTGCGGCCGGGCGGCCGGCTGGAACTCGCCGGGACACCTCTCCTGGCGGGCGCCATCAGCGCACTGCCAACATGCATCAGCAATGCCATTCGACATGCCGACCTGAGCTTGCGCGACACGATGCGCATGATCACCACGAATCCTTCGCGGCTCCTGCGACTGGGCACCGACGCGGGCCACGAGCGCCTCGCCACGGGGATGGCCGCCAACCTGACGCTGTTCCGGCTGACATCCACAGGCGAGATCGAGGTCACCACGACGGTCGTCTCAGGCAACGTGGTCCACCAAGCCCCCTGATCAGAGGCGATCCGCGGACGAGAGCGCCCGCGACCGCGAGTGACCCAAGGTTGCCCGGACCCGGTGCCTACCAGTCGTGGACCGTGCCGTCCCTCAACCTGGCGACGGGCAGATACGCCGGCGTGTATGGGTGCTTGGCGGCCTCCGCCACGTCCAGCTCCACACCAAGGCCCGGTGCCTCGCCGGGATGGAGCAGGCCATCACTGAACGTGAACGACGTACGGAACACCTCGAGTGTCGCAGCGCTGTGCTGCATGTACTCCTGGATACCGAAGTTGTGGATGGCGAGCCCCAGGTGCAGCGCCGCGGCCATACCCACCGGCGAGATGTCGGTCGGCCCGTGGAAGCCGGACTTGATCTGGTACAAGCCTGCGAAGTCGATGATCCGACGCAGACCTGTGATGCCTCCAGCGTGGGTCGCTGCAGAGCGCACATAGTCGATGAGCTGCTCGGTGATGAGCGTCTGGTAGTCGTGTACCACGTTGAACACCTCACCGATGGCGAGCGGCGTCGTGGAGTGCTGGCGCACGAGCCGGAGCCCTTCCTGGTGCTCGGCGGGCGTGCAGTCCTCGAGCCAGAACATGTGGAACGGCTCGATCGACTTGGCGAGCGTCGCAGCCTCGATGGGTGTCATCCGATGATGCCCATCGTGCAGCAGCGGCAGGTCTTCGCCGAACCTTGCCCGAACGGCTTCGAGGACCCGCGGCAGATGGCGCAGGTACGCCCGCGTGTCCCATGTCTCCTCCACGGGCAAGGCGGTCCGTCGCGCTGGCTCGTAGTCGTATCGCGGCCCACTCTTGGCACTGGAGGCCACCCCGTACACGGAGCCCAGCCCCGGGATGCCGGTCTGGACCCGGATGGCGCGGAAGCCCTTGTCGAGATGGGCCTGTACCGAGTCGAGGACGTCGGGGATCTCGGCACCGCTTGCGTGGCCATACGCCAGGAGCCCATCGCGGCTCGCGCCACCCAGGAGCTGATAGACGGGCATCCCCGCGGCCTTGCCCTTGATGTCCCAGAGCGCCATGTCGACCGCGGCGATAGCGGCCATCGTCACCGGACCACGCCTCCAGTAGGCGCCCCGGTAGAGGTACTGCCAGGTATCCTCGATGCGCCCCGCGTCGCGACCGATGAGCAGCGGGACCACGTGGTCCTGGAGGTAGGAGGCCACCGACAGCTCGCGTCCGTTGAGCGTGGCGTCGCCAACCCCTGAGATGCCCTCATCCGTGGTGACCTTGAGTGTCACGAAGTTGCGCCCCGGAGAGGTCACGATGACCTCGGCCCTGACGATGCGCATGCTGCTCTCCTTCGGCTCCTCGTGCACCCTCGTCAGCCGCGGTCCGCGGTCAGCGCCCCGGGCCGCCCGTACCGGCCATGAAGGCGATGGTCATTGGATCGAGGGCCTGGTCCCATAGGCGCACGTCCGCCAGCTCTCCCTCGAAGTCGGCCCGAGGCCCGCCGCCCAGCACCAGTGGCGTACCTGGTCCTGGCGCCAACGGGCCTGCGATGTCGCCTTGCGTAGTCCCGACCGCACGGCCATCGACATAGAGCGTGGCCCGACGACCGTCGCGGACCCCTGCGAGGTGGTGCCAGCCAGCGCTGAGGGAACGGTCATGCGTGGCCACTGCCCCTGTCCGCATCGAGTGGACATGCGCCGAGGGAAGGGTCCCCACGAATAGCTGCCCGGCGAACAGGACCATGGAGGCGGCCCTTCGATACAGCACATCGGGGGTGTCATCAACCGTCGCGACCGCATGCCAGTGCTCGTCGCCGTCGAAGCGGAACACCCGCGCCCCTGGCAGCGTGCCGCCATAGAGCTTCCCGTTGTACGCCTGCAGGTTCATCACCTCGGTGTCGTCGCCCAGGCGACCGGTGGATGCCCAGGTGACGTCGCCGGTCGCGTCGAGCCCTTCGGCACGGAACACGAGCCCTTTCGGCCATGTGCCGATGAACATCTGGCCGCCATACGTCTCGATGGAATAGACCTGCGTGGTGTCGGGCTGGAGGCCGCGGGAGGCCCAGGAGTCGCCCCCGTCGTATCGGAAGATGCCTCCCCCGCCGGACGGCTCACGAGCCGGCACTACCACGCCCGCCTTGGTCATGGCGATGGCGCTCTCCACATGGGCATGATCATTGCCCGCGCCGTACAGGGCCCCGGCATACGCCCCCAGCGCGAGCAGGCGCCGCCCGGGCGTGCCGCACCAGCGCCATGCGCCCGGTCCGTCCATGCGGAACAGGCCCTCCGTATACATCGGGATCGCGTACAACGCGCCGGCGAACGGGACCAGCCCGGTGATCGCATCGGCGCCCTCGATCGCCCCCATGTCGGCCCAGGCACGGCCGCCCTCATACCGAAGCACCCGACCACCGGGCCCCTGGTTGGCCGAATCCTCGAGGCCCGACCCGCCACCCCGCAAACGGGAGACACCCGCGTAGAGCGCGCCATCATGGACCGCGAGACGGGTCACGGCATTCGCGTCCCAGGGAGAGCCGCAGTCCTCCCAGACACCGTCGACGAGGCGGAACACGCGGCCCCGGGGCGCCGGCCCGATCTCCCAGGTGGCGGCGTACAGCGCACCGTCGAATGCGGCAAGGGAGCACACCATGACCGCGGCGTCGCCGGGCTTCCCGTGATCGGTGACGATCGGCAGTGAACCGGCATCGACGCCGAACCATGCGGTCCGGTCGTTGCCATGGCTGCCGCAGGGGCTGCCATGCTCGAATCCCAGGGTGAAGCCGTGCCGAGAACCTGGGTCGAACCACGACACCACGTCGCCCAGCACGGTCGTGGGTGCAGCGGCGGCATTCACCCACGCGGAGACGGTGCATGCCTCCATGCCCAGTACCGGAAGGGCGACCTCGAGACGACCGGCACCCGACAGCCGCGCCACGGGGCGCTGGACGGCGGGATCGACCGATGCCCCGAAGGCCACCTCACCACTGACGGTCGCGTGCAGGCCACGCTCGGCCGTATCCTGGCCGTCCGCGACCAGATCCCAGGCACCGACGGGGGGTGGGACGCGCTCAGTGGCACGCTCGATCACGCTCATGACAGCAGAGTCTAGCCGGGACGCGGCCTGATCGTCGGACGATCGACGATCCGACACCGTCGGGCAGGATCCCGTGGAACGGTCGCAGACCTCCCCGGCCGGCTGGACTTGTCGGGCGACACCACCCGCGCTCTCCATCTACCAGTGCCCGGGATACATCGGGCCAGGACTCGCGACCACGGCAGCCGTGCGCATCGATGGCGACATCATGGTCGGCAACGAGGGCTCGGAACGGATGGTGTCGCGGCTCGGTCGACAGTGAGAGGGCGTGCTTCGGGCGTGGCACATCCGGGCGGATGGCA
>JBBQNA010000049.1:0-16802 GCA_038329515.1 Candidatus Limnocylindrales bacterium | reverse complement strand
CATGACCTGTACGGACACCAACGGCACGCCCACGGAGTCCACGCGTCCAAGAGAGGCTGCGGCCAGGACGCCGCCGCCGAACGTGGTGCGCTCGGGCCGCCCAACGAGCAGGCCACCCGTCGACTCGACGACCAGGACGTCGCTGATGGGGGCCGCGGCACCCACCGCCTCGAACCAGATGAGCCCATTTGTCCCCAGCCACGAGATCGCCCCACCCCTCCCCATGACCCGACCTGCCAACCTGCGTGTCGCGACCGCCTGGCGCCAGGTCTCAGCGTCTCGTGCCTCGCGCGTGATACCGCGCGCGCGATGTGCCTGGTCCAACCGGACGGTCGTTACGACCACCTGCCCCGGCACCACTCGCAGGTGCCCGACCAGGTCGATGAGCGACGACACCCGATCGGGGCCGCGCGGATTGCCATGCACCAGCATCAGCACGCCAGCCGCGACCAGCAGGGCCACCGCCAGCGCCACGATCCGCTGCGACTCCGACGCGAGCGACACGAGGACAAGCAGGAACACCGGCAGCAGGGCAAGGCCGACCACGATCAGCGCCCGATACGCACCCGACACGAACGCGCGCACCTGGCTCGCCGCCAGCAGTGACCGACAGAGCAACAGTGGCAGCAGTGCCCCCAGCACGGCCACGTCCCGGATGCCCAGGACCAGGGCACCGATGCCCACGCACACGAGCCACGCGATGACGCCCATGGCCAGAGCGAGTTGCCGGACCTTGTGGTCGAACCTCTCCCGCAGCCGGGAGAGCAGCGGTGCCTCCAACCGGACCAGGTCGAAGTACAGCAGGCTGGCCCACTCGAACCCGGCCCGGATGACCGGGCCCAGGGCCGCCAGCAGGGCGACGAGCGAGGCGCCCTCACCGGGACGTGCAGTCCCGACGAGGACCGTGAGCACCAGCAGCGAGTCGAGGCCGGTGAGGGTGGACGCGAGAGCCGGCGCCACAGCCAGCCGCAGGGTGTGGCGCGAGGGGAGCCTGCGGCCGCCGCGGACCAGGGCACGCATGCGGGGCAGCCCCAGCGACCGATAGGTGCGAGACGTGTAGTGGATGGACATTCCGATGACCGCAGTCATGGACAGCAACTCGCCCACAGGGAACGCCCACGACCCGATGAGTGGCCACAGGATCAGCAGTCCGACCAGGCTCCCGATGTCCACCGCGACCAGCGACGGCAGCGGCCGGTAGACCCGTCGCAGCGCATAGGCGCCGGAGTGGTAGGTCCGGGCCACCATGCTCGCCCCGGCACCACCGATGAGCACCACGCCGTACAGGTCGACCGGGCCCATCCAGCCAGCTGCGATGGCCACCACCAGCCACACGGCGGCGGCGACACCACAGGCGGCCGCGAGCCGCAGGGCCAAGCGGAGCCACGCGCCGATATGGGCCGGTATCCGATGTATCTGGCCGTCGCGTTGGAGCTCCCGGATGGCGCCACGCAGCCGCTCCAGGGCACCCCACCAGGCATCGTTCAGCAGGGCGGCGGCGGCACCCAGCAGGATGATGGCCAGGAACTGGTCGCGCGGGAACGCGATGTACAGCAGCGCCACCCGGATGGCGTGGACCACGACCGCCACGAACGTCCGGACCGCGAAGTAGCGCAGCCGGAACCAGAAGTAGCGCAGGTAGCGGTCGGTCAGCAGCGCGTCCTCCAGCCGGACGACGTTCCGTTCCCGTTGCGCCGCAGCCGCCAGCCAGTCACCGATCTCGGTCACGCCGCGCCCCGCTGTGCGACCGAGCGGTCGCGCGCACGGTGCAGCGAGGGCAGTCCCCACTCCGCCCGGATGACGCGATATGGCACCTGTCGGAAGGCAGCCGGCCCGGGGTCCCCGGTGACGGCCGTGGCCACGATGCGTGCCAGCGACAGGTCCAGGGAGCGGAGCTGCGAACGGTCGGTGACCACCCGTGCGAGCAAGGGCACGGAGGCCCCCTGGAGGTGGTGGTCCTCGACGTCCAGCAACTGCGTCAGTGAGCCGACCACAGCGCGCCCGCGGACATCGAGTGCAGCATCCTCCAGGCCGCGTGCGACGTTCCGGGCGCGTCGCTGCGCCTCGCGCAGGAGCGCCCGGACCTTGGTGTCCCCGATGGCGACCCGACCCTCCATGTCCACGCGCATACCCAGGAAGGGGACGCTGGTCGTGCCCCGAGCATCCGGCCACTCACTCGACGCGCGGCCGGCTCCCGTCAGGTACAGGTCGCGCCGCTTCTTGTCGCCGAAACGCAGCCGCCGCTCCGTCAGTCGTTCGTCGAGCCAGGCACTCACCGATCGAGCCACGGCGGCGTCCGGGTGTGCGAACAGCAGGTCATCCGAGTAGCGGCCATAGAACGCCTCCTGGTCCGCCACCAACATGTCGTCGATGTCGCGCAGGTAGAGGTTGAAGGCGACGGTCGCGATGGGCTGGCCCGTGGGCACCCCCCGGAGGCGTGTCGCCAGGCCCCCGTCATCTCCCAGCAACTCCGGCCGTATGACCGCGACCAGCATGTCCCAGTCCATTGACCGGATGCCGCGGTCACCACGACCCGCGACGTGCTCCGCCAGCTGGCGGAGCATCGGCCACAGCGGTGACAGCGCGTCCAGCGGGATGGAATCCGTATAGGCGTCCACGTCCCGGCGCAGCACGTACAGGCCGCGTGTCCGGGGGTCCGGCCGCTGCCGTCCGTGCTGTCGGACATATCGCGCGAAGTCGGCCACCGCATCCGCCCAGGCGAGGCCGCTGCGATACGAGTACAGCCGATCCGACAGGGTCGGCTCCAGTACCTCCGACAGGATGCCTGCCACGACCGCATGGACCACCAGATCGAACGGCGCATACGCGAACACCACGCGTCGTTTGCCGGACACCCGTATCTCGCGCAGGGTCGCGGGGCCGATGCGGTATTCGCCCGAGGCCACGCTCCGGGCAAGGAGTCTCGCGACGCTGCCGCGGTGGAGCGCCAGGCCCGACAGGCTCACACCCTCCTGGGTCAGCGCGTAACGACTGCTGTCACCGATGTGCCGCTGGTGCAGACGGTCGATGGCCGTCTCGTAACGCCGATGATCCGCGAGTGCCGCGGCCAACCCCGTCCGGCCACCGCTCAGACGCCGCTGGAGCGAATCGCGCACAGTCACGGCTGGCAGCTCCCGGGACGCGCCGGGCTCAGGGCAGGCCGGGCTCAGGGCAGGATGTCGACCTCGTCGATGCCCACGTCCTGGATCTGGGTGTAGTTGCTATAGCCCTCGATGAGTCCCGTGGTGCAGACCTGCTTGCCGATCATCACCACCTCGGGCTTGCCGGCCAGGGGGAAGCCCCGGCGCTGTTCGCCCCAGATGACCACGTTGAAGGTCTGGTTGGGGTACGCGTGGTCGATGTTCAGGAAGGTGGGTCGGCCGGGTGCGGTCTCCACGTACTGGGCGGCCACGACCGTGCCACACACGATGCCGCTCTCGCCCTGGTGGTCGGCGGCGGCATCCGCATCCACGGCGCCGGCCGGCCACGCGGTGGCGTCGGGCGCTGTCGTCGGCGCCGCTGTCGGGTCGGGCGCGTCCGTGGGTGCCGAGGTCGGTTCCGGCGTGGGCTTCTTGGTCGGCTTGGGCGTCGGCTTCGCGGTCGGCTTGGGTGTCTTGGGCGTCGGCTTCGCGGTCGGCTTGGGGGTCTTGGCCGGCTTGGGCGTGGGGATGGGCGTCGCCTCCGGCTCCGGTGTCGCTGCTTCCGGCGGCAACGTCTCGTCAGGTCCGGGGGTCACGAACGTGGTCGCTGGCGGGGTCGCCGTTGGCGCCGCCACGTTCACGCCGATACAGCCACCCAGGAAGATGACTGCCATCAGTGGCAGGAGCAGGCGGAGCACACGCGGCGAGGCAGCACCGGTCGCTGCACGGTCGGGTCTGGTCGTCATGCGATCCCCCTCGGGCCCGGTCGGGTTCGGGGCACCCGGTCGGGGATGCGCAGCGACTGGACGCGGGTGTCCACCGATGCTACACGGCCCCGATGCATGATTCCAGTCGTTCCGGGCTCAGGTCGACGTCACACCAGGGCGGTCATGAGCAGCACGCCAGCGAGCGCGGTCGCCGTCCAGGCCATGGCAAGGGTCGCCCGGCCCGCCCGATCGGCACCCAGCACGGAAGCGAGGCCGACCAGCACGCCCGCCAGGGCGAGGACCGACAGCCCAGCGACAGCCGCGCCACTGTCAGCGCTGGCGGTGGCGACGTCGACGTCGATGAGCCGGTTCTGCTCGCCGACCTCGCGGAGCATCGAAGCCTCGTCCAGGGTCAGCAGCCGCAGCTCGTAGGCTGGCAAGCCAGAGGACGCGTCCGGCGTGGCGCCCATCACGGTCGCGATCTCGACCAGCCGTTCCCCAGCGAGCTGCTCCGCGACCCCTGCGGCGACAGCCGCCTCATCAGCGCCGACCGCGCCGATGTACTGCCGGGTGCTGCCTTCCAGCTGCCGCGTGACGGCGTCCTGGACGAACCCGCCCAGCATCGCCAGCGTCATCGCCTGGACGGGGATGCCAGCGCCCAGGTCCGCAGTCAGGCGTGCGGCCTGGGTCGCTGCCCGCGTCTCCGCCTGCGATCGATGGAGCTGCACAGCACCCAGGGTCGCGGCGAGCACGGCGATGCACCCCAGCAGGATCGCGATGGCGCGATGGAAACGCGTGCCTGCGCGCGTGTCGTGGACGGTCTCCAGGTCGATCACCGGACCAGACCACCCATGAGCGCCACGGCCACGCCCGCACCGAGTGCCAGCCAGCCCATGGCCAGCAGCTGGCGCTGGGCCTGCCGGAACGTCTGGGCAAGCGCACCGAACAGGAACGCAAGACCGACGATGATGATGCTGTCCATCAGACGGTCGGCCCGAACGGCCGCCGCATCACCGGTGGCCATCGCGGCGTCCGGGTCACGCGCCACCCGGGCCGGGTCAGCGAGCCGGTCCGCGATACGGCCAAGCGTGTCGTAACCACCGTCGGGCAGGGCATACGCAGGCACGGCCATCTCGATCGATGATCGCAGCACGTCGAGCGACATCTCCAGCACCTGCGCCTGGGCATCCAGCTGGGCAGCGACCGCGGGCACGGCGCTGGCCGCCGCCGCTCGGTATTCCTGCGCCTGGACCTCACTCGTCGCGACGCGGAATGCGCCCGGGGCTTCCACCTCGTACACGTAGTGCAGGTCGTTGACGGCCTGGACGCCGCGCGCGACCTCCTGGCGGAGGGCGGACTGCCAGGCGCCGGAGGCATCGCTCGACGAGGTGACCGCGACCAGCGTGATGATCGCCGCCACGATGGCCGCGACGGCCAGCAGGAGCGCCACGCCCCGGTCATCGTCCTCCGAAGGTCCTGGCGACGGAGGCACGTGAGGATCGGTCGCGGGCACAGAGGTCATCGCGTGCCATGCTACCGGCGGCGTCCCGTGCCGAGCACACGGCGCAGAACGAGCGCACGATGTGCGACCCTCGTATCCTCTCCACGGCTTCCGTACCGCGCTGTCTCGATCGCTCCTGAGTCACCACGAGGTGTGAGCGCCGCGGATCCCTTGACCCCACAGGAGGTTCCGCGTGATCGACCCCAACCGCCGCGCCCGCCCGCTCGTCATCGCCGCGACCGCGCTGGCCGTGGTCATCGCCGCGGCAGGTACGGTCTCGGCGCAGTCGCCGTCCCCGGCCGCATCGGCATCCCCGGCCGCATCGGCATCCCCGGCCGCGTCGGCATCCCCGGCCGCATCCCCCATCCCGAGCGTGCCCATCGCGCTGCTGCTGCCCAACACGACCGACGCCCGATGGGCGACTGTCGACCAGCCCGCGTTCACGGCCAAGCTGACCGAGGTCTGCCCGAGCGCCGTGCTCAACGCCCAGAACGCGGGTGGCGACGCGGCCGCCCAGACGCAGCAGGCCCAGGATGCCCTCGCAGCTGGCGCCAAGGTGCTGGTCGTCGATCCGGTCGATGCTGCAACGGGTGCCAGCATCGTGGCCAGCGCCAGGACCGCCGGTGCGATGGTCATCAGCTACGACACGCCCATCACGGGTGCCTCAGCCGACTATCACATCGCCTTTGACCCAGCCGCCGCGGGCACCGGTGTGACCGACGCGGTCATCACCTCCGACACGGAGGCCGCGGCCGGTGCATCGCCGGCCCCCACCGCGGCACCGTCCGGCGCACCCGGCAGTTTGCGTGTGGTGCTCATCGACGCACCGGCATCCGACGCCAGCGCGGCCGCCTGGACCGCCGCTGTCACGACGGCACTGGGCACGGACGGCACGATCGTCCAGCAGGAGACCGCGGCGGCTCTGACCGCGGCGGAGGGTCAGCGCATCATCGCTGCCGCCCTCACGGCGCTCGGTGCGGATGGCTTCGATGCCGTCATCACCAGCGACGATGCGGTCGCGAGTGGTGTCATCACTGGGCTCGTCGCTGCGGGCATCGATCCGGCGACGAAGCAGGTCACCGGTGGCACCGCGACCGTCCCCGGCGTTCAGGCCGTGCTCCTGGGCACGCAGCTGCTGACCACGTTCGCGTCACCCACGGCACAGGCACAGCTCGCCGCTGTCGTGGGCTGCGGTCTGGCGACGGGCACCGGGCTGCCGGATGGCCTGACCACGATGCCCGTCAACAACGGCACCGCGGACATCCCGTCGCTGCTACTGACCCCCATCCCGGTGACCATCGACGGATCCATCGCGGGCACTCGTTCCGTCGCCGACACCATCGTCGCGGAGCAGGCGTTCGGTGCCGACACCGCGGCGCTCATCTGCACCGGTGACGTGCTGGCCGCCTGCACCGACAACGGCATCACGCTGCCGGCCGCATCCGCGGCCCCAAGCCCGGCCGCATCGGCCGCCCCGTCAGGGGCGCCGAGCGCCGCACCGTCGGCAGTGCCGAGCGCAGCTCCCAGTGCGGCCCCGTCGGTCGCACCGAGCACCACTCCGGTCGCATCCGCCGCCCCGAGTCCGGTGGGGTCTGTCGCCCCCTAGCCATCCCCGCGGAGCGCCCGCAGGTCCGCGGGCGTATCCACGTCCGGGTTGGAGCCCCGCACGGGCACCACTCGGACGACATCGGGTCGCGCCGCCAGGAGCGCTCCCAGTCCTCGGTCACCGGTGAGACCGGCCGCCAGCGGGAAGCCGGGGCGCAGCAGCAGCACCGGGTTCGCGCCGCCCCCATCGGCATAGTCCGGGAGCACTGCCAGAGTGCCCTCGGGCGCGTCCTGGGCGGCCATCGACAGTGCCGCCAGTGTCGCCGCGGACGTCCGCGGCTGGTCACCCAGCAGGATGAACACGCCGTCCAGGTCGCCCGGCACGCACGCGGCCAAGCCGACCTGGAGCGAGCTGGAAAGACCCCGATCCGGGTCGGGGTTGGCCACGCGCTGCTCTGATCGCCACCGGACCCGAGCCAGCTCCCGTGCGTCCGGGGCGGTGACCACCACGACCACATCCAGCGCCGTGCCGGAGAGCACATCCAGGACGTGCTGGAGCAGCGGCAGACCGTCCAGCTCCGCGATCAGCTTGTGGCCCCCGAATCGACTGCCAGCACCCGCGGCCAGGACGATCGCACCCATGCGGAGTTCGCGCTCAGCCATCGGCGGCCCGGAGAGTCGAATCGACGCGGGCCATCAGCTGTCGTCCGGACCACCCGTTGGCGTCCGCCGCGGTCAGCGGCGGTGACGCCCCAGACGCGCAGCGGGCGGCGCCCTCCATTGCTCGGCGAGTGCGGGATGCTCCATCACCGAGTGAACGAGATCGGGCTGACGCAGGGCCGCGTCGCGCATCGCGAGATGAGCATCGCGCACCGTCACCCTCTGTGGGTCCCGGGCGGCCACCACGAGAGGCCCGCTCGCCGGGACCTCTCCGGGCCGGAGCACGCGCAGGTACCAGCCGGTCCGGCCAGATGACAGCATCCGCTTCTGTACGTCCGATCGGCCGCGGTACAGGCCGAGCTTGTAACACGGCCATCGTAGCTGGGTGACCTGAAGCACGGCCGTTCCCCACTCCCAGACGTCTCCGATGCGCGCCTCCTGTTCGAGCACGCCCAGGGTCGAGAGGTTCTCGCCAAAGGGCGCCGCGCCGAGCGACTCCCCGAGCTCGAGGCTCCAGCCCGCGAAGTGTTCCGACGGGTAGGCATAGGCGGCTTTGTCGAGGCCGCCATGGACCTGGAGGTCGGCCTGCCCGTCGCCCGACAGGTTGATCTCCGAGAGCCACAGCGAATTGGCCGTGTCCACCGGCGACTTCCGGATCCCGCTCCATACAGGCTCACCATTGACCCGGCCGAGGACGCTCGGCGTCGCGACGTTGACGGAGACAAGCTGGATCAGGTTGCTGCGCTCCTTCGATGCGTGCTCTACCTTGAGGCAGCGCCCCAACCTCGCCGTTGAGCTGAGAAGCTGGCACGTCACAACTTGACATCTGACGCGGATCGGGACCGCGGGTCGAGTATGATCCGTGCGTGCTGGAGGCGGGTACCATCGGGGACCGCTACCGGGTCCTTGCACCCGCGGTCGATGAGCGGGTGCGTCGTCTGATCCTCGGTGCGGCGCGATCGCCTCCGGTCCTGCCGGTCTTGGCGGCGGTGGTCCGGCCCACTAGCCCTACCATGGGTCGAGTGGACCATCCGACCGGGGGCCGACCGAACCGTCTCATCGACGAGACCAGCCCCTACCTGCTGCAGCACGCCCGTGATCCCGTCGACTGGTATCCGTGGGGAGCGGAGGCGCTGACCCAAGCGCGGGCACTCGACCGGCCGGTGTTCCTGTCCGTGGGCTATGCTGCCTGCCATTGGTGCCACGTGATGCACCGCGAGTCGTTCGCGGATGCAACGACCGCGCAGGAGCTGAACGCCGGCTTCGTGAGCATCAAGGTGGATCGCGAAGAGCGACCGGACGTCGATCACCTGTACATGGACGCCGTGCAGTCCCTGACCGGCAGTGGCGGCTGGCCGATGAGCATGTTCCTGACACCCGATGGCCGGCCGTTCTACGGCGGCACCTATTTCCCGGCCACGCCGCACCACGGCCTGGCCTCGTTCCGGCAGGTCCTGGCCGCGATCCGGGAGGCGTGGGCCCAGCGGCGCGACGAGATCGAGGCCAGTGCCACGACGTTGGCCGACGCGATCTCGAGGGGACAGCGGGCACCCACGGCCGTGGCGGCGGGCGCAGGCGCCAGCCACGCACCGGACCTCGCCGCGGCCCTGGACGCTGCGACGAGCACGCTCGTGACCGGTTTCGACGCCCGGACCGGTGGCTGGGGTGGCTCCCCCAAGTTCCCGCAGCCCATGGTCATCGAGCAGCTGATCCGGGAGCATCTTCGGACCGGCGACCGGGCTCCGCTCCAGATCGCAGAACGCAGCCTGGATGCTATGGCCGCAGGCGGCATCCGCGATCACCTGGGCGGCGGCTTCGCGCGCTATGCCACCGACAGCATCTGGCTCGTGCCGCACTTCGAGAAGATGCTCTACGACAACGCCCAGCTCGCGCTCGCGTACCTGCACGCCTGGCAGCTGACTGGTGCGGCGCGTCACGCCGTGGTCGCGCAAGAGACGCTCAGCTTCATGGCCCGGGAGCTGACAGTGCTCGACCCAGGTGGGATCGTCGGCCTGGCCGCGAGTCTGGATGCGGATACGGATGGTGACGAGGGCCTGACGTACGTGTGGACCTCAGGGGAGGTCAACGATCTCCTGGGCCCGGACGCACCGCTGTTCGGTGCCGCGTATGGCGTCACACCCAACGGCAACTGGGAGGGACGCACGATCCTCTCCCGCGTGCGCACGGATGACGACTTGGCGCGGATGTTCTCGATGACGCTCGATGACGTGACCGGGCGCCTCGCCGCGGCCCGCGGGGTGCTGCTCAACACCCGGGGTGCACGACCGCAGCCGGGGCGTGATGACAAGGTACTCGCCTCCTGGAACGGACTGGCGCTCGCCGCGTTCGCCGAGGCGGGTCGCGTCCTGCCCGACGGCGGGTGGTGCACATCCACGGCCACGGACATCGCCGCCGCCCTGCATCGGCGGCTGCGGACGGCGGACGGACGGCTGCATCGGTCGTGGAAGGACGGCAAGCCCGGTCCCACGGCGGTGCTGGAAGACCACACCCATCTCTGCTTCGGCCTGCTGGCGCTGTACCAGACCACGTTCGAGGAGCGCTGGCTCGAGTGGGCGCTGGAGCTGATGGACGCGGTCGTAGCGCACTTCACCGACCCCGAGGGCGGATTCCACGACACAGCCGACGATGCCGACCGATTGTTCGCACGTCCGCGAGGGCTTGTTGACAGCCCTCTGCCGTCGGGTAACGCCATGGCCGTGAGCGTCCTGCTCCAACTGGCCGCGCTCACCGGGCGCGCCGACTACCGGAAGGCTGCGGCGGACAGCCTGGACGGCGCGCTGGCGACCGCGACTCGCCATCCGACCGCGTTCGCGCAGTGGCTCATCGGCGCGGGCACGCTGCTCGTGGCCACCGATGAGGTGGCCATCGTGGGGCCCGCTAACGACCATGGCACCCGCGCGCTCGTAGACGTGGTGCGGACCGGATATCGGCCGTGGCAGGTCGTTGCCTGGACGAATGACCCGGACGAGAGCAGCGTACCGCTGCTCTCGGGCCGGTCGATGCGGGGCGGAGCGGCCACGGCCTACGTCTGCCACGGCTTCAGCTGCCAACTGCCCGTCACGACGCCCGACGAGCTCCTGTCACAACTTCGGGCGTCATGATCGTGTCTGTCCCCGGTCCGTCGGGCGGGCGAAGCGGGACATCCCGTCGGGCGGGCGACCAAGCCAACGAGTAGCACATGTCGGCCCGACTCGAGCGCTCTCCTGGCTCTTTCCACCGCACTGAGGGGCAGCCAGCCAACCAAGCCCATCGGGCGATCGTTCGATGGCTTCGTCGCCCGATGCGCGGGACGAGCGCTGCGCTGGGCTCGTCGGCCTACCTCCGCCGCCGTCGAGGCTCGCAGGGCAGAGGCCTGGCCGCGGGCTGCAGGCAGGACACGCTAGGCTGGACGCCATGAGGGACCCCACCGGCATCCCCGGACTCGCGGCACCTCGAGCGCTCCTGTTCGACCTGGACGGCACACTCGTGGACACCGTTGCGCTGCGGGTGGAAACGTGGGTCGCGGCATTCACGGAGGTCGGCATCCGCGCCGACGCGGAGGAGCTCGGCGGCCTCATGGGCGCCGATGGCAAGCGGGTGGCCAAGGAGATCGCCGAACGCGACGGAAGAGCCCTGTCGGATCACCGTGCAGAGCTGGTCGACCGTCGTGCGGGGGAGCTGTTCGGCGAACGGAACACACAGCCTCGACCGCTGCCGTTCGCTCGGGAGCTGCTGCTAGCCGTGACCCGGGCACGCATCCCGTGGGCCATCGCCACCTCCAGCCAGCCCGCGCAGACGAGTGGCTCGGTGGCAGCCCTGGAACTGGACCTGCCACCGCGCATCGTGGACGCGAGCCATGTGACGCATGCCAAGCCGGCCCCCGACTTGCTGCTGGCCGGTGCCGAGCAGCTGGGCGTACCGGCACGCGACTGCTGGTATGTGGGCGACGCCACGTGGGACATGATCGCCGCCCGGAGCGCGATGATGCCGGGCATCGGCGTGCCCAGCGGCGCGACCGATGCCCAGACACTGCGGTCAGCGGGGGCGCTGCTCGTGGTCGATGACCTGTCCCACGTGCTGGGCGTGCTCCGCGACCGCGGCATCGTGCCGGCCTGAGGCCTCGGCGGGCGCCGCAACCCGTCCGAGTCTGTGGCTAGGGCGTGACGTTGAACGTACCGTGCATCAGGGGGTAGTGACCGGGCACCGTGCAGGCGAACTCCATGTTGGTGGTATCGGCCGTCACCACGTAGTCGAATTCCTGGATGCCACTGGTCCAATCGGGGATGCCCGGCAGGTCACCCACCTGGTTCTGGGCGAGCGCATCGGCAGGGCCGATGAAGAAGTTGTGGGCGAAGCCCGCCACGTTATCCACTACGAAGTGC
This sequence comes from Candidatus Limnocylindrales bacterium, assembly GCA_038329515.1. GTDB lineage: Bacteria > Chloroflexota > Limnocylindria > Limnocylindrales > CSP1-4 > JAFMJV01. Next base: position 4,867 of record JBBQNA010000049.1, on the reverse strand, counting down.
AGCGTGTCGCCGACCTTGGCGTCGATGGTTGTCACCGGCGTGCCGTTCTCATCAGTGATGGACAGGCTGCCGGTCAGATCCAGGGTCACGGTCGTGACCGCGGCGCTGGCGGCAGCGGCCGCACCCGGCGATGCGGGGGCGCCCGACGGGGGAGCGCCGGAGGCCCCGGCCGAGGGCAGTGGCATGCCGGTCTGTGCCGGGGAGGCGGCCGGCGATGCAGGGCCGCCGCTCGGCGTGGGCTGCACAGGCGCGATGGTCCATGTCGAACTCGCAGAGGAGCTGCCGCAGGCGGCGAGGAGCAACAGGCTGGCCATGCTGGCCGCCACGAAACGCGTGGAGGGTGTCTTCATGATCCCGATCGTACAGCCTGCGCGACATGCGTATCGGCGGGCACCAGCCCTGCCTGCCACGCGATCGTGGCGGCCCGGGTCCGGCTGCCGACACCCATCTTGTGCAGCACCTTGCGCACGTGAACGTGAACCGTCCGCTCGCTGATGAACAGCCGGTCGGCGATCTCGCGGTCTGTCCTGCCCTCACAGATGATGAGCAGGACCTCCAGCTCGCGGCGGCTGAGCCCGAAGGGCACGACGTCCTTCGCGGGCGCCCGGACCAGGTCGACGATGGCTCCGTGCGCCCCATCGGTCACCTCGGCGAAGCCGGGGTCGGCCGCGACCGTCACCGCCACGCGCTGGAACATGGCCCGCTCGGGACGGCGCGGCCGACGGATCGGCGCTGGATACCCATCCACGGGCAGCGGGATGCGGGCACGCGCCGCCAGGTCAACGATGGCGGCGCACAGCGGTCCGGCCGGCAGGCGACTGGCCAGGCGCCACGCTTCCTGGAGCGAGTCACGGGCCTTGGACCGATCTCCGCCCTCCCGTCGAAGCTCCGCCAGCGACTGCCACCAGCGTGCCTTGGCTGCCTGGTACGGGATGCCGCGGTCTGCCCAGGCCTGGGCCAGTCGCGACCAGGCGCGCGCCGACGGACGACCCTGTACCCGACGACGATGCGCGCGCGCCATCTCCAGGTGCAGCTCCGCTTCCACGCGTGCGCCCAGGTTTGCCGGCAAGGAGCCGTTGGCGACCCGGCGCTCGGCCTCCGGTAGCACGAGTGTCGCCAGCTCTGCCGCGAGCGACACCAGTCCGACATCGCGCCGGACACGGCCCTCCTCTGCCGCAGCGGCCGCGGCTTCGAGACAGGTGGACGCCGCGAGGGCGATCTGTCCGGGCTCGTCCGTCTCCAGCACCCGCGGCCACTCGCGCCGGGCGACAGTGAGCGCGTCCGCGTACTCCTCGTGCCAGAGGGCAAAGCTGACTGCGGCGCGCTGCACGAGCGCGGTCCATTGACCAGCCGGCACGCTATCCAGTTGCAGCAGGGTCTGGCCGACCAGGTCCTCCGCCTCATCATCGGCGCGCGACTCGACGAGCACCAGGCCCAGGTAGAGCGTCGGGCTGAACCAGGCGACACCCGTCGGCTGCCACTCCATGCCCACTCTGCACTCGGCTTCCGACTCCGACCAGCGACCCAGCTGGTACAGGATGTCCGCGGCATTGCCGCGCAGGAATGAGCCGTACGTGCGGCCCAGACCCCCCGACTCGGCATCCCGGATACCAGTCGCCACGACCTCCAGTGCCTGCTCACGGCGTGCGTCGAGATCAAGCAGGGTCGTCCGGTTGAGCGCGGCGCGCACCAGGTCATCCAGGCGGCCCTCGCGGCGCGCGACGGCGGCCGATGACTTGAGTAGCGCCAGGCCCTGGTCCAGACTGCCCTGCCACGCATGATCGACACCCAGGGTGCACAGCGCGTGGGCGAGCTCCGGCAGCGCGCCCGGGCCGACCGCCTGGGCCACATCGCGCGCCTCCTCGGCGATGGTGGTGCTCTCCGCGAAACGGCCGTCCAGCATCAGGTGTTGGGCAAGGGTCGCCAGGGCTCGGGCACGCTCCAGGCTCGAACCGGTAGGCATGATGGCCAGCGCATGTTCCATGGACGCCATACCACCGGCGAGGTCGCCGCTCGCCCACAGGACGCGACCCAGCTCCTCGTGGAGTGCCGCCGCCGAGGCACGCCGGGCCTCGCGTCGATCAGACCGGCGATCGCCTTCCTTAGCCACGATGGATCGCCGGAGGAAGCCTGCGGCACGACGAAACGCACCCGTTGCGATGGCAGCGTGCGCGGCCAGTCGCAGGTCCGCCGCGTCACCGCCGTCATCCGGTCCCGGTTCCGGCGCTGCTCCGACCCCGGCCGCCAGATCCAGGATGCGCAACCGATGGAAGAGGGTCGTCTCACCCGGGTCAAGGACCCCCGAGACGGCCGCAGCCCGTCGGTGTGCGTCGAGCGCCTGCCGCGTCCTGCCGGCCGCAGACCAATGCCAGGCGGCTCGAGCCGGGGCGTCCGCCAGCATGCCAGCGAGCGTGATGTGCAGCTGGACACGATCCACCGGCAGCTCCTGGGACTCGATCGCTTCCGCGTGCAGTTCGTGGACGATGCCCAGGCGGTCCCCGGCGGCGACCACCAGCTGGCTCTCGAGCGCCTCCTGGATGGCCGCCGTGGTGATCCGGACACCGCCAGGGCGAGCAGCCGCGATGACCGCGCGAGGCATCGGATGACGGGCAGCGGCGAGCAGCCGAACCACGGTCTGTGCGGCCGGTGACAGGGCCTGGACCAGTGCGTCCACCCCATCCTCGAACGAGTCGGACAGGCGCACCCCTGGGACCGACCGGGTCGCGGCCAGCAGGTGCCGGACCATCAGTGGGTCACCACCGGCACCGACCTGGATGGCGGCCATCAGGTCGCCCGCCGGCCGACTGCCCTGCAGCGCAGTGACCAGTCGCTCCTGGGTCTCCGCGTCGAATGGGGCGAGGTCGATGCGCTCCGTCGCGCTGTCGGCGTCCAGCGCCGCAGCCAGTGGCCGCCACGGATGCTGGCGAGACAGTTCCTCCGGCCGATATGTCAGCACCAGACACATCGGTAGGTGTCGCCGGACGCGCAACATGGCCGAGACGAAGGCCCGTGTGGCCGGGTCCGCCCAATGCAGGTCCTCCAGGACGAGCAGCAGGACGCCTGATGCGGCCAACCGCTCGATGATGCCCATCAGCGATTCCAGGACACGGCTGCCAAGCTGGTCCGGAGCCACCAGCCGCGGCGGCGCGTGATCGATGCGCATGGCGTCGAGGCGGGGCACGAGGTCGGGCATCAGTGCCGCGACGTCGTGCGCCGAGCGGCCGAGGACCATCGCCATACGGGCATCGGGAAGCGTTGCGAACGTCAGTCGCAGTCCGTCGACGAGCGGCTGGTATGCCTCACCCATGCCCGGCTCGAATGCCGTTCCCCGGATGACCACGACCTCGGGTAGTGCCTCGACACGGATGGCCAGCTCGTCCAGGAGACGCGTGGCACCCATGCCCGCTGATCCCGCCAGCACCACCCTGCTCGGCTGGCCCCCGACCGCCCGCTGGAGCGCGCCCGCAAGCCGGGCCAATTCGCGTTCCCGACCGACGAACACCATGACCCAAGGATACCCGCGCCGTCCGCGATACTTGGAGCGTGTCCGACCGGAAGGTGCACCCTGACAACACGCTCGATGAGATGTCCGGCGAGGAGTGGCTCTACTTCACCAAGTCGTTGTGGAGCACGGCATACCCCTCTGAGCTCGGTCATCCACAACGCCGCGTGCATGGTGCGAACAAAGCCGCCGCGCCTGATGGCCCGCCTCATCGAGTTCTTCACCAACGGCGGCCAGCTGGTCCTCGATCCCTTCGCGGGGGTCGGCGGCACGCTCCTCGGAGCTGCCACCTGCCGCTCGCCCAGACGTGCCCTGAGCTTCGAGATCGACCCTCGCTGGGCGGCTGTGTACGGGACCGTCGTGGACGAGGCGCGCCTGGAACGGGACGGGGCTGGGCCCCTGCTGGCGGACCTGGGCACCGCAGATCCGGGTGGCCCACGGTCATTCGATGCGTCCGGGTGTCGCATGGAATCGGGTGACGCGCTGCGACTGCTGGAGAGGCTCGAACCCGGCAGCGTGGACATGATCGCGACCGACCCGCCCTACAACCCGCAGTTGAAGCAGACGATGGCCGGCGGTGCCGCCTCCGCGAAATGGGCCAATCGCCGGACCGACTACGCGATGATCTCCGAAGACCCTGCGGACCTCGCCAACAGCAGCACATACCCTGAATACCTGGAACGCATGACCCAGGTCATGGCAGGCTGTCGAAGGGCGCTCCGGGATGGCGGCTCCGCCGTCATCATCGTGCGCGATGCGTACCAGGACCGTCGCTACCGGTTCATCGGTGCCGACCTCTCGGCACGTGCCGAGACGGTCGGATCCGTGACCAAGGGGGACCTGATCTGGTATCAGGCCGGCACACGACTACGACCGTACGGCTATCGCCGGAGCTTCGTGCCCAACATCGTGCACCAGCACATCCTGGTGCTTCGGACGGGCTGAGAGGACCCGATCAGGACTCCTCGACGGGCGCGGCGGGGATCCACTCGAAGTTGCCGAGGGGCGTCTCCGGAGCTGCTTCTTCGGGTGACTCGGCCGGCTCGGCAACGGGCTCCTCGACAACGGGCTCTTCCGCAAGCGGCTCCGGGCTGCTGGAGTACCAGGCGTGTTCGGTCGACTCGCTGCCCTCCGCGGAGGTCGCCGCCTCGGTTGCCCAAGCGGACTCCGTCGCCCACGTCGACTCGGTGGACTCCGCAGGCTCGGGCTCGGCGTCGGGATCGGGCTCGGCGTCGGGCTCGGGCTCGGCGTCGGGTTCGGGGTCGGCCTCGGCGTCGGGGTCGGCGTCGGGGTCGGGCTCGGCGTCGGCGTCGGCGTTGGCGTCGGGCTGGGCGTTGGCGTCGGGCTGGGCGTTGGCGTTGGAGT
>JBBQNA010000048.1:0-16978 GCA_038329515.1 Candidatus Limnocylindrales bacterium | reverse complement strand
GGGCATTGGCCACCTGGTGGCCAGCGGCGTGGGGATACGGCACCACGATCACCGGCAAGCCCACCGCGGTTGCCTCCGCGAGGGTCGATGACCCGGCCCGGCCGACCAGCAGATCCGCGGCGACCAGCGCGTCGGCCATCTCCCCGCGCAGGAACGGGAACGGGCGATAGCGCCCCCGAAGCTCTGTCGGCAGCAGGTCCCGGCCGGCCTGGGCGTCCGCGAACCCGGCGTCACCCGTCACGTGGATGATGGCGGTACGGGTCACCAACGACGGCAACGCGTCCGCCACGGCGCGGTTGAACCGAAGCACGGCCTGCGAGCCACCGAAGACCAGCAGCACCGGCACATCCGGCGGCAGCTGGAGTCGCTCCCGGGCCGCAGCGCGATCCCCGGGCTCAAGGTGACGGATGGGGGTGCCCGTGACGTAGCCGCGGGTCGAGAGGGTCGTCGCGGTCTCCGGGAACGTGACGGCGATGGTCGTGGCGAGACGGGCCGTGGCGCGGACGCTGCGCCCGGCCAGCCGATTGCCCTCCCACAGCAACGACGGCACCCGCAGGGCCGCGGCCGCCATCAGCACCGGGATGGCGACGTAGCCGCCCGTGGTGTAGACGACATCCGGTCGCCAGCGGGCGAGGAACGCCATGGCCTGGGGCACGGACGCCGCGAGTCGGACCGGGTCCATAGCCGTGGCGACCGAGACATCGACCGTGCGCAGGGTCCGCAAGCAGAGTCGGTCGAACCGGTAGCCGGCCGCGGGCACCATGTCGGACTCCATGCCCCGTCGTCCGCCCAGCCAGCGGATATCAAGGTCGGGCCCGCGCTGGCTCAGGGGTCCCAGCACCGCGAGTGCCGGGTAGATGTGCCCGCCCGTGCCGCCAGCCGCGACCAGGATCCGCATCGTCGATGGTACCTCGTGACTGTGCTGACTGGGTCTCACGCGAGATCGACAGGAGGATACCCACCGCAGCGAAGCTGACCAGCAACGACGAGTTGCCAGTGCTCACGAACGGCAACGTGATGCCCGTCAGGGGCAGGAGCTGGACCACGACACCGATATTGATGAACGCCTGGAACGCGATCCAGGAGCTGATGCCGATGGCCAGCAGGCCACCGAACGTGTCAGGCGCCCGGAGCCCGACCCGGATGCCCCGCCAGGCGATGAAGATGAACAACCCGATGACCAGCGTGCCGCCGATGAGCCCCAGCTCCTGGCCCACCATCGCGAACACGAAGTCGTTGTCGGCGTTGGGCAGGCGCAGCCCGCCCGGCTGCCGGCTGTTGCCCAGGCCCTGACCCAGGGTGCCCCCGAGACCCAGGGCGAGGAGTCCCTGGATGGTGTGGTAGGCGAGGTCGGGTGGTGCCGTCCAGGGGTCCAGGAACGTCTTCCATCGGTCGAGCTGGTAGACCGAGGTGCCGATGTAGGTCCCCACCGCTGCCACGCCGACGGGGACCATGAGCGCCAGTTGCCACAGGCTCGCGCCGGCGACGAAGAACATCGTGAACGCGGTCAGGGTGATGACGCCCGTCGTGCCCAGGTCGGGCTCCAGCGCCACGAGCGCGATGACGCAGCCCGCGATGCACAGGAACGGGATCGTGCCCGTGAATAGGCCGCCGATGCTGCCGCCGCGCCGGGCAAGCCAATGGGCGAGGTATACGACGAGCGCCAGCTTCGCGATCTCCGCGGGGTGGAACGAGATGAGCGGGTCCGCCTTGGAGCCGAACATGCCCAGCCAGCGCGCCGAGCCGCCGACCTCCTTGGGAAAGAGGGGGCCGATGGCGGGACCAAGGACGATGACCAGGAGAGCGACCGCACCCAGGAACAGGGGCACCGAGACGAGCCGCAGCCAGCGATAGTCCAGCCGCGACAGGGTCAGCATGGTGACGATGCCCAGCGTGACCCAGATCATCTCGGGTGCGATCACGCGGGCGATGTCCGAGCTGCCGCTGGACAGCGACGCGGCGCCCGCGGAATAGATCATGAGCACGCCCGTTGCCGTCAGCGCGATGGTCGCGATGATGATCCACGGGTCTGCCTCGTAGCGCTCCCGCACCGGCCCCTTGACGGTGCGGCCGGCGGCGATCTCACGGATCGTCGGGCGAGGCATTCCAGCGGCGTCGACGGGTCGCGCCACGGCACTGCTGGACCTCGGCGAGGCCTGTCGACGACGATCACCAGAGGCACGCGGCTCGGCTCGGGCTGGTTCCCCAGCCGGGCGGTCGCCACGGCCCGACCGGACAGGGCCGTTGCGCAACAGCGCGGACGCGGGTGCCGTGGAGGCTGGCAACTGGGCGGCCGAGCGGGGACGCGCGTTGAGGGTCACGCCGCGCTGCCTTCCCTGGCCCTGATGAGCTCGGCCACGGCGTCCTTGAAGGCGCGCCCACGGGCTGCGTAGTCGATGTACATGTCAAAGCTCGCAGCCGCCGGGCTGAGCAGCACCGTCGCCACGTCCGCTGACGGCGACGGCCGAGCGGCACGCGCGATCCGGTCTGCGATGACGACCGCCTCCTCCATCGAGCCGGCACGCTCCGTGTGGGTCAGGCCCGCGGCGCGGAATGCCGCCCCGAGTTCCGGCCCGCTCTCGCCGATGAGCACCGCGGCGGTGACGCGCTCCGCGACCGCCGCGGCAAGGGCGTCCATGGCGACCCCTTTGGCACGGCCGCCGCAGATGAGCACGAGTGGCCGGGCGAAGCTCCGGACAGCGGCGATGACCGCATCCGGCTGGGTGCCCTGGGAGTCGTTCACGAACCGGACCCCGGCAGCTGTCGCCACCGGCTCCAGGCGATGCTCCACGCCACCGAACCCGGCCACGCCAGCCCGGATGGCTGCGGCGGACAGACCGAAGATCGCCCCGACCGCGACCGCGGCGGCAACATTGGAGACGCTGTGCCAGCCCGGCAGCCGGAGCTCGCCAAGCGGCACGATGGGCCCGTCAGTGCCCGATCCGCTGGCGCGTGATCCGACCGCGGCGGCAGCGGCTTCGAGGAAGGGCACGACATGGCGTGCGACGACCCAGCCGTCCTCGACGCCGACACCGCCCTCGGCGGGAGCGCCCCGGCGATAGCGCACGACTCGCGCTGGGCTGTCCGTGTCCCAGTCCCGGGTGACCGGATCCTCATCGTTGAGCACCAGCGCGCCCGTCGAGGGCGTGAGGCGGGCCAGCAGGCGCTTCACCCCTCGATACGACTCCACGTTGCCGTGTCGGTCGAGGTGGTCGGACGTGACGTGGGTATAGACCGACACGTCCGTGCCACGCGAGAGGGTCGGCAGCTGCAGCTCGGACAGCTCCACGACCACCCGGTGATGTGGCGTCAGCTCCGGTAGTCGCTCCACGAGCGGTGACCCGATGTTGCCGCCCAGCACGACCGGCTCGCTCGCCTGCGCCAGCACCGCGGCGATGAGGGAGCTGGTCGTCGTCTTGCCCTTGGTGCCGGTCACGCCGATGGTCACCGCGGGGCACAGCCGGAGGAACAGGTCCACCTCGCTCACGACGGGCACCCGGCCCTCCGCCTCCAGGGCCGCCAATGCGGCGCGCAGCCGGGGCTCCGTGGTCGGGAAGTGGCTGCTGATGGACGGCGACGTGGCCACGAACGCCTGCCCCTGGAGGACCTGGCCAGGCTCGATGTCGGGGCCCAGTGCCAGCCGCACGTCACGCCCGCCGAGTGCGGCGATGGCGTCAGCCAGCTCCGAAGCCGACCGACCGTCGTAGACCGTCACGCGGGCCCCCCGGTCGGTCAGGTAGCGCACCAGGCAGATGCCGCTGCGCCCCAGCCCCAGGACCGCGACCGGTTGGTCCTGGAACGAATCGGGCGTGAGCGTGGCGAGGTCGATGGGCTCGATGACCGTCATCACTGGTCCGTGGCCACTCGTTGCGCGCTCACTGCAGGGTGCCCCTGGTGCCCAGATAGAACGCCACGCCGATGAGCGCCGACAGGGCGCCCACGATCCAGAAGCGGAGGGTGATCTTCTCCTCCGGCCAGCCGCTCAGCTCGAAGTGATGGTGCAGCGGCGCCATCCGGAACAGCCGTCGCCCCTTCCACTTGAACCACAGGATCTGGGCGATGTCCTGGACGGTCTCCAGCACGAACATGAGGCCGATGACCGGCAACAGCATCACCTGGCCGGTGATGAGCGCCGTGACGGCAAGGGTCGCGCCGAGGCCCAGGGACCCGGAGTCGCCCATGAACACCTGGGCCGGGTGGACGTTGAACCACAGGAACCCCAGGACGGCGCCGATGATGACGCCGCACAGGATGGCCAGGTTCGGCTGGGGGAAGGGCACGTTGAGGGCCGCGATGGCCATGAAGCCGATGAACGCGAACACCAGCAGGCCTCCCGCGAGGCCATCGAGCCCATCGGTGATGTTGACGCTGTTGCTGGTGGACACGATGGCGAAGGCGCCGAACAGGATGTAGAGCCACGGCTCGATGCCGATGGGTCCCACGAGTGGCACCACGATGTTCTTGACGTCGTAGGTGTCCTGGATCTGCCACGCCACGATGAGCGCCACGACCGTCTGCCAGATGAGCTTGTGACGTGCCCGGATGCCATCGCCGGTTCGTGCGTTCAGCCAGTCGTCGGCGGTACCCAGGGCGCCCACGAGGGCGAGTGTCGCGAGCGGCGCGAACGTGCCCGGATCGAGGAAGTTGCCGCGGCCGAGCTGGATGACCAGGGACACGCCGATGACGACCATGATCAGGAGCAACCCGCCCATCGTGGGCGTGCCTTCCTTGCTGTAGTGCGACTGCGGGCCATCGACGCGGATCCGCTTGCCCATGCCCAACCGCCGGATGACCCGGATGAACGGGCCCATCAGGAACACCATCAGGAAGAACGCGACCAGACAGCCGATGACCAGCAGCCCGCCGGCAGTCACGCTCATGCCTGTCACTGGGGCGCACCCTCGACACGGCCGATGGGCCCGCCGGCCCGGACGAGCGGGTCGACCAGCTCATCGAGCGCGCCGCCCCGGGATGCCTTGAGCAGGATGGTGTCCTCGGCCGTCGACGAGGCCAGCAGCACGGCCAGGGCCGCCTGGCGATCGGGCACCAGCTCCACGGCCCGCGCGTCCAGGCCCGCATCCAGGGCGCCATCAGCGATACCGCGTGCGCCCTCCCCGACCACGATCAGCCGGTGGACCCTGCCGGCGGCATGCTGGCCGACCGCGCGGTGTGCGTCGTCGCTGCCGCTGCCCAGCTCCAGCATCTCGCCCAACACCGCCACGTGCCGACCAGGCAGGCTGGCGAGCAGGTCCAGCGCCGCGGCCATGGAGTCAGGCGCCGCGTTGTAGCTGTCGTCCAGGATGCGCCAGGTGCCGGTCTCGATGAGCGTGCTGCGGTGGGCTGCATGCGTCGGTCGTGACAGGCCCATCGCGATGGTGGACGCATCCAGACCCAGGGCGTGACCCACGGCTGCGGCGGCCAGGGCGTTGTGGACTGCGTGGCGACCCAGCGCCGGGATCGTGATGTCCACGGCCGCGCCAGGCAGCCGGAGCCGGAAGCGCATGCCGGCGACGCCCAACGGCTCGATAGCGCTCGCGGAGACGTTCGCCGCCTCGTGGAAGCCATAGGTCAGGACGCGCGCAGGGGTGTGTGCTGCCATGTCCACCACGCGCGGATCATCCGCGTTGAGCACCGCGACGCCATCCGACGGCAACGCCTCGACCAGCTCCCGCTTGCCGGCGGCGATGGCCTCCAGCGAGCCGGCCCGCGACATATGGACCGCGCGCACCGCAGTCACCACACCCACAGACGGCCGGGCGATGGCGCACAGCTGTGCGATGTCACCGGTCACGTACAGGCCCATCTCCAGGACCGCCGCATCGTGGCTCGCATCCAGCCGAAGCAGAGTCAGGGGCAGGCCGACCTCATTGTTCTGGTTGCCCTGGCTGCGGAGCACAGTCCAGCGCGCGGACAGCACCTCCGCGACCTGTTCCTTGGTGGATGTCTTGGCCAGCGAACCGGTGATGCCGACCACGATGGGCTGGAACCGGTCGCGCCACGCGCCGGCAGCGGCCAGCAGGGCGGCGCCCGTGTCCGCCACCGTGATGACCGTCACGTCTGTCGCAGGGCCGCCGGCGTCGTATCCCTCCCGGATGACCAGCGCCGCGGCTCCGTTGGCAGCCGCGGCCCCCAGGAATCGGTGCCCGTCGGTCCGCTCCCCGGCAAGCGCGAAGAAGGCAGAACCCGGCTGCACCAGCCGCGAGTCGACGGCGCCACCCCGGATGGGCCGGCTGCCGGCGCGGATGACGTGACCGCCGACGGCAGCCGCCAACCCGGTGGCGGTGAAGCTCGTCGGATCGGCCGGCGGATGCGACAGCTGCCCCTCACTCACGATCATCGGCATTGTCGCACGCGGGATGGGTCCGACGGTCACCGAGCGCGTCCGGACCGGAGGACATGCCTGGCATAGCGCTCCGGTGCCAGGACACGCTCGGCGGCACTGCCCGGCTCCGGCTGGCCCGCCTGGGGATCCTTGGACCGCTTGACCTCCTGGGTCCTGATGATGCCGTTCGCGATGCGCCGGAACAGCTGATACGAGGTGATGTTCAGGGTGATGTCGCCCTGGCCCTTGGTCAGCGAGTTTGCCTCGTCGATGCGCACCGCGACCACGGCCGCCGGCTGGTCACCGCCGACGTAGCCGACGAAGCTGAAGTTGAACGTATCGGGGTCCCAGCGACCTTCGTCGTTACGCCAGATCTGCGCGGTGCCCGTCTTGCCGCCGACCTGGTACCTGGGGATGAGTGATCCGTTGGCATACCACGAGACGGCAGAGGTGACGTGGTGCAGGATGCCCTGGAGCTGACCCGAGACCTTCTTCGTCAGCACCCGGCGAGGTGGCGCCACGGCCTGGGGTTGCTGCGCGATGGACAGCAGGAAGTGGGGCTGGACCCGCATGCCGCCGTTGATCATCGGCGTGAACGCGGTCGCCAGCTGGATGGGCGTCGCGGTGACACCCTGGCCGAATGAGCGGTTGGCTAGATCGATGGCCGCCCACGTCTTGCGTCGCGGATCAGCCGCGATGCCCGCGACCTCACCCGGCACGTCGACGCCGGACAGTCTCCCGATACCCATCTTGTTCCAGGTCTTGTAGAGCGTCGCGGCGGCCCTGGCGGTGTTGCGGCCGAGGCGCGCGGCGACCTTGGACACCGCGACGTTCCGGGAGTAGGCGATGACGTCCCGGAACGTGATGCGACCCATGCCCCTGTGGTCCGCGTTCTGGACGTTCTGACCGGCCCCGAACGAGACTGCGAAGCTATCGTGGATGCGGGTACTGGGGACGACCACCTTGTTCTCGAGCGCCGACGCCGCTGTCAGCATCTTCATCACCGAACCCGGCTCGTACGCCTCGGTCACGATGGGGTCCTGGACCAGGTTCTGGTCCGCGTTGTTGCCATCGTTCGCGTCATAGCCGGGCACCGTGGCCCACGCCAGCAGCTCGCCCGTCCTGGGATCCATGACGAGGGCGCTGACACGTTTGGAACGGTCCGCATTCCAGGCCGCGAACAACTCCTTCTCCAACTGGAGCTGGAGGCTCGCGTCGATGCTGATGGTCACGTCCTCGCCATCGGCGCCCGGGTCGATGACACGCGCCGAGCTCTCCAGGTCCCGGCCGAGCCTGTCCCGTGCGGTCGCAGTGAGCTTGGGTCGGCCTGCCAGGACATCGTTGTACTGGCCCTCGATGCCGTAGTGGCCCTGGCTGTCACCATCAGCCGAGGTCACGAAGCCCAGCAGCTGGCTGGCCAGCGTCGTGCCCGGCTGGCCACCCGGGTTGGGATAGATGCGCACCAGGTGCGGCAGCAGGGTCAGCCCGAAGAGGGTCCGGCCGGCGATCCCCGCACGGACCGCAGCGCTCTCGTCGTCGGTCAGCTCCTGCTTGAGGACCGCATACTGGTCCTTCGAGGACAGCTTGGTGTCGAGGACATCGCGCGCCTTGTCGTCGAGGTCCAGGATCTCGGTCAGCGCCGTGACCGTGGCGATCCGACGATCGGTGCTCACCTGGTCAGGCCACGCCGCCAGGGTGTCGCGGTAGCCGGTGGTGGCCAGCAGCCGGCCGTTGCGGTCGAAGATGTCCCCGCGTATCGCATGCTCCGTGGAGGAGAACCGCATCCGCTGCTGCGCCATCTCCTGGAGCTTCGGCGCCATGGCGACCTGCCAGTAGGCGAGCCGGATCACGGCCGCCAGCGCGAAGGCACACATCACGACGAGGATCGCGACGCTGCGCCAGCGTTGGTCCGTCCGGCCGAGCATCAGGTGGTCAGGGAGCCTGGACGCGGCGGCGCGACCCGAGTCGGTCGAGACCGGTCCGCTCGGCCCACAGGCCGACCGTTGCCTCCGAGCCCCACACCACGGTGGCTCCCTGCTGTGACTGGAGTTCCTGGAGCATCCCCTGTCGCTCGACGAGCAGGGAGTCGATCTCGTAGCGGGCGGCGGCCGCCTCGAAGGTCTGGCTGAGGTAGAACAGCCCGACGAGGGTGACCAGCAGGATCACGAGCACGCCTGCCATCGCCGTGAGGGGGCGTGGCGAGACAGCCACCCGCAGACGGACCCCATGACTGACGGCCGCCTCGCGGGGCACTGCGGCCCGCGGCAGCGTGCGGGGGAACGACTGGGTCATGGGTCGCGTCGCAACACGCGACGCTACCGACGGTCGGAACCCGCGGATGGACGTGGACGGCGGACGCGCCCCGCGGATGGACGTGGAGGGCGGACGCGGCCCAGTCTGGCGGGTGCGCGGCAGGGGTGTCCCCTGGTAGATGGCCACTCAGCGGCCCTGACTGCCGACGGAGCTATCGTCCGGCGACGGACGCTCGCCGAAGCGCGACTGCTGGCTCACTGCCGGGCGCGCCCCGGTGGTGTCCCAGGCACGACCGCGGGCCCATGACATGGGCGCCTCCAGGTCGATGGGCGGCATCTCGGCGCGTCGAGCGCGGACATCCTTCTGGCGACGGCCGTATTCGCGCCGGCGAGACGATCGATGACCACTCATGCCGCGAGCCTCCGGGCCGCACGCAACTTCGCGCTTCGGGCTCGGGGATTGGCCTCCACCTCGATGGCCGTCGGTACCTGGGGCTGGCCACCGACGGGCGCCACCCGCGGACGACGACCACAGACACACACCGGCACCACCGGCGGGCAGATGCAACCGCGGCGCTCCGCCGCGATGAAGCGCTTCACGATCCGATCCTCCAGCGAGTGATAGCTGATGACCACGAGCACGCCGCCCGGCCGGAGCACATCCATCGCCCCCTCGAGGGCCACCGGCAGGACATCCAGCTCGGCATTCACGGCGATGCGCAGCGCCTGGAACGTGCGGGTCGCCGGGTGGATGGGTCGTCGGGCACCGGGTCGAGGTCCGGGGGTCGCGGCGGCGACCACGGCGGCCAGCTGCTCGGCGGTCTCGATGGGTGCCTCCGATCGATGCTCGACGATGGCCCTCGCGATGCGTCGGGCATGCGGCTCTTCGCCGTAGTTGCGCAGCAGGCGTGTGAGCGCCTCTTCGTCGAGGGTGGCCACGAGCTCGCTGGCGGGGACGCCGCTGCTCGGATCGAAGCGCATGTCCAGAGGCCCCTCGGCACGGAAGCTGAAGCCTCGCTCGCGCTCGGCCAGTTGATGAGAGCTGAGGCCCAGGTCCAGGAGGACCCCGTCGACCGTGCCGAAGCCCTCGGCGCGGGCCACATCCCGGATGTCCCTGAAGTTGGTCTGGTGGAGCGCCAATCGGACGCCGAAGCGGTCCAGGCGTGCCCGCGTGCGTTCCAGCGCACGCGGGTCGGCGTCGAGGCCAAGCACCCGACCGTCGGGTGTGGTGGCCTCCAGGATCCGGAGGGTGTGCCCTCCGCCGCCGACGGTACCGTCGATATGGAAGCTGCCCGGGCTCGGTGAGAGTGCCGTCATGACCTCCTCCACCATCACGGGCAGGTGCCCTTCATCCATCGATCAGACCGTCCCAACGGTCCCCCCGGATCCCGGAGGCTCATGTGGTGCGACGACTAGATGCCCAACCCCTGGAAGTGCTCTGCGAGCACCTCCGGCTGATCCATCCGTTGGCTCCAGTCGTCCCACGCGGTGTGCGACCAGAGCTCCAGGTGGTTCCTTGAACCGACCAGCACGGCTTGGTCGTCCAGCTTCGCGAACGTGCGAAGCACGGCCGGTACGACCATCCGACCTTGTCGGTCAAGCTCGATCTCGAACGCTGTCCCGTACAGGAAGCGTGTGAGTTCGCGGCCCCTAGCGTCGGTGAACGGCAGCGGGTCGACGCGAGCGGCGACCTGCTCCCAGGCAGCGCGCGGATGGAGCGCCAGACAGCCATCGAGCCACTTGCTGACCAGGCCTCCGGCCGCGAACTCCGCACGGAATCGGACCGGGACGGCGATGCGCCCCTTGTCGTCGACCGCTACTCGGTACTCGCCGGTGAACACCTGGCTTCGTCGCCCTCTCCCTGTCCGGCGCCGTGCCGATCGGTTCCGGGGTGATGCTGCTGCTGGTCATCGGAGCCCCACTCGGCTGCCCGTTGGCCCGCACCGCCACCACCTGTCCCCACTCGACACCACTTTGCGCCACTTCTCGCCATAGTAGCGGCGATTCGGGCCCCGTCAAGGGCGTTTCTGCGGGCCGCCCCGGGACGCCATGACTGCCCGCGCCGGATGCGGTGGTGGCAGGCCCCCCGGTACCGATGGGTCATTGAGGTGCGGAGCGGTGTACGCGTACGGTGGGCAACCTTCGCGGCACATCGGTGTCGACCCGCATCGGAGATCCAGTGGCCCTCGCTCCCACCAAGGCCGTCGCCGTCGCCGATCCGCTTCCTGAGGCGGCTCCGCGTATCCGGCTGCCCCAGCGAGCCACCGAGCTCACGGTGCTGCCACTGGCACGCCTCGCCGAAGGCGCTGCGCCGCTTCGACGCTGCGTCTTCCGCAAGCTGACCGTGACCAGCTCCGCGAGCCGCAGGTCGACCGCCAGCTACAGCGCCGACTGTCTCTATGACGGCCTTGAACAGGCCATCCCGATGGGCGACCTGGAGCGTGCCTATAGCACCTGCCAGGCATGCACCAACACGGGCATCTTCCGCGCTGACGAGGACTGACCGGCCCAGTCAGGGCGGATACGTCGCCTCGGCGTCCCTGTCGCCTCGGCGTCCCTGTCGCCTGGGCGTCCCTGCCGCCCGGGCGTCCCTGCCGCCTGGGCGGTCGCGGCGCTCAGGGCTACTGGTGGTCGCATCGCGACCGGTACTCGCGAGATGGCACAACCATGCCGCCCCGGAGCCAGGCTCGATACCCATGGACCAGCCTTGGCGACTGCTGGTCGCGTCCGCGGCAGGACGGGGCGAATCGTCGTGTACCAGTCGCGACGAGGGCGCTGCGGTCGTCCGAATGGGCCCGACCCGGTACAAGTGGTGGCCCAGCCATGGCGATTCGGTCGGTCTCGCGAGTACCAGTCGCCCGCGCGTCTCGCGAGTACCAGTCGCCCGCACGGCAGAGTGCTGGCCGCCCGCATGTCTCGCGAGAGCGTCAACGGCAACCGCACGGCAGAGCGCCAGCGAGACGGTCTGTAAGCCGAGTCCTGTACCGCCGCTTGCGCGACGGCGACGGTCATCCATCTGGGATCGCGGTTGCCCGCGACCTCGAGCGGCCGACCCGAGGACGAGGCGACGCCGCCCCGTGCACGCACGCCCGAGGGCGCCGTGCCGGTCCTCCTATTTGGCCTTGCACCAGGTAGAGCTTGCCCGTTTCACCCGGTCAGGCCGGCAAGCCGACCCGACCGATTCGTCACTGTGGCGCTGGTCCTCGCCTCGCGGCGGACGGGAGTTACCCGCTACCCTGCGTCGGGGAGCTCGGACTTTCCTCGTGACCGACAGGTCGCCCTGCAGGTCCCGCGACCGTCCGACCGACTCGCTGGCATGCGGAGTCTAGCCCGCCGAGCCGATGCGACCCCAGCGATCGGTGTCGTGGACCTCAGACCGCTGCTTCCTGCCGGCCCGCAGCAGCTCGACCATCTCGGCGACGCGCAGCGGCCGTTGGTCGGGTCGCCGCTTCGTCGCGTCGATCCAGTCGAGGAACGCCCTTCGATAGGACTGCGCCAGCGCGTCGAACGCCTCACCCGCCTGCGGGTCGGCTGTCAGCGCAGCCGCGACATCGACGGGCAGATCATCACGTTGTGGGCCCTCTGCTTCGAAAACGACCTCTACCTGGGAGCCCACCGCGAGTCCCCGATCGCGGCGCCATGCCGGACCGAGGACGACGCCGCGATCACCACCAACGCGCTGCACCTCGCCTCGCACTGGCAGGCCGCCGATCGTGCCGCTGACCAAGTGGCGTGTCTTGGTGCCCCAGACCGCATCCGGGTCGAACGGCACTGGCACGTAGACCACGCCGTCCACGTCCGTGGCCAGTGTCGTCCAGTAGGTCGTGCGGGCTGCTGTCACGCGATGATGGACCGATCGCCGGCAGGCACGTCAGCCCTCGTTGGCGCGCCGGCGGATCTCGGCCGTGACGCGTGCCGCGCCGAACGGATCGTCGAGGGCCATATTGGCCAGCGCATCGGCGGCCTTGTTGCGGGCGCGTGGCTCGTGCACTGCTGACCAGCGTCGGAGTGGCTTGAGGTGGCGGATCGCTTCCGCGAACAACCCCTGGAGCTTGGCGTCCTTGACCCGCCAGCGGCCGTTGAGCTGCTCCACGATGAGCTTGGAATCGAGCCGCAGGTCGATCTCCCGGGCACCCAGCAGGACCGCCTCTCGCAATGCCAGGACCAGACCCGCGTACTCCGCCACATTGTTGGTCCGGATGCCCAGGTCACGTGCCACGACCGCCACGGCCATGGCGTCCGGCTCGAAGGCGTCCGGTCGAGCGGCGTCGATGAGCACCGCTCCCGCCGATGAGCGTCCGGGATTGCCACGCGATGCGCCATCGGTCCGGATGACCAGCCGCTCGAACTGGCGGCGCGGCGGCCCGGCACCGTCATCGTCGAGCGACTCGACCTCGTCCACGCCGAGGAGGTTCAGATCCGGCGCTCCGTGATGGCCTGCGAGACCTCCAGGATGGCGCGCGTGATATTGATGCCCCGCGGGCAGGCATCGGTGCAGTTGAAGATCGTCCTGCAGCGCCAGACGCCGTCCGCATCGGACAGGATCTCCAAACGGTCATCCGAGCCCGCGTCACGGGTGTCGAAGATGAAGCGATGGGCGTTGACGATCGCGGCCGGGCCAATGTACGTGTCCTGTGCCCAGAAACTGGGGCAGGAGCTCGTGCAGGCAGCGCACAGGATGCACTTGGTGGTGTCGTCGTAGCGCTCACGATCCGCCTGTGACTGACGACGCTCGCGCGCGGGCATCACGTCGTCATCGACCTGGAAGGGCATGACGCTGCGGTACTTGGCGAAGAACTCGTCCATGTCCACGACCAGGTCCTTGATGACCTTGAGCCCCGGCAGCGGCGCCACGGAGATCTTCTTGCCCAGCTGATCGACCCGGATCTTGCAGGCCAGTCGATTGCGACCGTTGATGAGCATCGCGTCCGAGCCACACACCCCGTGGGCACAGCTGCGACGGAACGTCAGGGATCCGTCCTGGTGCCACTTCACGGTGTGTAGCAGGTCGAGCAGCGGCGCGGTCGGGTCGGTCTCGACCGTGTACTGCTCCCAGTGGGGCTTCTGGTCTCGCTCGGGGTCGTAGCGCAGGATGCGCAGCTGGACCTGCATGGTGCTCCTGATCAGCGCGTCAGTAGACGCGCGGCTTGGGCTGGAACGTGGTGATGGTCACCGGCTTGTAGCGCAACTCGGGACCGGCATCGGTCTTGAAGGCGAGCGTGTGCTTGAGCCATTCCTCGTCGTTCCGGTCGGGGAAGTCCTCGCGGGCATGCGCGCCGCGACTCTCGGTCCGGGCGAGGGCGCTGACCGCGACCGCCTCCGCGCAGTCGAGCAGGTAGCCCAGCTCGCGCGTCTCGAGCAGGTCCGTGTTGAACACAGTGCCCTTGTCCTGGACCCGCACGTTCTGGTAGCGGGCCTGGAGCTCGCGCACCCTGACCACCGACTCCTTGACGCTGTCACCTGTGCGATATACCCCCACGCCGTCCATCATCGTGTCTGCCAGCGCGGAGCGGATGCTGGCGGGGTTCTCGCCGCGTGTCCGGGTTCGCAGCGTCTCGATCTCCTCGCGCACCTGGTCGGCGGCATCGCGGGCCATCTCTGGCAGCTGGACCCCGGCCACGTCATGGGCCATGGATCGACCCGCGCGACGCCCGAAGACGAGGATGTCGATCAGCGAGTTGGTGCCCAGTCGGTTGGCGCCGTGGACGCTCACG
The DNA here is from genome assembly GCA_038329515.1 of Candidatus Limnocylindrales bacterium. GTDB lineage: Bacteria > Chloroflexota > Limnocylindria > Limnocylindrales > CSP1-4 > JAFMJV01. Next base: position 2,690 of record JBBQNA010000048.1, on the reverse strand, counting down.
CAGGCACACTCGCCGGCGGCATACAGGCCGGGCAGCACCGTGCCCCGCTCGTCGATGACCACGCGTGAGTCCGTGTTGGTGGGGATGCCGCCCATGGCGTAGTGGGCGGTAGGCGTCGTGGGCACCGGCTGGGTGATGGGCTCGACACCCTGGTACACCCGCGAGAACTCAGTGATGTCCGGCAGCTTGGCATCGATGACCGCCTTGCCCAGGTGGGTCAGGTCCAGGTGGACGTAGTCCTTGCCCTTGATGCCCCGGCCGGCCCGGATCTCCAGGGCGATGGCGCGGCTGACCATGTCCCGGGGCGCCAGCTCCATGAGCTTGGGCGCGTAGCGCTCCATGAACCGCTCACCGGAGTCGTTGCGGAGGTAGCCACCCTCCCCCCGGGCGGCCTCCGACAGCAGGATGCCCAAACCAGGGATGCCCGTGGGATGGAACTGGAAGAACTCCATGTCCTGGATGGGCACACCCCGACGATACGCCAGGGCGACGCCATCGCCCGTCAGCGAGTGGGCATTTGACGTGGTCCGGAACATGCGGCCGAAGCCGCCCGTGGCGAACATCACGGCACTGGACCGGAACACGTGCAGCTCGCCGTCCGCGATGCGATAGGCAACGACGCCACGCGTCTGGCCACCCTCGATGAGCACGTCCACGACGTGGTACTCGTCGAAGAACCGGACGCCGTGCTTGATGCACTGCTGGTACAGCGTCTGGAGGATCATGTGCCCGGTCCGGTCCGCTGCGAAGCACGATCGACGCACCGGTCCTTCGCCGAAGTTACGGGTATGGCCTCCGAAGCGGCGCTGGTCGATGCGGCCGTCGGCGGTGCGATTGAAGGGCAGCCCCATGTGCTCCAACTCGACCACCGTATCGATGGCTTCGCGGGCCAGGATCTCCGCCGCGTCCTGGTCGACGAGGTAGTCGCCACCCTTCACGGTGTCGAACATGTGCCACTCCCAGTGGTCCTCCTCGAGGTTGCCGAGCGCCGCACAGATGCCGCCTTGGGCCGCCCCGGTATGGGAGCGTGTGGGGTAGAGCTTGGTCAGGACCGCGGCCTTGACACCCGATCGGGCGAGTTCCAGCGCAGCCCACAGGCCGGCACCGCCGGCACCCACGATGACCGCCTGGTACTCATGGGTCGCGATCGACGGGCTGAGCTTGATGTCCTCGCTCACTGGATGCCCGGCTTGGGCTGGAGCGTGACCACCACGATGGTGCCCAGGACGAACAGGATGGCGGTCAGCAGGTACAGCGCCGAGAGCGTCAGGATGCGGGCCCGTGGCCCGTGGACGTAGTCCAGGACCACGGTTCGAACTCCGAGTACGGAATGGATGAGCACGGCCATCAGCAGCGCCCAGTCGACAGCCCGCCAGATGAGCTGGTTCCAGCGGTGGGTGACGATCCATTCGGCGGTCTGCTCGGATGGGTCGAAGATGAAGTGCTGGATGATGAAGTGCGACAGAGCGAGCACGAACAGCGCCACGCCGGTGATGCGCACGAGATACCAGACGGTCGTCTCACGGCCACCGCCCGTTGGCTTGCGTCGCCCGCGACTGACCGGGGAGATGTCCGCCATCTACATCACTCCCGTCAGCTGGAGCACGCCGGTCACGCCATCGAAGGCGTCCTTCCAGTAGGGCCGCAGGATGATGATCGCGCCCGGGATGCCCAGGGCGAAGAAGATGACCCAGCTGCCGTACCACAGCTTCCGGTGGTGGACCGTCATGGCCGGCCACAGGTCGATGATGAGGATGCGCATGCCGTTGAGCGCGTGATACAGCAGCGCTGCGCCGAGCAGGATCTCCATCGTCCGGCCGACTGGACTCGAGTAGAACGTCAGCAGTTCGTCATAGGCACGCGGATCGCCGCCCGCGAGGTAGATGTCGATGACGTGCAGGACCACGAACGCCCACACCGCGACGCCACTGATGCGATGGAACATCCACGCCCAACTACCTTCGCGCCCCCGGTAGGAACGCATCAGATCCAGGTACCGCATCAGGACTCCGTGCCATGGAACGCGATCGGACAGACCCGTGACATGCCGCAGCCGTGTCCCTTGGCAGGGTGTGATGGCCGGCTGGGCCGTTCCGGACGACCTGGCCATGCTACCCCAACGACAGCTTTGGTCGCTGCGCTATCCTGACGTCCCCGATCAAAGATCCAGAGGTGCCGGCGCGTCCGTGAAGCTCCAGGAGTTCGCAGCCAAGCAGCTGCTCGTCCAGGCCGGTCTACCGGTCCCCGGGTGGTCCGTGGCGACCACACCAGCAGAGGCGCGAACGCAGGCTGAGGGCTACCTCGCCGCAGGCGCGGACCGCGTGGTCATCAAGGCGCAAGTCCTGGTCGGCGGCCGGGGCAAGGCCGGCGGCGTCAAGCTCGCGGCCACTGGCGACGAAGCCGAAGCGGTGGCCACGGCCATCCTGGGCATGGACATCAAGGGCATCACCGTTCGGCGCGTGCTCATCGGTGCCGCCGCTGACATCGTCAGGGAGTTCTATCTCGCGGCCGTCCTCGACCGGACCGAGCAGCGCATGCGCATCATGGGCTCCGCCGAGGGCGGCGTGGAGATCGAGACGGTCGCCGAGACGAACCCCGGGGCCATCGTGTCGGTGCTCGCGCACCCGCACCTGGGCCTGCTCGACCACCAGGCACGCGAGATCGCATTCGCGATGGGTCTGGGTGACCGC
>JBBQNA010000047.1:0-17402 GCA_038329515.1 Candidatus Limnocylindrales bacterium | reverse complement strand
AGACACGCGTCGCGCCACGCTGCAACAGGCAGTCAGTGAAGCCGCCCGTGGAGGCACCGACGTCCAGGCAGGTGCGCCCGGCGGGGTCGATGCCGAACGAATCGAGGGCGCCAGCCAGCTTCTCGCCACCCCGCGACACATAGGGCGCCGCCGCAAGCAGCTGGATGTCGATGAGTGGATCGACCATATCGCCGGGTTTCCGGTCCAGCCGACCACCGTCCCCCGCCCCGACGCGGACGCGGCCGGACATCAGCAATGCCTGGGCACGGCTGCGTGTGACGGCCAGACCTCGATCGGTCACCAGCTGGTCGAGTCGGACTCGTTTGGGCACGCTGCCATGGTGGCAGGAACCGGCCGCGCGTGGCCAGCGCCCCAGCCGGACGGGTCGAGTGGCTGCCCTGGGCAGCGCGCAGCGCGCGGCTACGCGGAGCGGGCCGGCACCGACACCGCCGGATGCGCCGGCTCGACAGCCATCCGCGCGATCGCTTCCAGCACCTGCGCGGTGATGCCTTCTGTATCGATGCGGATCGCATGCCGCAGGTCCGTCACGGACCCGTGGTCCACGAACCGATCTGCGGGGATCCCGATGGGCAGCACGGGTACGTCCCGCAGTCCGGCGTCCGTGAGGCGAGCCATCTCCATCGCCTGGATCACCGCGCTACCGAAGCCACCCGTCGCGGCACTCTCCTCGAGCGTCACGACTAGACGCTTGCCGCGGGCCGCTGCGGTGATGAGCGCTGCGTCCAGGGGCTTGGCATAGCGGGCGTCGATGACGCCCACGGACCAGCCGGCGGCCCCCAGGCGCTCCGCGGCCTCCATGGCACGCATCACGATGGGCCCGAAACCCACCAGCAGCAGCTCCGTACCCTCCCGGAGGGTCTCGCCCTGACCGATGGGGATGATGGTCGGCGTGACCTCGGGCAGGTCGAAGCCGGCATCGCGCGGGTAGTGCAGCGCGAACGGATGATCCTGGGCAAATGCGGTCCGGAGCAGGCTCCGGAGCTGTTGCTCGTCCCGGGGTGATGCCACGATCAGGTTCGGCAACTGGAGCTGTGCCGGCAGCGTGAACATGCCCTGGTGGCTGGTGCCGTCCTCGCCCACCAGGCCGGCGCGGTCGACGCCGATGACCACGGGTGCATCGTTCTGGCACACGTCATGGACGACCTGGTCGAACGCTCGCTGGAGGAACGTGGAGTACAGCGCCACGATGGGCCGCTGGCCGCCGAGCGCAAGGCCCACGGCAAGGGTCATGGCGTGCTGCTCCGCGATGCCCACGTCGTACATCCGGTCCGGGAACGCGGCCCCGAACTTGCTGAGACCGGTGCCCGTGGGCATGCCCGCGGTGATGGCCACCACGCGCGCGTCCTCGCGACCGATGCGGACCAGCTCATCGGCCATGACCGCGGTGTAGTTGGGTGGTTTCTTCCTGGCCGCGGCTCGCTGGGCATCCGACGGGGTCGCATCGCCATCCAGGACCGTGGCATCGACACTGCCGTTCACGACCGTCATGGGCGGCAGGGCTGCGCCATGGAAACCCACCTTGTCCGCCTCAGCTGGATGGTAGCCGCGTCCCTTGCGGGTGCGTACGTGGACCAGCACCGGCCGTTCCATTTCATCGTAGGCATCCCGGAATGTCCGCTCCAGGGCACCTAGGTCGTGGCCGTCCACGGGCCCCACGTACGTGATGCCGAGGTCCTCGAACAGCCGCCCGGGCTGGGCGAAGTCGACGACCGCCGCTCGCAGCCGGAGTGACCACTCGTATGCTGTGGGGCCGACCTTGGGGATCCGCCGGACGGCATCGTCATAGGCACGGCGTGACCCACGCCACGTCCGCGAGAGCTTGATGCGCGACAGGTAGCGGCTCATGGCGCCGACCGTCGGCGAGATGCTCATCTCGTTGTCGTTGAGCACGATGAGCAGGCGCGTGCCGCGCTGGCCGAGGTCGTTGAGGGCCTCGAACGAGAGGCCGGCCATGAGTGCCGCGTCACCCACGACGACCGCCACCCGCTCCTTCGTGCCGCGGACGTCACGGGCGAGGGCGAGCCCTTCCCCGATGGAGATGCCGGTGCCCGCGTGGCCACCGTCGAATACATCGTGGGGGCTCTCGCTGCGCCGCGGGAAGCCACCCATGCCGCCCATCTGGCGCAAGGTCGGGAAGGCCTCCAGGCGGCCAGTCAGCAGCTTGTGGGCGTATGCCTGGTGGCCCGTGTCCCACACGATCCGGTCGGTCGGGCTGTCCAGCAGCCGATGCAGGACCACCGACAGCTCCACCACCCCGAGCGAGCTGCCGAGATGACCGCCCGTCTCGGACACGGTGCTGATGATGGTCTGGCGGATCTCCTCGCACAGCTCCGGGAGCTGTTCGTCCGAGAGCGCGTGCAGGTCCTGGGGACCGCGGATACCGGGAAGGATGGCCAACACGTCGCTCCTGTGCTGCGGCAGCTGCCGCGCCAGTCCCGTCGTCGTTTCGGGATGCGTCCGACCCTTGGAGTGGCAGGGGGATGCTAGCGCGGCCGGTCAGGACGCGTCAGGACTCATCGTCGGGACGCAGGTCCAGCGCCTGCAGCCGGCCCCCCGATCCCTCCACCAGCCGCTGGACGCGCAGCTCGGCCGATGTCAACGAGCGGGCACAGTGCGCGTGGAGCGCGACACCCCGTTCGTACAGCTCGATGGAGTCCTCCAGCGCCAGGCCACCCGATTCCAGTCGTCCGACCACCGACTGCAGCTCCGCCAGGGCGAGGTCGAAGGGCATCGCGGCGATGGTCGGATCCACCGTGGGGGTCAGGTCGTGGGTCATGGCGCCGAGTCTGGCACGCGTTCCACGCGCACGTCCACTGCGCCCTGTGCGAGGCGGACCTCCAGCGCGTCACCCGTGGCCACGGTCGCCGCGTCACGCACGATGGCGCCGTTCGCGTCACGCACGATGGCGTAGCCGCGCTCGAGTGTCGCGAACGGGCTCAGGGCGCCAAGCGTGGCGGCACTCCTGGCGAGATCGGTCCGGGCACGCGCCAGCCGGCCCTGGAGGATCAGTGGCAGCCGGTCATCCAGCCGCTGCAGGCGTGCGGTGTCCGCCTCCATACGCGCCGTGACGGCGCGCGTGGCGCGGTCCAGCAGCAGCCCCGCGCGCTCGCGCTCCGCGGCCAGGTACGCAGATGGCCGGAACGCTTCCAGGGCACGCCGCTCGGCATCCAGCTCCGCGCGTGCCGCGACCAGTCCCCGGCTGGCAGCGTTCGACAGGCGCCCGTCGAGCGTCCGCAGGCGCGCCTCCAGGTCCACCCGGGAGGGCACGCACAGCTCTGCAGCCACGGACGGGGTCGCTGCCCGGACATCCGCCGCGAACTCCGCGAGCGTCACGTCCGTCTCATGTCCCACACCGACCACGATGGGCACCGGGAATGCGGCCACGGCCCGCACGACCGCTTCCTCGTTGAAGGCCCACAGGTCCTCCATCGAGCCGCCGCCGCGGGCCAGGATGACCACGTCGGGCACGCGCCCGGTGGCCGGATCGGCCCACCGCGCCATCCGTCGCAGTGCCGCCACGACACTCTCCGGCGCGCCCGGCCCCTGCACCTGACAGGCGCTCACGAGCACCCGGACGGACGGCCAGCGGCGCGACAGTACCTGGCGCATGTCGTGCAGCACCGCTCCCGACAGGCTGGTGCAGATGCCGATGGTCTGGGGCCACGTCGGCAGCGGCCGCTTGCGGCTGCTGTCGAAGAGACCTTCCTTGGTCAGCTGCGCCTTGAGCGCCTCGAAGCGCAGGGCGAGGTCGCCGAAGCCAGCCGGCTGGAGGGTATCCACGTACAGCTGGTAGACACCCTGTGCCTCGAACACGTCCACCCGCCCGTGGGCGACGAGGCGGACCCCCGTCCGGGGCTGGAACGGGATGGCCATCCGGTCGTCGCGGAAGATCATGCAGCGGACCTGCGCGCGCTCATCCTTGAGCGTGAAGTAGCAGTGGCCGGCGGAGCTGATGCTGACCTGGCCCACCTCACCTTCGACCCACAGGTCGCGCAGCTGCGGCGCGTCCCGCAGCGCGTCCTTGATGTGACGCGTCAGCTCCCCCACCAGGAGGATGCGTGGCAGAGATCGATCAGGACCCGCGGTGTCCGGCGGCGGCGCGGCCGCCTTTGGTCCCCTGGCGCCGGACGCCAGGAACTCCTCGAACGGCAACCACGCCTGCTCGTCCGGCGGGCGGCCCATCGCGCGTGCCTGCGACCCGGCCGATGCGAGCTCAGACCCGGGTCTGGTACTCGCCGTTGCGGGTATCGATACGGATGACGTCACCTTCGGCCACGAAGAGCGGCACCTGGACGACGAGACCCGTCTCCATGGTGGCCAGCTTGCGGGCACCCGTGGCCGTATCACCGGCAAAGCCGGGGTCCGTATTGGCCACTTTCAGGTCCACCGAGATGGGCAGCTCCATGCCGATGGTCTCGTTCTCCCAGCTGGTGCGGTCGAGCTGCATGCCGTCCACGAGGTAGTCGGCGACGCTGTCCAGCTGCGCGCGGGTGAGCGAGAACTGCTCGTAGTTCTCCAGCTCCATGAAGTGGAAGTCGTCACCGTCCTGGTACAGGAACTGGGCGGGACGCTTCTCGAGGATGGCACGCGGCCACTTGTCGCCAGCCTGGAAGCTGCGCTCGATGGTCTGGCCGCGACGGATGTTGCGCAGCTTGATCTTGACCTGGGCGGATCCCCGACCCATCTTGATGTGCTGGTAGTCCAGGATCTGCCAGAGCTCGCCGTCGAGCTCGATGGCGATGCCCTTCTTCAGGTCACCGGTCGAGATCATGAGTGCTGTGCGCTCCCTCGAGTGCCGGAGTCGGCTCCGATGGTCGGGGCATCTCTCCGAAGGTGTTGGACGCGGGCGACTCCGGGCCGGCTGCCGCGCACGGGATGGGAGACGGAGTGTACCGGAGCAGGCGAGTCAGACGCCGACGATCGTGACCTCACGCGGGAAGTGGGTCAGCCGCTCGCAGCGGGCCGCCTGGGGGTCGAACACGACCAGGTCCTCGATGCGCACGCCCATGACGCCGTCGAGGTAGACCCCCGGCTCGACGCTGAACACCGTGGGTGACGGCAAGGGTGCTTCCGGCGCCAGCCGACCCAGCGATGGCGCCTCGTGCGTCGCGAGCCCGATGCCATGGCCCAGCCCGTGGCCGAAGTGGTCGCCATGACCTGCCGCCGCGATGTGGTCCCGGGCCGCCGCGTCGATGACCCGGTTGCCCGGATGCTCTCCGGCCGCTGCCGCTGCGGTGAGCGCATCGAACGCGGCCTGCTGGGCGCCCGCAACCAGCTCGTAGATGGCCAGGTCCCCAGCTGTGGGCTCGCCCACGAAGAGCGTCCGCGTCATGTCCGAGCGATAGCCGAAGACCTGCGCCCCGAAATCGAACAACAGCACCTCGCCGCGGGCGATGGGTCGATCGGTCGGTGAGCCGTGCGGCAGTGCCGCGCGCGGGCCCGCGAGACACGCAACGTCAAAGGCGAGCGCCTCAGCGCCGTGGGTCCGCATCTCCCACTCCAGGGCGAGGGCGAGGTCGTGCTCCGTGACACCCGGTCGGATGGACGGCAGCAGCCGGGTCAGGGCGGCGTCAGCGACGGCACAGGCGGCGCCGACCCGCTCCAGCTCTGCGGGCTCCTTGGTCTGACGCAACTCCTCGATCCAGCCGTCCGCGGCGACGAACTCCACGTCCGGCGATGCCGCCGCGAGACGCGTCCAGGCGGCGTGGCTGATGCAGGCGGCCTCCACGGCGATCCGGGTCACCTGCCCGTCGCGGCCGCCGACGGGCCGGAGGCTCGACACCAGGGCCGGCCAGCGTGCTGCCAGGTCGCCGTACGCGTCCTCGACTCGCGAGGATGGACACTCCTCGATCGCCTGGGCGCGGTAGCGCGAGTCGGCCAGGACGACCGTTTCGTCCGCGGAGACCAGGAACTGGCCCGAGAGCCCGGCTACGGACGCGTGACTCTCCCCGATCTCGAATCCGGTCAGGTAGCGGGTGTTGGCGAGGCGGATCCCGAAGTACGCATCCACCGACTCGGCCGCGAGGCGTGCGCGGAACCGTTCCAGGCGGGCGGGTCGCGCGGCTGTGTCGGCGGCTCGCCAGCGGGCGGGGTCGGCCGGCGTCGGCAGCGCGGTCGGCGCCAGGGGCAGCGCGACCGCCGTCACGCTACTTGCAGGAGTTGATGTTCTTGCGATGGCCCGCGGCTGTCTTCGCGAATAGGTGGGTCGTGGCCTTCGGGCAGGCATAGAAGTATGTGTACCCGCCCCTGGTATCGGGATCCGCCGCGGCCACAATCGTCGACAACGTCGGCGAGTCGATGGGGCCGGGCGGCAGCCCTGCCGTCACGTAACTCTGATAGCCCATCAGGTCGGAGTCCACCTTGACCTTCGACAGGTCGGAGGAGCCGGTCAGTCCCCAGAATGGGTACTTTGGCCACTTCGTGAACGCCAGGCCGCGCAACTTCGTGGTGTCCCGGGCGTAGATGACGGTCGGGTCGGCGCCCAGCAGCCTGGCGCCCAGGGCGCCGTTCAGGCGATTGGTGTACACGCCAGCGATCTTGGCCTTCTCAGCGGAGGCAGAGGTCTCGCGCTGGACGATGCTCGCCAACGTGAGCACCTCGTAGAAGTCCTTGCCGCCTTTCTCGATGGTGTCGATCACGGTCGGTCCCACGGCCGTCTCCCAGCGACCGAGCAGCACCCGCAGCAGGTCCTCGGACGTGATGTTCGCGTCCACGGTGAAGTTGCCCAGACCCATGAACCCTTCGAGGCTGTTGCCCGTGGGCACGACCTTCAACCACGGGAACTCGGTCCGGACCCAGTCGGGCGGCTTCCTGACCAGGTCATAGAACTCCTGCACGTCCAGCTGCAGCGGCTTGCCTTGGAGGGTCGCAGCGATCTGCTCGAGGCGCCTACCTTCCTGGAGGCTGATGAGAACGGTGGGCACGATCGGATCCGGCGCGGACAGGAAGCGGGTGAGGATCTCCTGCGGCGTCATGGTCGGATCGACGCTGAAGGTCCCGGTATGGAGCTTGTCGTCCACGCCCTGCGTGACCGCCAGGTAGGTGAAGGCCAGCTGGTCCGTGATGAGGCCCTGCGCGGCAAGGGCCCGGCCGACCTGACCAACCGTCTCGTTACCCTCGATGGTGAATGTGACGGGGCTGGCGCGCGTCCCGGCCGGTGTCGTCAACGCCGCACCCAGGCGCTCGCGCACGATCTCCGGGACCATCGGCAGGCGCATGGCCTGCGGGTTCGATCGGGCCAGGTCATACGCGGTATCACGCAGCCTGGGGCCCGCGAACACGACGCCACCGACGACGATCGCGGCCATCAGCAGCGCCAGGAACACAAGACCCCGCCACGGGCCGCGTGTCCGGACGCGTCGGAGGCCCAGCAGCTCACTGCTGCTGACGCTCCCCTGGCGCTGACCACGGGTGCCGGTGACCGGTTCGGTCGTGGACGGCTGCTCGCCGCGTCCGATGGCCGTCATGCCAGGAGCCCGGCGGCCGTGGACCGCACATCGAGCGCAGCCTGGACGATGGCCGTGGCGGCTTCACGATCGACACGGGCACGATACGCCCTGAGTGCCGCAGCTGACGGCGGGCCACCCGCACGACCGCGACCGGGACCACCGATCCGGTGCTCCGCGTCCTGGCTGGTGTGGCGCTCGTCCTGCCACGTGATGCGCAGGCCGGTCAGTGGCGCGACGGCCGACGCCCAGTCGCGCGTGTGGGTCGCCTGGGTCCCTTCCGACCCGTCGAGCGACAGCGGCAGCCCGACGACCAGCTCCTGGACGCCATGCTCCAGGGCGAGTCGGTGCAGGCTGGCGGCGTCATGCTCGATGTCCCGTCGGGCGAGGGTCACGAGCGGCCGTGCCTGCCCGGTCGTGGTATCCCCCAGTGCCACCCCGATGCGTCGGGTGCCAAGGTCGATACCCAGCAGCCGACTCACGCGATCGCGTCCGCGAGAGTCCGGGAGCGGAGGTGCTGCGTCATGGGTTCAAGCCTCCGGGCGGCTTCGTGATGGTCAGGCTGATGCGTTGGGGATCGTCGGGCAGGGTCGGCATGAAGTCCGGCGACAAGGTGATGGTCGCGCTGCCGTAGAGGTTCAGTATGCCCTGAGCCACCGATCTGGTCTTTCCCTTGATCATGTCCACGAGCGCCGCTTCGGCGATCGTGTCATCGAATGCGCGTCCCGTCGCCGTGGCCAGCCACGTCCCGGGGTCGGGTCCGGGACCCGCCACATCGACCACGAGCGATCCGTCCACGAGGTTCGCGCCAGATGCCGCCTGGGCGACGAGGACCGCCGCCGCGACGGCATCCAGGTCAGCTTGCTTGACCGCCAGGACGCTCCCGGTCATGGACGCGCTGATAGGCATCGAGTCGACCGGTTGACCCACCACACTGGTCCGGTCCGGTGTCGTGCCCACGTCACTGCCGGCCGCCGTGGAGGGGAAGACCAGCTCGCCTGCCTCGAGGCCATCGGGTGCAGACGCGTGCTGCAGTAGGTCATTGCCCAACTGCGTCCGCAGCGAGTTGAGCGCCGAATCGAAGTCGGTGTCGAGGATCACGGGATCGACTTGCGTCGAGCCGTTGACCGTGCCTTCCTTGTTGGTCACGGTGCCGTTGCCGAGCTGTCGGAACAGCTCCGGCGCCATCTGCACGATCGTGTTCGCGGGTACGTTGCCCGCCACGCCGTTGTCCACGGCCCGGATGCTGACGTCCATGGACGCACCCGGCGGCACCCGGATGGACTCCTGCGTCTCGAACTGGATACCGTCGACCGTTGCCACGAGCGTCTGGTCCGGGATCGGGATCGGGTTGGCGCTGGAATTGCGGAACGTGACCACACCGTCTGCCCGGTTCCCACCAGTGGTCGAGCCCGTCGCGGTCACCGCGCCCTGCGCGCTCAGCGGGATCTCGACCAGGCGACCGGCCACGATGCCCAGGCCCGGATCCGAGGCTTGGTCGGGGGCGACCGTGAAGGTCAGGGTCACCGGACCAAGTGGGCTGGCGCCCTGCGTCAGCAGGATGGTCGCCGTGGTCGTGGCATATGCGCCGAAGATGGCGCCGCCGCCGATGAGCGCCACGAGCGCGACCGCACCTCCCGCCATGGCCATCCGGCGAGTCCGTGACCGGGGTTTCCGGCCGATGGTCGGTGCCCGGTGGGCGTCACCCTGACGTGTCCGGCTGCCCGGCAGTGTCACGGCGGCCGCGCCGCCAGGTCCGGGCGCGGTGCTCCTGGTCGTTGGCACGCCGCCCATGTCAGGACCAGTGGCGCTCGCCGCGGCCAGAGCGGCCACGCCATCCGCGACGGCGGCGCCGGACTTCGCTGCCTCTGACTCCGAGACCGTGGCGAACACGGACAGGCCCGCAGATGCCGCGAGCGCACGTACCTGGGCATCGCCACTGACGAGGGCGATGCCCAGACCACGTGTCTCTGCCTCACGCGCCAACAGCCGGAAGTTGATACGTCCCGTGCCGATGCGCGAGCCGGGTGGGACGACCAAGACCACGCGATCGTCCTTGGCTGCACGCAACCGGGCGACCGCGTCGGTGATCTCGTCGTCCAGTTCGAGATACCAGACGCTCATCGGGCGTGAGTGTGAACTAGACGCGCATGGCCCGCAGGACGCGTTTGAGCGCGGCGTCCAGCGGCTGTTCGGGGCTCGTGAGCTCGATCGCCTGGTAGGCGAGCGCCATGGGCGTCACGTCCTGCTGGTCCACGAGCTTCCCGGTGCGATCGGTGATGCCCTGCACCTGCGCCGGCTCGATGATGGACACGGTCGGTGGGCGCACGAAGGGCAGGTCGCGCGCGAACGCCTTGTCGCGCAATGCCGCGGCCAGCTGTGGCAGCCGAGATCCGCCACCGCACAGCTCGATGCGCGCTGGCAGCTGACCATGCTTGCCGAACTCCTCCAACACCAGCTCCACGCCCGCGGACCAGACCGAGACATCCTCGTCGATGATGGCGCCGATGGTCTCGCGGTCGTCCACGGGCTGGTCGGTCGCGAACTTGATCTTGGCCGCCTCGGCATCGGGGAAGCTGAGTTGCAGCCGGTCGGCCAGCGACTTGGTGAAGGCGCGGCCACCCAGTGCGAACATGCGCGTCCCCTCCACGCCGCCCTGACGCACGAGCGCGATATCGGTGGTGCCGCCACCGACATCCACGAACAGTGCCCCTGCCGCGCCCAGGTCATCCGGGTTGAGGCAGCGGGCAACGGCGTACGGCTCGGCGACGACCGCCAGCAGCTCCCGGCCGAGCTTCGCGGCCACGCTCTGGAGCGCGCCGAGATGGATGAGCGGCGCGAACGCGTTGAACACGCTGATGCGCACGTGGCGGCCTTTGAATCCGACGGGGTTGGTGACCGGATAGCCATCGATGGCCGAGCCCGTGACGGCAGCGTGGACGAGCCGGACATCCACGCTGGGCAGGCCCGTCTCCCACGTGATGGACCGCTCTGCCTCCAGGAGCGCCTCGCGTTGGACGCCCTCGAGGAGCTTGTCCAGCTCCTGCTCCGTGATGGGCGCGTCCGGTCTCCTGCGTTCCTGGCTGTGACTGGTCGTGAACCCCTTCACCAGCTCTCCGGCGATGCCGATGATGACCTGGTTGGGATGGATACCGGCCGTGCCCTCCGCCTCTCGCAGGGCCGAGCGGCAGTTCTCGACCACGCCCCGGATGTCCGTCACGGTGGCTGCCTGCATGTGGCCCAGACCCTGGCGGGTCCGGCCCGTGCCGGTGACGACGCCCGCGCCTTCCTCGATGCGGAACACGAGCGCCTTGACGAACTCGGTGCCGATGTCCAGGGACGTGCACATCGTGGGAGCCTTGCCGTCCTCTCGGCCCCGGATCCGGCGCAGGCTGGGCATGCCTACCCCGACCGCGTCATGTCGGCAGTGGCTGCGCTCATGCGGTCGCGTCCCCGACGAGGGCCGCCTCCACTGCGGCCAGCACCTCGGCCACGCCGGCCTGCCGGTCGCCCTTGCCCTGGGCCATCTGCGGTCGCCCGCCGCCCCTGCCGTTGATGGCGGGCATCGCGGCCGCGATGAGACGAGCGGCAGACAGGCCGCGGCTCACCAGGTCATCGCTGGCGGTGACCCACACCTGGGGCGTCTCGTCGTCCATCACGAGCGTGATGATGCCCGAGCCGAGGATGCCGTGGACGTCCTTGGCGTACGCCTTGAGTTCCTCCATGGAGGCGAACGGCGCTGCCAGGCCGACGAAGGGCACGCCCGCGACATCCCGTGCGGCCGCTGCCAACTCTGCCGGTCGTGGTCGCCCACCGTTCGCGGCGCTGCTCTTGAGTCGCTTCTCCAGGTCTCGGACGCGCGCCTGGAGCTCCTCCACGCGGTTGGCCAGCACCTCCGGGGTCTGGGCGCCCGCCGCCGTCGCGGCACGTTCCAGGGTTTCGAAACGCGACTCCATGAGCGCGTCCGCAGCCCTGCCCGTCACGGCTTCGATGCGCCGCATGCCGCTGCCGATGGAGCGCTCCGAGACGACGATGAAGCCGCCGATCTGGCCGGACGCGCGGCAATGGGTGCCGCCGCACAGCTCGAAGCTGTCGTAGCCCTCGACGCGCACGGTGCGCACCTGCTCGCCGTACTTCTCGTCGAAGAAGGCATCTGCGCCACCGTCCACGGCCTGTTGCATGGTCATGACCTGGGCGGTCACCGGCAGGTCCTCGCGGACCACGCCCCGCACCTCGTCCGCGATGGCCTGACGTTCGCCTTCCGTCAGGGCACGCTCAAAGGGGAAGTCGAAGCGCAGGTAGCCGGGCGCGACCAGTGAACCTGCCTGACGCGCGGACGGGCCGACAGCGTTGCGGATGGCCCGGTGCAGCAGGTGGGTCGCGGTGTGGTTGCGCATCGTGCCGGAGCGGCGATCGGCATGCACTACGGCGCGGACGGCCTGGCCCACAACGATGCGGCCATGGAGCGTGCCACGATGGACGATGAGGCCGCCCACGGGTCGCTGCGTGTCCTCCACGGTGAACAGCAACTCGTCCGTGGCGGCATCCCGGATCTGGCCCGTGTCACCCACCTGGCCGCCACGCTCCGCGTAGAACGGGGTCTGGTCCAGGACCAGCTCCGCGGCTGCGCCAGCCTCCACTCGCAGCTCGATCTCCGGTCGTGCCTCCAGCTCCTGGTAGCTCGTTGCGTCACGCACGATGGCCACCACCCGACCCTCGGCGGTCGTGGTCTCGTAGCCCAGGAAGCGGGTGTCGCCGGTCGTCCGGGCGATGCCGTCGTAGAGCGCCGTCGCTTCTGCCTGGCGGGACAGGTCCGCCTTGCGTCCCGAACGCGAACGCTGCCGCTGCTCATCGAGCGCGACCTCGAAGCCGGCCCGATCGACCCGCACGCCGTACTCGCCCGCCAGCTCGACCGTCAGATCCACCGGGAAACCATAGGTGTCGTGGAGTCGGAAGGCGACGTCACCCGGCAGCACGGGCGCGTCCGCAGGCAGGCTGTCCACCAGCCGCCCGATGATGCGCTCGGCGCCAGTGAGGGGGATGAGCGCCTCCTCCAGATGGATGGTGCCCGCGTCGAGGGTGCGCGCGAAGGCCGTCTCCTCGCGCAGGACCGCGCCCAGGATCTCCGTCTGCCGCGCGCGCAGGATGGGATACGCGTCGCCCATGGACTCGATGACGACCGTTGCGGTCTGGACCAGGAAGGGATCCCGGCGGCCCAGCAGGCGACCATGACGCACCGCCCGACGGACGATCCGCCGCAGGACGTACCCCCGGCCCTCGTTGGCGGGCAGCACGCCGTCCGCGATGAGGAACGTGATCGCCCGGGAGTGGTCCGCGATCACCTGGTAACTGAAGCGCTCCGACTCGAAGGCATCCGGGTCATGACCCAGCAATTCCCGCATCCGCGCGAGGATGGGCGTGAACAGGTCCGTGTCGTAATTGGTGTTGACACCCTGGACGACCGAGGCGAGGCGCTCCAGGCCCATGCCCGTGTCCACGCTCTTGAATGGCAGGGGGACTCTCCCCGATGACTGCTGGTCGGACTCCATGAACACCAGGTTCCAGATCTCCAGCCAGCGGGGGCAGTGCTCGCTGTGGTCGGGCACGCACTCCGGGCCCTCCGAGAGGTGCGCGCCGCGGTCGTAGTGGATCTCGCTGCACGGACCGCAGGGACCGGTCTCGGCCATCCGCCAGAAGTTCTTGTCGTCGCCGTTGTCGACATCGCCCCAGCGCGCCATGCGCTCTGGCGGCAGTCCGATCTCATCCCGCCAGATGTTCCAGGCTTCCGCATCGTCGGTGTAGGTCGTGGCCGCCAGCCGTTCCGCCGGGATACCCAGGTCGCGGGTCAGGAAGTCCCATGCCCAGTGGATGGCATCGCGCTTGAAGTAGTCGCCGAAGCTCCAGTTGCCGAGCATCTCGAACAGGGTGTGGTGGCGCGGCGTCCGCCCGACCTCCTCGAAGTCGTTGTGCTTGCCAGCCACCCGCAGGCAGCGCTGCACATCCACTGCCCGGGTGTAGGAGCGCTGCTCGACGCCCCGGAATACATCCTTGAACTGGACCATGCCGCTGTTGGTGAACAGCAGTGTCTGGTCGCCCGCAGGCACGAGGCTGGCGCTGGGCACCTCCGTGTGTCCGCGCTCGGCGAAGTACTCCAGGAACCGCGCTCGGATCTCGGCGGCGGGCAGCGGCTGCATCCGGGCGGCGCTGGTCGCTCGGTCATCGGTGTGTGACATCGATGCGAGTGTACCGAACGCCGGAGCGGGCACCGCCACTGCCCCGGCGCGCGCTCTACGGGCCCGCGTGCCGGCTCTCAGGCCGGGCTCACAACGTTTGGTCATCGAACGCGAATTCACGAGGACACCGACCATGAGCCAGGACACCCATCCGGGGTTCCACATCGACGACGATGACCTGCCGACGGGCTACCTGTCGAGTCGCCGCGAGGTGCTCGTGCTGCTCGGCAGCGTCGGTGTCATCGGCGGCGTCGCCACTTCGCCGCCGATGACCCGCGCGACCGACGGTGCGATGGCCTGGTCCGTGGCCGCCCGGACCGGCCCGGTGCCGTGGAGATCCCGCGCCCGCGCCATCCAGGCGTGGATGCGGGCGTTGACCGCCTCCGCGCCGACCAGGGCGATGGGATCGGTTTCCAGCTCCAGGTCCGACGGGTAGAGCACGAATGCCTTGTTCTGCGGACCACCCAGCCCACCATGCGCGCCGACCTGGTGCTCGAAGGGCGCGATCTCGTCGGTCGATGGGTCGTACATGGAGTTGACGAGGATGTCGCCCACATGGGCGAACGAGTCCAGCCGGCGGAGATTGTCGGGCGTGTGCTCCCCGAACACGGCCAGCGGGTCGCGGCCCTCGACCCGGCGTTCGTCGAGATAGTGGATGCCTTGCCGTCCGATGGCGATCGCCCCGTACCGGCCACTGCGGACCAGCGCGAACCCGATACCCGGGTGTGACACCAGCCCTTCCAGCAGGCCGGGATGCTGGGCCACAAGGTCTTCGAGCGTCAGCCGATCGGGAGTGCCCGGGAAGTAGACGTTGGCGAGGTTACCGGACGCCGCAACCACGAGGTCTGGCAGCCCTTCCGGCTCCGCCGGCGCCGGAGTATCCCGACCGAACGGCTGGCTGACCACGCCTCGCTGGGGGTCGGGGCCAAGCGTCACGACCCCGGCGTCCGAAGCGGATCGGCCTAATGCCCGCCGGGCGACCCGGGCCGTGGTGCCGGGTGCCCGGACCACCTCCGTGAAGAACGCGTTCACAGGCCCCCAGCTCTCCACATCATCCGTGGCGGACAGCGTCGCTGTGTCACCGGTCATCAGATCCCGGACCAATCGCTCCAGCCCGATGCCATACCGCTCTTCGAACGTGGCGCCCTGTGACTGGCCGTGGTCGGACAACAGGATGAAGTGGTACTCGCGCGGGGCACCCCGAGACGCGCGCCACAGCGTCCGCAGGATGCGGTCGACATGGTCCAGCTCGTCGAGCGACTCGGGTCGCTCGGGGCCTGCGTGATGCGCCACCTCGTCGTAGCCCAGGTAGTTGGCATACACGATGGGCGTGCCCCGATACATCTCGCCGATCATGAGGTCCGTGACCATGTCCTTGAGGATCGTGGTCGTAGAGGCCCGCAGGAACGGGAAGGGCATCCTGCGCGAGATCCGGGGTCGCACATCGCGCGTGCGCTGTCCTCGCGCCTGGAAGTACTCGAGCACGACGGTGTAGCCGAAGGTGACCAGGCCGCGCGTGATGTTGTACGGATTGACCAGGTACAGCGAGAAGCTGTCCATCTGGATACCCTGGCCGCGGCTCGTCAACTGGCTGGTGGTCGCGATGGTTCGCGGAGCACCACCGGATACGAGGTTGGAGATGCTCGCGCCACCGTCCCGTAGCAGGTCGTTGGGACCCGAAGCGCGCTGCTCGATGAGGAACGCATCGGCCGGCCGATTGGACACCATGAGGTAGCTGCGATCGCGCTCCCACCAGCGGAACGCCGGGATGCCCGCGTTGTTGCCGTGGAGGATGCCCGCCTGCCCGGAACTGGTCATGGATGGCGCAAGCGCCTCCCAGCCGCCCACCTTGTGGGAGCCATCGCGGATCCAGGCCGACAGGAACGGCATGAGACCCGTACGGAGAGCGTTCTTGAGGATGGGCTCCGCCAGCCCATCCACCTGGAGCACGATGAATCCAGGACCGGGCCGATCGTCCACGTCACCCCGGACGCGCGCCAGCTTGCGCAGCGAGTTGCGGTAGAAGGACTCGTCCTCATCCAGACCCAGCATGGCAGTGAGCACGGCGTTCACGGCGGCGATGACGAGGGCCGCGCCGAACGCCCATGGCAGGCCGTCCATCTCGACCCCGGGGATGAGGCCCGCCGCCAGCCACAGCGTGAGGCCCATGAGCAGCACGGTGAGGATCCCGGTGATGACGATGCCCTGGCGCAGCACGAAGAACGCGACAGGACGCAGCAGGAATGTGAGCATCCCCGCGACGATGGTGACCAGGAACGCAGACACGATGCTGGTCACGCGGACCCCGGGCAGGGCCCAGTTGGCGAACAGCAGCGCCAGGGTATCCACGCTGGTCACGATGACGACACGGTTCACTAGGTGGCGACGGCCGGACGGCCAGTGCATGACGGTGTCGTACTCGTCGGCCCAGATCCGGCCCAGCCGCTGGAGGCTCTCCTGCGCGCGCCCGAGGGTGGAACGGCTTGCCCCTGCCGGTTCGAGGGGCGTCATCGCTCCTCGTTCGGGGCGGTGATGGCGACGTACGGTCGGCGCAGCCGTCTACGGCTGGTCATGTTCTCCGGTGATGGCCCGGCGCAGCTTGTCGGCGCCCGATGCGATGCCCCCGCCGACCATCTTGGCGGATCGCTTGACGCCACTCACGGTGTCGGCCGGGCCGCGCACGATGTCGTTGACGGAACTGGACAGGTCCCGCACCGCGACCATGGTCGCCTCGGCTTCCTCGGCAAGTCGATCGATCACCACGAGGCGCGCGGCAGACTCGCCGGCGAGGGTGTCCAGGCTGGCTGCGGTCCGTTGCAGGGTGGCGAGCGCCGCGGGGAGCTCTTCACGCAGGACCAGCATCAGCCCATCTGCCTCGATCGCGGCCCGGCCCGCCTCCCTGCCGAGCCGGACGATGGCCCACGCCATGGCTGCCACGGACACCGCGATGACCACAGCGCAGACCGCCACGACCAGCCACAACATGTCTTCCTGCATCGGCCAACCGTACCTCAGTCGGACTGACGGTCGGGCATGAGGCTCGCCAGGCTGGCCACGACGAGGATGGCGAGCCACGCGACCACGGCCGCCCACAGCACGCTGAAGTCGCCGACCTGGATGGGGTCACCGACCCGGCCGCCCACGGCCTGGCCGACGTAGGCGCCCACGATGGCGGCTGGCACGACCAGCAGCAGGTGGGCACGGATCCGCCCGCGCACCACCAGGTACAGACAACTGCTGAACATCCCGACCATGACGCTCAGCACCACGGCAGGCGTCACATGAGGGACGAGTGTCTCCACGGTCAGATGGAGATCGCGGTACGAGACGCGTCGCTGTGTCCGGCAGGTGATGCGACCGGGATGTGCATCCGACCACCGCCCAGCACCCGGGCGGGGTCGTCGGGGTCGTACAGGACCGCCGCCTGACCCGGGGCCGGCGCCCATGCTGGCCGATCGAGGGCGACTCGCCAACGCTCGCCGTCCCTGGCAGGTGACGCCACGCTGGCCGGGATGAGCGCGCCACGGTGCCGGATGCGAACGAGCGCCCGGAAGTGCCCTCCGGTGTGATGTCCGTCGATGCGCGTCAGCCGATCGAGCTCGAACGAGGAGCGCTCCAGGTCCGCGCGTCGGCCGAGCTGGATGATGTTCGCGGCGGTGTCCACCGATGACACGTACTGCCGTTCACCCAGCGCCACGCCCAG
>JBBQNA010000046.1:0-17678 GCA_038329515.1 Candidatus Limnocylindrales bacterium | reverse complement strand
CCCACGGGCAGCCGGGTGCTCGCCTCGAGCACCTGGAAGGTACCGTCATCACCCATCAGCAGGACCCGCGCATCACGATCGAGCAGCACCGGGTTCTGGGGTGCCGGCAGCTGGATGCCCGCGAGACTCTGGGATGTGATGGTCGCGATGACGCTGGTGTATCCCGGCACTCCATCCGTGACTGCATCATCGCTGGCCGCGAGCAGGTCCTCGCCCCTGGGGACGGCCTGCGTGGTGGTCTGCGTCCTGCGCCAGACTCGTCCGTCGAAGGCGTCGTAGGCGGCGGCACGCCAATAGTGCGGGCCACCCAGCAGCGGGTCCGCCAGGAACACCACCTGGTGATCGGTCGTCCAGGCATTGCCGATGGGGCGCTCATCCGGGAATTCGCCGTTGGAACCCTGGGACGTGGTGGGCACCCCGACCAACCCCTGAACGTTCGTCGCGATGTCCTGCACCAGGGCGTCCAGCTGGGGGAATGTCCCGGCGATGGTCGTGGAGCTCGCCGTCGCGGCCAGCAGCATCGAGCCCGCGAGCATGAGTGCCACCACGACGGCGCCGCCGCGCAGGAACAGGCCGCCCACGACCTGTCCCCCACCGATGCGGCGCTGGATCCAGTGGTCGCGCTGCTCTTCCAGGTCCAGCCGCAGCACCAGCAGCAGCGAGGCACCCGTGAACACGACCAGCCAGATGTCCTGGGCTCGCTGCGCCGCGATCACCTCCAGCATCAGGATCGCGCCGATGGGCACGATGGCGCCGATGGCGTTCGATCGTCGGAAGATGCTGATGGCTGCGAAGACACCCGAGGTCCAGGCGAGCGCGCTGATGGTCAGCAGGAAGGCGGACGTCTCGCGTGTGCGCTCGTCGTACACCAGCACGTCCTGCAGGAAGCGCGCCAGTGACGCCGAGAGCTCCCGCAGCTGCGCCGGGATGGACGTCGCATCGGACACGGCGCTGGCCGCGAGCAACAGTCCGGCGGCGGTCCCGATGAGCGCGCCGACCAGGTCCGCCCAACCCAGGGACAGGCGGCTCCATGCCAGCAGCGAGCCACACATCCCGGCGCTGACCATGAGCAGCGGCAGCATCGCGGTCTGGCTGACACCAGCCGGACTGACGCCCATCCACCGCTGCTCGTCGATGGCCAACCCGGTGACAGCCAGCATGACCAGCAGCAGGACGAGGCTGCTCCATCCCTGACGGGGTCCGGCAAGGCGGCCCGCCCACCGGGTTCGCTGCCGCGCCTCCATGATCTGGGTCGCGGCGGTCATGCGACGAGACTCCCGTGGGCGGCGCCGGGCAGCACCATCTGGGTCGCCAATGTGGCCACCGGATCCACGGTGATGGTCGGGATGTCCTGCTCCGCCAGCGCGTGTCGGAGCGCCCGCAGGTCGCGAGCCCACGTCTCGGCACCTTCCGCCCCGAGTGCCGGTAACCCGGCCACCAAACGTGTCTGTCGGTCGTGTGCTGGCGGATCGATGACACACGCGAGGACGCCGATACCGCGTCGCCGCAACCCGGTCAGTGGCCGGATCCAGTCCGCATCCAGCGACGGCGTCACCACGACCGCGGTGGTGCCCCGTCGGAGGCGGCCAAGACCATCCACCAGCACCTCACGCACGGGGGTCACGCCATCGGCGGCCACGGCCGCCAGCAGGTGGAGCAGCTTCTGGCGCTGACGGATACCCCGGTCGGCCGGCAGGACCGCGCGCCGGATGCCATGTGCCTCGATGCCGACGGCTCGTCCTGCATCCAGTGCCCGCCCAGCGACCGAGGCCGCCACGCGGACCGCGGTCTCCACTGACGCGGCATCGTCGAGCCCCACATGGACGGCACGGTCGAGGTCGAGATAGATCCACAGGTCGGCCGTCCGCTGGATCTCGAACTCCTTGACCTGGAGCTCGCCATGCCGAGCGCTGGACCGCCAATGGATGCGATTGAAGGCGTCCGTCGGCACATATGGACGGACACCCGTGACCAGGGGCGTGGTCTGGGCCGCCCGCTCGGGTCGTGCGGATGCGCCCTCCGCCATGGCCGAGGGCAGCTGCAGCATGGGCAACGCTTCCATGCGCGGCGTGACGACGATGGTGATGCCCGGCCCGACCGTGGCATATGCCTCGAACAGGCCCAGCGGGTCGCCGGTGCGGATGACCATCGGGTCGATACGGTGGTGGCCACGGCGCGACAGCGATACCGGCACCGACCAGCTCTGCTGCTCGCCCGGGCGCAGGCTGAGCGCCCGACCCGGGATGCGCACCGAGAGCGCCGCTGGATTGTGGACGTCCAGCCACAGCTTGGGCAGATGGCTGCGATCCCGGACGGTGTAGCTGACGGTCATCACCTCGCCCACCTGGGCCGTCTGCCGGTCGACCGCGAAACCCGCCTCCAGCCCTCGCAGCGACAGGCGATTGACCAGCCAGCTGCCACCGACCACGGACAACAGCAGATAGAACAGGAAGGTCAGGGCGGAGGAGCCCGACACAAGGGACGCGGCACCCAGCGCCAGCGCGATGCACGCGATCTGGAGTCGACGCATCAGCGAGCCCGAGCGGAGCAGCGCCCTGCGAACGCGTGCGCCGTCGACTCAGACCGGCAGCGGTCCACGGTTGCCAGGCGCCATTATCCGACCATCCACGGGCACGACATCGAGCAGCTCCCGGACGATGGCGCCGGCGGCGACATCCCGGATGGTGGCTGCGGTCCGGACGATGAGCCGATGGGCCAGGGCGGGTTCAGCGAGGATCTTGACGTCATCGGGGATGACGAAGTCGCGGCCCGAGATTGCCGCGTAGGCCTGGCCCGCCCGATAGAGCGCCAGCGAGCCGCGCGGCGACGCACCCAGGTAGACGTCGGGGTGGGTGCGCGTGGCATTCACGAGGCGCACGATGTAGTCCGAGATGGCGGAGTCGACATAGATCTCACGCACCCCCGCCTGCATCTCCATCAGCTCGTCCACCTGGGCCACGACCGGCAGGGCCTCCAGCGGATGCGTGCGCTTCTGCTCGTCCAGGATGACGATCTCCTGGAGCGGCGCCGGGTATCCCAGGCGGATGCGGAGCATGAATCGGTCGAGCTGGGCCTCCGGCAGCGCGAAGGTACCCTCATATTCGATAGGGTTCTGGGTGGCGATGACCAGGAACGGGTCGGGCATCTGGTAGCTGATGCCATCCACGGTCATGTGTCGCTCTTCCATGCACTCGAGGAGCGCCGACTGGGTCTTGGGTGTCGCACGGTTGATCTCGTCCGCGAGCACGATCTGGCTCACGATGGGACCCGGCCGGAACTCGAACTCCTGGGTCTTCTGGTTGTAGATCGAGAGCCCCGTCACGTCCGTTGGCAGCAGGTCCGGCGTGAACTGGATGCGCCGGAAGGAGCAGCCCAGGGACCGCGCGATCGCCTTCGCCAGCATCGTCTTGCCGGTCCCCGGCACGTCCTCGATGAGCAGGTGGCCCTGGCACAGGAGGGCGACCAGCGCCAGCCGGACCTCGGCGTGCTTGCCGACGATGACCCGCTCAACGTTCGCGGCCACTCGTTCCGCCGACTCCTGGATCTTGGACACGCAGCGTCCTCGTGGGGATGTGGACCGCGCCCGTGTCCTGTCCTGGGCCGTTCAGGCACCGCGCGTTCCTGGGGATGGTACGCCAGGGGCGCTCAGGGAGCCGAGTCCGGCGCGAACCGCTTGAGCCACGCGTTCATCAACCGCCCGCCCAGGGGCACAGCTCGCGAGCTGCCGGAGCCGGCGTTCTCGACGATGACCACGACGGCGATGCGCGGCGCATCGGCGGGTGCGAAGCCCACGAACCAGGAATGTGGTGCCTGACCTGGCGCCAGCTGCGCGGTGCCGCTCTTGCCTGCGGTCCGGACACCCGGCACCCTGGCGCCACCAGCGTAGTCCGCCGCGTAGCGCCCCTGGACCGCCTGGACCATGGCGTCCCGCAGCGTGGCAGCGTGCGTGGCGCTCATGACCCTCCCGATCCGGGTCGGTGACGTCCGCGACTCATCGCCATCCCGGCTCACGATCCGATCGACGAGCGTCGGTCGCACCAGCACGCCGCCATTGGCGATGGCGGTGGTGACCAGCGCCATCTGGAGCGGCGTTGTCAGCACCTCCGCCTGGCCATAGGACGCGTTGGCCAGCTCCACCCTGTCGGCGAACCCATGCAGCGGCCCGTCCCCGCCATTGAGTTGGCTGGATGCCGTCGGCAGGTCGAACGCGATGGCTGAGCCGATACCGAAGCGACTCGCCACCTCCAGCAGCGCCCCAGCGCCCGTCGCGAGACCCGCATGCGCGAACCAGACGTTGCTGGACACTTCCAGCGCCTCCGTCAGGTCGAGCGGCTGGTCGAGCTGCACGGAACGAGGCGCATCCTGGATGCGGAAGCCTTCGAGCCGGAACCCTCGGCGAGACTCGACCGGCTGATCGGCGAACGTGGTGTCGCTCCTGATGGCGCCCGACTCCAGTCCCGCGGTGCCGGTGACGAGCTTGAACACCGATCCGGGCACATACCTGCCCTGGGTCGCCCGGTCGAGCAGCGGCGCTCCCGAGTCGTCGCCAAGGGTCGCGAGGTAGGCAGCGGCAGTCGCCGGGTCGGCCAGCTGCTGGGGGTCGTAGCCGGGCGTGCTGACGAGGGCCAGGATGCGGCCAGACGAGGGCTCGATGGCGACGACGGCACCGCGTTGGTCACCCAGCAGTCGTGCCGCGAGCTCCTGCAGCCGGACATCCACGGACAGGTGCAGGTCCGCGGGATCGGACGCTCGGGATCGGAACTTGCGCAGCAGGTCACCACCCGCGCCCAGTCGGGCGACACCTGTCAGCTGCCTGTCGTAGGTCCGCTCCAGGCCTGCGGTGCCGAAGATGGTGCTCACATAGCCCGTGATGGGCGCCATGGCGGGGTGCGCGTAGCGCCGATGCCGGACGCCATCCACGGCCCGGGCGTTGTCGGCGACGACGACGCCCCGGACATCCAGGATGCGCCCGCGAGGTGCGCGCGCTGCCACCAGTTGCAGCGGATTGCGGGGGTCTGCGCTCAGGGGACCGGCCTCCACCACCTGCAACCAGCCGGCTCCCGCGAAGATGAGGGCGTACGCGATACATACCACCAGCCCGACCCGGAGCAGTCCGCTGCCGATGCCGGGTGCGCTGTTCACGCGACCGCCGATCGAGCGATGCGGGCGGTCGGTGCCGGCACGCCCCGGACCGCGGTCCGGTCACTCAGGGCCAGCAGCAGTCCGACCACCAGCGCATTCGTGAGGATGGACGAGCCGCCATAGCTGATGAGGGGCAGCGTCACCCCCGTCAGCGGCACCAGCCGCAGGTTGGCCGCCATGATGAGCGCCGCCTGGAGCACGACGACCAGGGTCAGCCCGGCCGCCAGGAGTGCCTGGAAATCGTCCGGCGCCCGGGCGGCGATGCGCAGGCCACGTTCCGCCAGGATGAGGTAGCACGTGCCGACAGCGAGGGCGCCCAGCAAACCCAGCTCCTCACCGACCGCCGCGAACACGAAGTCGGTGTGGATGAGCGGGATCGCCGCCACGCCGTCCACGGTCGGCAGCCCTGCCCCGAGACCGGTCCCCAGGATGCCGCCGCGCCCGAATGCGTACAACGCCCGGATGACCTGGTAGCCGGCGCCTAATGGATCGGCCCACGGATCGAGCCAGATGTCCACGCGCGCCCGGACATGACCGAGGACGCCATACAGCACGGCCGCCCCCACGACGAACAGGACGAGGCCCACGACGACGTACGAACCGCGTCGGGTGGCGATGTACAACAAGGCCAGGAAGACGCTGAACAGCAAGAGCGCCGCACCAAGGTCCTTCTGGATGATGACCAGCGCCAGCGCCACGCCCCACATCGCGAGCATCGGCAGCAGGTACGCCAGCGGCGGCAGTCGGATGATCCCCACGCGCATGCTGGAGCGCGCCAACATCGGCCGGTTGTCAGCCAGATATGCGGCCAGGAACACGACCAGGATGACCTTGAGCAACTCGGACGGCTGGCCACTGAATGGGCCGATATGCACGGACAGGCGCGCACCGTTCACCTCATCGCCCAGCAGGAACACCGCCGCCAGCAGGCCGATGCCCAGCGCCGCCCAGGTGTAGCGGTACTCTCGAAGCCAGCGCACGCTGCGGACGCTGATAGCCGTGATCCCCAACAGCCCGAGACCCAGCAGTAGCCACAACAGCTGCAGGTCACCGAGCATCAGTGTCCGATCGCCGAACCGCTGGACGACCAGACCCTGCGGCAAGCGCTCCATGAACAGCAGCGAGATGCCGCCCAGGATGCCCACCACGGGCAGTAGCACCTGGTCCAGGTCACGGCCACTGATCACGAACGCGACATGGACGCCGAGCATGGCCAGCAACCAGCACACGACGGGCACCGGGTCACCGATGGACAGGCCACCACTGCGGGTCGAGGACAGGCTGACCCAGCCTGCACCCATCGCCAGGGCCACCACGGTCAACAACCGCAGTTCCCGGTCTCGCGTCCGGGGTCGCATCCGGAGTCGCGGCCGGGCGAGTCTCATGGGTCGACCCGCTCGAGCGGGCGCTCCAGCCGCAGGCGGACCCGGCCCAGGCCGATCTCGTCGCCGAAGTGCACGGTGGTGGCGTCCGCCACGGGTTCGCCATTGACGCGCATCGGTGCGCCCAGGCCCCGGTCCTCCAGGTGCCAGGCTCGACCCCGGAACGTCAGCAGGCCGTGCTGGCTAGCGACGTCCGGGTCTTCGACCACGATCGTGTTGTTGATGTCGCCACCCAGGCTGGTGACGGCGTCGATGGGGATGGACGTGCCTGCCTCGGGCCGACCCAGGGGCGAGGCCACGACGATGAGTCGCCCGACGGACGGTGCTGCGGTCGACACGGCGCTCCGCAGATCGCGCCACAGCGTCCGGACCACGAGTGCCAGGAACAGGTACAGGCAGATGAGGAATCCGATGCGCAGCGCCCACAGCACGAGCGTGAATGCGTCCATCGCGCCAGGACGCGCGGCGCTACGGTCGGGGCCGGATGGTCAGCGTGGTCCGGCCGAGCCTGACCACATCACCGACACCCAGACCCACCTCGCGCACCCGGATGCCATTGACCAGTGATCCATTGGTGCTGTCGAGGTCGGTGTAGACCAGCACGTCCTGGCGTGCCGTGAATCGGCCGTGATGGCGCGACACGCGCTCATCCAGGATCACGATGTCGTTATCCGTGCCGCGCCCCGCACGCAGCGTGCCGCCGCTGAAGTCCACCATACGCACAAGGTCATCGGGTCCGCGCACCTCGATGACCGCCAGGACCCGTGGTGCCTCCACGATCGGCTCAGTGTGGTGTCCCCCGGCTGGCGCGACCGCGGGTGGCACCGGCGCGAGGTCGTCCGGTGGCGGCGGGCTCGCCTCCAGCGGCAGCCACTCGGGCGGTGCCGGAACAGCAGGTGCATCGGCGCCGTCTGACTCGCTCGGCGCGGGTACCTCGCGGTTCTCCGGCTCGGCTCCACGCGGCGGGTCGGGCACCACGCCGGTGCCCGGGATGGGTGGCCGGGGCGGTCGTGGGCCCTCCAGCCCCACTGGTCGAAGGCCGGCCGCGGCGGAGCTCACGAGGCTCGGGTCGAGTGGGTCGGCGTCGACCTCCAGCTCACCCTGAGCGATCCGCGGGGACGGCACCAGGAGCACCTCTGGCCGCGCCACCAGCCAGAAGCCCCGGGCCCGGGCACGCGACAGGATGGCATCCGCGAGGTCGTTTGGCAGCTGGTCCGTCGCCTCCTGGAGTGCCGCCAGGTCGGACGGGTGGAGGAAGATGCGGTATCGACTGGGGACGTAGGTGTGTCCGCCGCGGACCATCCGGTGCGCGGTCATGGCGCGCTCGATGCGCCGCTCCAGCTGCACCGGCTGCGGGCGGGCGCGGAAGAGCCGTGCGGCGGGTCGTTCCAGGATGCGTTCGAGGAAACCCTCGACAGCGGCGAACGGTCGGGACATCGGCGGCGAAGCCTACCAGAGCATCCCCAACACCCCCTGACACGGTCGGACAGGACCTTCGCAGCCGTGGACCGGTACCGATGCCCCGATGGTGCGCGCATCTTCCCCGACGTAGCGTGAACGCCTACCGATCGGAGGAGCCTGCAACCAGATGGCAACCGCCACCCAGGTCGAATCGTTCTGCGAGAGCTGCGGTACGCGTTACGCGTTCGAACCGCGGCGGCCCCGTGGGCGTCACCTCATCCGGATGGGTCGGATGGTGGGCATCCTGGCCGACGATGGCGACGTCGACTCCGGCGCCCTGGTCGTCTCCCGGGACCCCTTCCACGGCGCGTTCCACTTCTGCCTGGAGTGTCGCCGGTTCACGTGCCCATCCTGCTGGGACACCAGCGCCGGCTTCTGCCGCAGTTGCGCCATGGCCACGGGCGCCCCGGATGCCGCGCATGAGGCGGAGCACACGCCCGACCCCGAGACCGAGGCCATCCTGCGTGCCGCGTATGCGAGCCTGCTCGACCTGGGCAGCAACGAGGCATGGCAGCGACTGGAGGGGCCTCCGGCGCCCCGTGCCGAGATCTGGGCCGCGCCGCCGGAGCTGGTGGACGCACCGTCCGACGACCTGGCGCCGATGATCGAGGCCGGACTTGCGGCCCTGGGGGCGAAGGCGCTCGTGGAGTCGGAGCGCGCTGAGGCCGAGGCCGAGCAGCGACGACTCGCACAGGAGCTGCAGCTCGCCGAGGGGCGCCTCGTGGCCGAGCAGGCAGAGCAGCTGCGCCTGGCAGCGGAGGTAGAGCAGGCCCAACACGCGGCTTCCCAGCAGGCATACGAGGCACAGCAGGCATACGAGGCACAGCAGACATACGAGGCACAGCAGGCATACCAGGCACAGCAGGCAGCAGAGGCTGAGCGCGCACGCCTCGCCTGGGGGGCCGAGCAGGCCCGGGTCACATGGGCAGCCGAGCAGCTGCGACTCGCGGAAGCCGCGGAAGTCGCACGGAACACGGAGGCCGCCGAGCTTGCCCGCATCACGACACTGGCAACCACGGCATTGGCCGTGGAGCCAGCGGCACCCGACGAACCCGAGACGGCTGTCGAGACCGTGGCTGCCGGCAAGCCCATAGCTGCCGCCGAACCCGAGGTGGTGTCGGCGCCGGTCGTCGAGCGCACAGCACCCGCGGAGTGGAGCGCCCTGGCCGCATCCCTGGGCCCCGGCGTGGAGCCCGTGGTGGCGACCGTCGCCGATGGCGAACAGGAGCCCATGGTCGAGACAGCGCCCAGCGTCGAGTCGCAACCGGTGGTCGAGTCACAGCCGGTGGTGGCCCCCGAGCCCGTCATCGTCACGCCGGCCCTCGCGGCGGTCGTCATCGCACCTCCGGCGTTCGCGGAGTTCGCGGTGCCGGAACCAGTGATGCCGGCGTACGTGGCACCCACACCGGTCGTTGCCGAGCCGATGGCGCCGCCGCCTGTCGTCGTGGCACCGGAGCCGGTCTTCGTGCCACCGCCGGCAGCGTGGTCCCCGCCACCACCCCTGGCGCCGCTCATGTCGCCGCCACCACCAACCGTGGCGTGGCAGATGACCGCACCCGTGACCCCCAACCCGGCCCAGTGGGCGCCACCGCCGGCACAGGGTTGGACCGCCGCCCAGATGTCCATGGCGGGCATGGTGCCGTCTGCCCAGACGCGACAGTCCCGGTCACCCTTCGCGATGGCACCTAACCAGGGCGCGGTCAAGGGTGGTGTCCGGCCCTGCCCGCGGTGCGACCTGCCGCTGTCGGGCCAGGCGCGCTTCTGTCGCCGTTGCGGTCTGCCCCAGGGCTGAACCTGCCTGGATCCTTAGACCGTGGGCGGTCCCTGCTGGGCACGTGCCTGGATGTCCCGCATCCGGGCATACGCCGCGCCGTAGAGCAGCCCCTGGAAGACGTAGCCGAACCAGATGAGCGCCAGGAACACGGACGTGAGCGCCTTCACGGCGAGCAGACCACCAAGGAACTGCGCCGAGATGAAGCCGAACAGGGCCGTCAGGACACCGATGAACGATCCGGCGAGCAACGCTGCCGGGACAGCGGCCCGCAGCTGCGGCGGCTCGACCGGCACCAGTCGATAGCAGGCGAGGCAGATGGCGGACGCGGCCGCGATGGCGATGAGCGGCGACACGATGGCCACGGTGCCTGCGCCGACGATGACCGACAAGATGACGCTCACGCCGAATGCCGCGAGGACGCCGCCCACGACCAGCAGCACGGCGACCATGCTCCGCACGCGACCGAGGATCGGGTCGCGACCGCGACGCGACGGGAAGAACCGGCCGAGGGCGTTCTCCAGCGCAAGGTAGAAGCCGCTGGCACCCCACAGGAAGCCCACGAAACCAACGACCGTACCCACCCGGGCCGTGTCCTTGACACTCTTGACGATCTCTTCCGCCACGCTCGCGAGCGGCGGGACCTGGGTCGCGATCCAGTCGATGAACCGCTGCTGGGTCTCCGCGTCCGCTGCGACCAGGATGAGTACGCTGACCACGAGCAGCAGCCCGGGGATGATGGCGAACAGCGCCGAGAATGCGAGGCCCGACGCGAGCAGGCCGCCACCCACCGCGTTGTAGGCATCGTTGATGGTCATCAGGCCCCGGATCGGCGGGAACCGGCGGGCACGCCGTTCGAGCGCGCCCATCCGCTCGCGCGCGGACAGACCGGGTCGTGCCATCAGTCGGCGGCCAGGGCGGCGACGGGACCGTCCGGCTGGGTCAGCCGGGACCCGTGGTGCTGGCCTTCGCGGGAGCCGGGGTCGCCGGTGCGGCAGCCGGGGTCGCCGGTGCGGCAGCCGGCGTGGCGGTCACCGGGCTCTCCGGCGTCGCGCCGCTCGATGGGCCGGGGTCGCCGGTGGTGGTCGAGGCACCGTCTGTCCCCGATGGCGTCCCGGTACCTGCTGCGGCAGCCGCGGTGGCCGCACTCGCCTTGCTCGAGGCGTGCACCTTGTCGCGATGGTCCTTCTTGGCCCATCCGGAGCCCTTGAACACGATCGCCGGCGTCGATAGTGCCTTGCGCATGGCACCACCGCACTGGGTGCACACCGTGGGGCCCTCCGCGGTGAATGAGTGCATGACTTCGATGGGGTGCCCGCAGACCGTGCACACATATTCGTAGACCGGCACTCGTTACCCCCGGACCATGCGCATGCCGCACTTGGGGCAGTAGAACGCCCGCTCGTGTGCGGACCCGAACCCGCAGTGGGCGCAGACCAGTCCGCCGGAGCCGGACTTGGGCAGTGGTCGGTCGACCGATGCGATGCCCACGGCATCCTTGTTGGCGAGGATGTTGGCGAGCAACGACGCCAGCAGTCGATAGGCGGTCCGGTCCGTGTCGCCACGAACACCCCGGCCACCCCAGCCCACGACGCCACGCACGATCATGTCGCCCGTCTGCTCATCCCAGTGCGACACCACGCCGCCAACGATGGCGTCGTACGCGGGATAGCCCGACGTATCGGTCTCGCCCGACAATTGCGACAGCGCGCTGGTCTCGAAGGCAGGATCGAGGGCATCGAGGGAGCTCAGGATCATCAGACCATGGCGGATTGCCGGCGGCTGGTCCCGGGTCGCATGCAGCCACGCCTCAGCCTCTTGCGGCCGGAGCAGGTCCGGTGCCGCGGCGTGGACGCCAGAATCCAGGGGCGCGACCACGGTCACGCGGCCCTGTGCCACGTCCGCGAGCATCTCGGGCAGGGTGGCCAGCGCGTTCGGTCCCGCCGTCATGCGCACGCCCTGACTGCTCTTGGCACGGTAGGTGAGCTTGAGCTCGTGGTCCTCGGCCTGGAGACCATCGGTCGGAGCCTCCGGCGCAGGCGTCGGGGGCTCGTCGCCACGCCCAAGGAGTCGCTTCAGGGAGACCACGACGACAGGCTCCTTCCTGGGTCCGGCTGGTGAGCCGGCTGACAGGGGCGCATGGTACCGCGTCCCCCGCCCTCGACATGCGGCGGTGTCATCCGTGCGGCCGATCGAGGTGGTCCCGCAGACGAGCGACCCGGTCCTCCAGCTCCTGTGCCCGCTTCCGGGCACCCTCCACGACAGTGGCGGGTGCCCGCTCCGTGAACTTCGGGTCGGCCAGTCGAGCGCGCGCCGCCTCCAGGTGACGGAGCGCCTCGTCGAGTTCCCGCTCCACGCGGGCGCGGTCGCGGTCACGGTCACCCTCGGTCGCGGCCAGACGTGCCTCTGCGCCGTCCGTCACGACCGCGAGGGCATTGGGCACCTCATCCAGTATGGCTGGGCTGTCGGCGATGGCGACCCGGACGCGGGCCAGCCGGGCGATCGCGCCCTCGAGGTCCTGCAGCACGTGCCGGAGCGTCTCGGAGCCAGGAACCACCGTGGCGGCGAGCCAGGTGCTGGCATCGATGCCCGCGTCGCTGCGCGCGTTGCGGATGGCCGTGATGAGCGCCAGCAACTCCGTCACGCCGTCGGCGGTGGCCACATCGGCGATGCTGGCGCCAGCGGGATCCGGCCAGCGGGCCACGATGAGCAGTTCCGGGTCGTCTGGGTTCTTGGGCAGCCGCGCCCATATGTGTTCCGTGATGTGGGGCATCACCGGGTGCAGTACCCGCAGGTAGCGATCGAGGACCCACGACAGCACTTGCCAGGTCGCCACGCGGACCTCGACGGGCTGCTCCGGCGCCAGCTGCGTCTTGGCCAGCTCGACATACCAATCGCAATACTCGGCCCAGATGGCGGCGTGCAACAGGCGCGTCGCCTCCGCGAACTGGAAGGAGGCATAGGCGGCATCCACTTCGCGAAGGGTCTCCCCGCAGCGAGCCAGGATCCAGTGCTCGGCCGGACCCATGGCGTCCTTGCCGGGCAGGGTCAGGATGGCATCGGCAGGCAGCTCTGCTGGTCGCTGGCCAAGGACGTAGCGGCTGACATTCCAGATCTTGTTGGCGAACCGCTGGGCGCCTTCGAGCCGGTCCGGCGACAGCCGCTGGTCCATGCCCGGTGCGGTGCCGTTGACGAGCGCGAAACGGAGCGCGTCGGCGCCCACATCGTCGATGACGCCGAGTGGGTCCACGACATTGCCGCGTGTCTTGGACATCTTGGCGTTCTGGGCGTCACGGACCATGCCGTGCAGGTAGACGATCCTGAACGGCTCGCGGCCCATCAGCCACTCGCCCAGCATCATCATCCGGGCGACCCAGAAGAAGATGATGTCGTAGCCCGTCTCCATCACGGTGCCCGGGTAGAAGCGCGCCAGGTCCGGCGATGCATCCGGCCAACCCAGCGTCGAGAACGGCCACAGTCCGCTCGAGAACCAGGTGTCGAAGATGTCGGCGTCCTGTCGCAACGCTGCAGCAGGTCGGTCGCAGCCCGAGCAGCTGGCGGGCCCATCGGGCAGGTCGGACACCGTCACGTGGCCGTCGGGGCAGTACCAGGCCGGGATGCGGTGGCCCCACCACAGCTGGCGACTGACGTTCCAGTCGTGGATGTCCTCCATCCAGCCAAAGAACGTCTTCTCGAAGTGGGGCGTCACGAACCTCGTCCGCCCATCGCGCACTGCGGCCATGGCCCGCTCAGCCATGGGCTTGACGTTGATGAACCACTGGGTCTTGATGCGGGGCTCGACGACATCCCCGCTCCGGTCGCAGTGTCCGACGACCATCTCGTGCGGCGTCGCAACGATCAGATCGCCGCGCGCCTCGAGGTCGGCGAGGATGCGCGTCCGGGCATCCGCCCGCGTGAGGCCCGCATATGGCCCCGCGGCGTCGTTCATGTGGCCGTCATCGGTCATCACGTCGATGACCGGCAGCACGTGGCGCCTGCCGGTGGCGAAGTCGCTGTGATCATGTGCCGGCGTGATCTTCACGGCACCCGTGCCGAAACCGGGCTCCACGACCGGGTCGGCCACGATGGGCACGATCCGATCCACGAACGGGATAAGCAGTCGCTCCCCCACCATCGACTGGTAGCGCGGGTCGTCGGGATGGACCGCGACCGCGGTGTCACCCACGATGGTCTCGGGACGGGTGGTGGCGACCGTGATGCTCCGGTCGGGGTCGATCGACCCGTCGGCACGCACCAGGTGATAGCGCACCGACCAGATGGTGCCGCTCTGCGGCCTGGGGGCCACCTCCAGGTCGGACAGGCTGGTCTGGCATCCGGGGCACCAGTTGATGAGCTGCTCGTCGCGGTAGGCAAGACCGTCGTCATACAGCCGTTTGAAGGCCGCCCGTACCGCCTTGGCCGACACCGGATCCATGGTGAACCGCTGGCGGCTCCAGTCCGCCGAGGCGCCCAGACGCCGATGCTGCTCCGTGATGACGTTGCGGGTGGACTCCATGAACTGCCACATGCGCTCCAGGTAGCGCTCGCGGCCGAGACTCGCGCGCGTCTCGCCCTCAGCCGCGATGACCCGGTCGAGCACGACCTGGGCCGCGATCGACGCGTGGTCGACACCCGGCAGCCACAGGGTGGGGTGACCGATCATGCGCGCCCGGCGGACCATGGCGTCCTCGAGGGCAGCCGTGAGCGCGTGACCCACGTGCAGCGCCCCGGTCACGTTGGGTGGTGGCTGGATGACCACGAATGGCGGCAGGGAGGCGATGACCCGCGCGCCGGCACCATCGGGCGCGAACACGTCTGCGGCATCCCAGGCATCGCGGACCGACGCCTCGACCTCTGTGGGTCGGTACGTCGAACCGATGTCGGGCGGGCTCTGGGTCATCTGGCTCCGGGCGTGTGGGTCTGGTTCCGTGGACAGGTTCGGTCGGCGCGCAGCGCAGCGAGCGACGGGGTCGCGCGACCAGCCTGCTGCGTGCATGGCGGGGAACCCGAGTGTACCGCAGGCACGCGTGGCCACGGACCTGCGGTCCGACCAGGGGCCTGTGGCGCGCTTCGGCCGCGGGCCGTGATCCGGGGCTGAAAACCGGGTCGGGCGGCATACTCGACGGCATGACCCACCGAGCGACACGGGTCGCGCTGTTGTGCAGCGTCATCACCGCGACGTGTCTGGGGATCATCGGTGCCGCGGCGCAGTCCCCTGGGCCGGGCGCGTCCCTGAGCGCCTCCCCGGGGACCTCCCCGGCCGCGTCCCTGGGCGCCTCCCCGGGGACCTCCCCGGTCGCCGTCGACACACTGGCCGCAGGACTGCTCCAGTTCGAGGACCTGCCCGCGGGGATGGTCCCTGCGACCGATGTCCAGGACGGCACGGACTATGACATCGATGACCCGGCGTTCGTGGCCAACGATGGCACCCGTATCGTCTCTCGGACCTGGGGCCTGGAGTCCACCGACGGCACATCCATCGTGTTCGACTTCCGGATGCAGTTCCCTACCCCGGATGCAGCGTCGGCCTACCTGGCCGCGGCACTGCCGACCCTCTCGGAGTCCCAGACCACCGGCCTCCGGCCGCTCACCGCCGTCCCTGCCATGGGCGACGAGACGTATGCATTCGGTCTGGATACCCAGGGCGAGTCAGGTCCCGTCACGGTGCGGACGTACCTGTTCCGGGTCGGATCGGTCGTGGCCAAGGTCCTGGGCGGCGGCGTCGCCCTGACAGGTGACCAGGTCGAGGCCATCGCGCAGGCGGCTGCGGCGCGTGTGGTCGCCGCCGGCGAGCCTGTGGCGGGTTCACCCCGCCCGGAGCCGACACCCTCCCCCGCGGCCAGTGCCCTGCCGCTGCCGAGTGGCGACCTGACGGTGTTGCTCCTGGCGCACGTCCCGGATGCGATCGCACCAGCGTGCACGCCCGATAGCCAGCGGCTGTGGGAGGGGGAGTTGGTGACGCTCGCCTGCTCGTTGCCGGACGTCGACGTAGTGGTGACGTACAGCGGTTTCGACACCGCCGATCATATGGGCGCCGCGTACCAGTCCGGACTCGACTCCATCGACCTGTCGGATCTCGCCGACGGCTGTGACGTGGGCACGTACGCCGGCACCTACCAGCTGGACGGCCAAGACGTCGGCCAGATCGTGTGCTGGGCCGAGCCCAATGGACAGGCCATCATGTGGTCCGACGACCGGCTGTCGATCATGTCCGTGGCCGTCTCGCCGTCGCTCGATGCATCGAGCCTCTACACCTGGTGGATGGAGGCCGGACCGCGACCCTGAGGCCTTCAGTCCTGGAAGCCCAGCCAGACCACGCTGCACAGCCAGATGGTCACCGCGCCACCGGCGATGAGCGCCACCCCGGCGGCCCTGGACAGTCCA
Source organism: Candidatus Limnocylindrales bacterium (assembly GCA_038329515.1). Lineage (GTDB taxonomy): Bacteria > Chloroflexota > Limnocylindria > Limnocylindrales > CSP1-4 > JAFMJV01. The sequence continues at coordinate 1,538 of JBBQNA010000046.1, read as the reverse complement.
TCCCGGAAGGTGATGGCCAGCAGGATCCAGAGCATCGGCAGCGCATCCACGATGAAGCGGTAGCCCACCTGCGCGAAGCCCGGATTGCCGTGCGCCACGTTGGGCAGCATCACCAGCACCACGGTGATGCCGGTGATGAGCGCCAGGCGCCCGCGCGCCTCCACCACCCACCACAGGATGGGCATGGTCAGGAGGATCGACGTACCGCCCCAGCCGGGGAGCAGCCAGGGCACGGAGTCCTGCCAGTCGGCACCCTTGAGCAGCATCGTGTACAGGCCCTGGGGGATGTACCAGATGGAATCGATGCCGTGCGGGTACCACGACTCGTCCAGGACGCTGTTGCCGTCGACGTCACGGATGAGTCCGTACCCAAGCTCGAACGGGTTGCCAAAGCGGGCAGCGTCATAACCGGCAACGACCAGGGCCGCGACGGCGACACCCAGCAGGACCCCGGGCCAGCCGCCTCGTCGATAGAGATACAGGATGAGGGGCAGGGCCAGCCCCACCGGCAGCCGCGCCGCCGCAGCAGCACCCAGGAGCAGGCCTGCCAGCAACGGCCAACGACGGTCGAAACCCAGGAGCAGTGACCCCAGGAGCAACGCCGCACCGATCGCCTGGGGTGCCAGGTGCTGGCCGCCGGTGCCGGCCACCCAGAGCATCTCCGAGCCGAACGCCCAGGCCAGCGTGAGCGCGACGCGTGGCACCTCGGCCACGTCGAGCCGCGCGAGCAGCGCCCACATGAGCGCGACGGACGCGCCACCCGCCACGGCCGCGCTGGCGTCGGTCCAGACGGGCAGGCCGACGATGGCGAACGGCACGAGGAGCGCCGACAGCAGCGGCGGGAAGGGCGAGAACCAGCCGCCGTCCGGACGCGGCACGAGCTCCACCCAGGGGATGGCGTCGACGAGATGCAGTCGACCTGCCACGAATGCCTGCGCGATGGGCCAATGGGAGTCGGTGTCCACCTGACTGGGGCCGACCACGAAGTACACGATGGCGGCCGCGATGCCCAGGCCGATGCCGGCCCAACGTTCCATCGCGGCATCCTATCCGGCGCGTCCAGCGCCGGGAGGGAGCGGTGCGGACGCACCGAGCGCCAGGGAGCTGTGCGAACTCGCCGAGCGCCGAAGACGCGGGTGTGAGCGAGGAGCTAGGCGCCGCGCTCCAGGCGGAGTGTCTCGTAGTTGGTCTCGTCGACCCCCCGGTCGACCTCCGCCTTGGTCAGCAGCAGCGGCGCACGACCGTCGCGGATGGTCTCCTCGGTGATGATGCAGCGACGCACGTCGGTCCGATCGGGGATGTCATACATCACGTCCAGGAGCGATTCCTCGACGATGGAACGCAGCGCGCGTGCGCCGGTCTTGCGTGCCTGTGCCAGCTCGGAGGCAGCCGCGATCGCGCCATCGGTGAACACCAGGTCCACCTTGTCCAGCTGCAGGAACTTCTGGAACTGCCGCGTGACAGCGTTGCGTGGCTCGGTCAGTACCCGCATCAGGTCCTCGCGAGTGAGCGCACTGAGGGTCACCGTGACGGGCAGC